>PNJK01000003.1 GCA_013821825.1 Rhodobacter sp.
TTAACGGTCCCCACGCCGCGCATCGGATTTCCGGGCTACGCGACCGCCGTGTTGCTGGCCAGGTTTCTTGCCGCGCGTGCGCGGATCGCTCCGCTGTGGGGCCGCTGCCACTGCATCAGCCGGACACTGTCATCGAGGTGCGGAACCGTCTCAGCGCGATGAAGAAAAAGATCGCGCCAGTCGCCGCCATCGCCGCGAGTTTCATCCACACCTGCGACAGATCGGCGGACCGATACAGCACCGCCTGTGCGAAGGAGGTGAAGTGGCTGGACGGCACGGCGAACATCAGCGTCTGCAGCCAATCGGGGCTGCTTTCCAAGGGCGTCCGCGCCCCGGAGAGGAGCGACATCGACACCAGCACGGGAATGGACAGAAGGCCGAACTGCTGCATCGAGCCGGCGAAGGTGGCCAGAAGCACGCCAAGCGCCATCACCGAAAGCTGGTAGATGAAGGCACCCGCCGCGAACAGCCAGAGCGATCCGGCCAGCGGCGCGCCCAGAAGCCAGCCCGCGATGACGATCAGTGAGCTGAGCGCCGCCGCGACGATCACCAGCCCGTTCGCCAGGATCTTCGACAGCATGATCTCGGCCGGGGTCACCGGCATCACCAGCAGGTGCTCGATCGTGCCGTGGTCGCGTTCGCGGATCACCGCAGCACCGCCGAGGATCACCGACAGCATGGTGGTCATGTTGATGATCTCCATGACCGAGGTGAACCATTCCGCCGTGGTGTTCGGGTTGTAGAGCAGCCGCACCACCGGATCGACAGGAAGCTGCGGCACCGCGGCACCGAGCGCCTCCCGGATCTCGCGCCCGATGATTTCCTGCAGGAAGGCGGCGCCGTTGCCCGCCTGCGACATCGCCGTCGCATCGACATTGATCTGCAGCGCGGTCTGCCGCCCCGCGGTGAGGTCGGCTTCGAAGCGCGGCGGGATCTCGATCACGAAGACATAGCGACCGAGGTCCATCGCGCGATCGACCTGCCCGGCCTCGATCAGGACCGGCGGGCGGAACATCGGTTCCTGCAAGGCCGCGATCAGGCGGCGCGACAGGGCCGAGCGGTCGTCGTCCACGACGGCGACGGCCGCCTGCTCGACGTCGAAGTTCTCGTCTGTGGCGGCGGAATAGACCGCATAGGTGAAGGCATAGGCGATCAGCGCCAGCATGACGACATCGCGGTGCAGGCTGTGTGCCTCCTTGCCGCAAAGTCGCAGGACACTCCTGAGGAATCGGCGCATGTCAGCGTTCCTGTTTTGGCAAAGCGGCGGCAGCGACGACGAGGTAGAGCACGGCGAAGAGGGCCAGCACCACGGGCACCTGCCAGAGGTCGGCGAAGCCGAGGCCCTTGGTGATCGCGCCCACGCTGGCGTCCTGGAACCAGGCTGCCGGAAAGGCGCGCCCGATATACCAGGCCTCCGGTGCCAGCGCCGAGGCCGGCGTCAGCATTCCCGAGAAGTTCATCGCAGGGGTGATCAGCGTGATCGGGGTCAGAAACAGTGCCACCGCCTGCGAGCGGGTGAAGGACGAAATCAAGAGACCATAGCCGGTGGTCGCGGCGACGTAGAACAGGCCGCTGGCGATCAGCATCGGCAACGAGCCCCGCACCGGCACCGCGAACACCAGCCAGCCCACGACCAACAGCGACAGAAAGCTGAAGAACGACAGCGCGATATAGGGCGCCTGCTTGCCCAGCAGGAATTCGATCCGCGTGACCGGCGTCGCGCGGAAGTTGGTGATCGAGCCGGTCTCCTTTTCTCTCACCACGCCGATCGCGGTCATCATCGCCGGAATCAGGATCATCATCAGCATGATGATCCCCGGCACGATCGCGGCGCTGCTGCGGAAATCCTGGTTGTAGCGGAAGCGGACACCGATCTCGGCTGCCGACACCGAGCTGCCCGAGAGCCGCGCGGGGTCGGTCCGGGCGAGCCTGTCGGCCATTGTCTCGATTGCGCCCGCGACATAGCCGCGCGCGGTCTCGGCGCGGAATGGCATCGCGCCGTCGATCGACACCGAAACCTCGGTTGGCCGCCCGGCGCGCAGGTCACGGCCGAAACCGGCGGGAATCTCTACCACCATCACCAGCTGCCCGCGCCGCATCGTCCGTTCTGCCGCCACAAGATCGACCGGATCGGCGGCGCGGGCAAAGTTGCGCGACCCCTCGAAACTTTCGAGGAACAGGCGACTCTCGGGTGTGCGGTCCTCGTCGATGACCGCGTAGGACAGGTTCTCCACGTCGAAGCTGATGCCGAAGCCGAAGGCGAACATCAGGATCAGCGGTCCGGCCAGCGCGAAGGCGATGCGGATCGGATCGCGCAGGATCTCGACCGTCTCGCGGCGGGCATAGGCCCAGAGGCGCGACGGGTCAAAGACCGCCCGCGCCGACCGCTCGGCGCGCAGGCTGGCGGCCTGTGGCGGCGCTGCAGCGAGGTCGGGGTCGGCCGGTGCGGCGGCCGGCGCCTCGGGCGTGCCCGACGCCTCTTCCAGATAGGCGATGAAGGCGGCCTCGAGCGAGCCATCGCCCTTTGTCGCCGCCAGTTCGGCCGGGGCGCCCACCGCCAGCACACGGCCAGCATGCATCAAGGACACGCGGTCGCAGCGCTCGGCCTCGTTCATGAAATGGGTGGACAGGAAGATGGTGATGCGGTCGCGCCGCGACAGGGTGATGAGATAGCGCCAGAAGGCATCGCGCGCCACCGGATCGACGCCCGAGGTCGGCTCGTCGAGGATCAGCACCTCGGGCCGGTGCAGCACCGCGACCGCGAGTTGCAACCGTTGGCGCACCCCCAGCGGCAGGGCTTCTGGCAGGCTATCGGCCACTTCGACCAGATCGAAATCAACCAAGAGCTCGGCCACCCGCGGCGTGCGCTCGGCTTGCGGCAATTCGAAGATCCCCGCGTGCAATGCCAGATTCTGGCGGATCGTCAGTTCGCCGTAAAGCGAGAAGGACTGCGACATGTAGCCGACGCGCCGACGCACACCCAGATCGTTGGCATCGACCGACTTGCCCAGAAGCAGCGCACGCCCGGCGCTGGCCGGGATCAGGCCGGTCAGCATCTTCATCGTCGTTGACTTGCCGCAACCGTTCGAGCCGAGAAAGCCGAAGATCTCGCCCTTGCCGATGCGGAAGCTCACATCGTCCACGGCGGTGAAGCTGCCGAAGGTCTTGGTCAGTCCGAAGGCCTCGATCGCCGCCGTGTTGTCGCCGTCCTCGCGCGGCGGGATCACCAGCCCGCCATAACCGCGCCGGCGCGGTTCGGGAAGCAGCGCCACGAAGGCATCCTCGAGCGTCGCTTGCCCGGTGCGGGCCAGAAGGTCGGCCGGTGTGCCCTCGGCGGCGATCCGGCCAGCGTCGACCGCGACCAGCCAGTCGAAGCGCTGCGCCTCGTCCATGTAGGCGGTGGCGACGATCACGCTCATGCCCGGACGCCGGGAGCGGATGCGCGTGATGAGGTCCCAGAACTGCCGCCGCGACAAGGGATCGACGCCGGTCGTCGGCTCGTCCAGGATCAGGAGGTCGGGGTCGTGCAACAGGCTGGCGCAGAGCGATAGTTTCTGCTTCATGCCGCCCGACAGCTTGCCTGCCGGTCGGTCGGGAAAGGGGTCGAGCCCGGTCGCCGCCAGCAATTCGGCGATGCGCGACCGGCGTTCGTCCGGCGGAAGGCCGTAGAGGCGTGCGAAGAAGTCGAGATTCTCGCGCACACTGAGTGTGGGATAGAGGTTCCGCCCCAGCCCCTGCGGCATATAGGCGATGCGCCCCACCCGGTTGCGCCGGTCGCGTCGGTTCCGCATGTCGCCGTCAAGCGCCGTCACCCCACCCGACTGGGCGCGCCTGACCCCGGCGATCAGTGCGAGAAGCGTCGATTTGCCGACCCCGTCGGGGCCGATCAGGCCGACCATCCGCCCCGCCGGAAAGCTGACGGTCACGTTGTCGAGTGCGACGACCTTGCCATAGCGGTGCGTGACCTCGCGCAGCGCGGCGGTAGCGGGCTCCATCCCGGCCGCAGTCCCTTCGGGCAGAATCATTCCGTCGCCGCGCCGGCCGTCGCGTCGGAGGTGGCAAGCCGTTCCGGCCAGCCCGCGCCCGGATCGGTGCGCAGATAGGCAACGCCGCGCAACCCGCTGACCGGTCGCCCGCCCAGCCGTTCGTCAAGATCGGCCGGCGCCCGCAGTTCGACCCGGAACATCAGCCGTTCACGCTCGGCGTCGGTCTCGACCGTCTTGGGCGTGAACTGCGCGTCGGGCGAGACGAAGCTGACGGTCATCGGCAGCACCGTCTCGGGCAGGGCGTCGAGGATTACGCGCGCCTCGTCGCCAAGCACCAGCCGGCCGGCGTCACCAGCGGGCAGGAAAACGGTCATCGTGACATCGTCCAGATCAAGCAACGTGACGATGCGGCCGCCCGCCGGGATGACTGCGCCGGTTTCGATCAGGCGGTAAAGGACGGTTCCCGCGACCGGCGCCGCGATCTCGGTCCGCGCAAGCGCGATGCGGGCGCTTTCGAGGGCCGCCTCTGCAGCCCGCACGGCGGCGACCGCTTCGGCCACCCCGGCGGTGCGGCTGGCCAAGCCGGCTTCGGCGGCGGTCAGGGCCTGCTGCGATTGCTGGTGCGCGCGGTGCGAGCCGACGTCCAGATCGGCCAGCGCGGCGGTGCGGTCGAATTCCTGCCGGGCAAAGGTCAGTTCCGCCTCCTGCGCGGCCAGCATCGCCTCGGCGACGGTCACGGCCTGACGGGCGCGTTCGGCCTCGGCCCCGGAGCGTTCGATTTCTGCGCGCGCGGACAACGGGTCGAGCCGGGCGACCTCCTGGCCGCTCGCCACCCGGTCGCCCTCTCTGACGGCGATGTCCACCACACGACCCGCCACTTCCGAGGCCACATCTACCGTTGCAGCCTCTATCCGGCCGTTCGTGCTGACGATGCCGGCAGGCAGGCGGTCTTTCGCCGCGGCGCTCCATTCGCTCCATGCGGTCCAGCCCCCGAAGCCGAGCGCCGCCGCTGCCACGATGCCGAGTGTCGCCTTTTTCGCGTTCAAAACACTGTTCATTTCAATGGGTTTCCGCCGCTGCCTGTTTTCGCCTAGGAACGACGTTCCGCCGCCGCCGTCAAGGGGCTCTGATGATGTGACCGCCATCCGATTGCATCGCTGCGCCAAGGTGGGCCTGCGAGGATCCACAAAAGAGGACGGTCATGTCGAAGATTATCTCGGTCGGGCTCGACCTTGCGAAAAATGTGTTTGTCGCCTTTGGCGCCTTCTCGATCCGGGCGCGTGGGGCTGTTGCGTCCGGGAGGGTGGCACTGGCTAACAAGACGGCGCGGCCTCAGCCGCTCTCTTGAACCAGTGGCGTTCGTGGGTTCGATCTGGGCCCTCACGGAACGGGGTGGCGTCTACCAGTCTTCGGCCCTGGCGGCAGAGGCCGGCCGTCGGTCGCGAGGACGTCGGAGCGAAAGAGAGCAAGGAGCAGTATGGCTCAACGGTCCTGAGACGGGATCGGGAGAACCGGGGCGCAACAGAGTGCCTTCAAGCACGCGGCTTTGACCTGGACCCGACCCTCGAACACCATCCGGGCCTGCGGCATCCACATGGCCGCATCAGAGGCCGGACACATGTCAGCGCCCGACAGCGCGCCAAGACCCGCTCAGAATACCTGTCAGCATCGTGATACTAAGGGCGGCAAAGGAGTCTTGCCCTGCACATGACTTGCGCGCGCAACATGCCCTTTCAGTCGTTGATCGCCGCCTTCGCACCGGCTGGTCAGGCGCATGCCCGTACCCCGCCCGAGCGGTCGTTCCTGCCCCGGTCCAGAGAGGACATGCGGACCTGCGCGGATCTGATCCGGGTGGATTTCGAGACCTACATCGCGAAGGTTTAGGACTCCTTCCGCTGCCCCTACGACGAACGAGCGCGGGCGTCCGTTGCGGCAAGGGAGGTGAGCGAGGAGTCCGGGCGGCTTATCGAAGCGGTTGAGGGACTGGTGAGGGGGGGCCGTCATTCGCGTGTGCGATGCCCTACCACTGTATTTCGTGAAGCTGCCTCTCGATCACACTGCAGCGCCAGGTAGGGGCAGTCGAACCGGCAAGCAGAAAAGAGCCCCGTGCAAGTGCTGCAACGGAAGGAATTGCATTGCTTTTGCCCTATCCTTTGGTCGTTTAGCGGCGGGCTCCGGCTACCTGTTGGTGGCTCAAAGAAGCTCATAGGCACGTTGCGGGCGGGCGCTGTTCCTCTAGCATGCCGACAACCCGCTCTGATTGGCTGCCATAATCGTCTCGACCAGCAATTCCACCGCTCGTGTGGGGCGACTGCGCGGCCAGACGATGTGGAAGGTGTCGTTGAAGGACACGCGATCCGCCGCAAGGGCGCGCAGGCGACCGACCGCCTCATGCGGGGCAGCGAAGTGATCGGGCAGGAAGCCGACATAGGCGCCGGAGAGCAGCAAGAGCAGCGTTCCCTCCATGTGTGCGGTCACAGCCTGTTTTTCAAAGGCAATTCCACAGCGCGCGGCCTCGGCCATGTAGCTGCGGCCTGCAAAGGGTTGGAGAGCAAGACGGTCATCGGTCAGATCCGCGCCAGCGACCCCGAAAAGCGGATGCCCGCGGCCACAATAGAGGTTCTGTCTTTCGCGGAAGACCTCGACCGACTCCATCCTTGCCGGTGGCTGGTCTGTCGGCATCAGCGCGAGCTGATAGCGGCCGGTCAGCAGGCCCCGCGCCAGATCCTGCGGGGAGGCAATATCGATGAACAGGCGCACCCGCGGGGCGCGGGCGTTGAAGGCGGCCATCGCCCGATCCAGGCTCAGCTTGCCGTTCGTGGTCATTGCGTCCACGGTTCCGAACGCGAGGTCGCCGGTCAGTTCGCCACGGGCATCAGCCACCGCGCCATGAAAGCGCTGCAGCGAGCCGAAGAGGTCCAGCATGGCGGAATGCACCTGACGCCCGGCCTCGGTCAGGAAGAACCCGCCCCGGCCACGTTCGCACAGCCGCACGCCCAGCCGGTCCTCCAGGTTGCGCATATGCACCGAAATCGTGGCCTGGGTCATGCCAAGTGCCTCTTCCGCAGCCGAAAAGCCGTTGGCTTGAACTATGGCGCTGAAGACCCGCAGAAGGCGCAGATCAACGTCGGCGATGGCGGATGCCGGTGCGGTGCTCATGCATAGATAATTTCACATGTAAACATTAAATCATAGATATTTTTGAAAGAACGCTCGCGTGTTCCATTGGTGGGATCATCCTGCCGGAGCCGTTGGAATGTCGCAGAATGCTTATGACAAGGGCCGCCTGAACCTGCCGTTCGTCGGCATTGCCACCTTCGGAAAATCGCCCCATGTCGCCGACTGGGACGCGATTGACGCCGATGTCGCCATCATGGGCGCGCCCTTTGATTTCGGCACCCAGTTCCGAGCCGGCGCGCGTTTCGGACCGCGCGGCATTCGTGAGGCATCGACCCTGTTCTCGTTCGGTCATGGCGGGGCCTATGACCACGAAGACGATGTGACCTATCTGCTGACCGACCGGGTGCGAATGGTGGACATCGGCGACGCCGATATCGTTCACACCGACACCGTGCAAAGCCATGCCAACATTGCCTACGGCCTGCGCAAGATACTTGCAGCCGGGGCCTTGCCGGTTGTGCTGGGCGGTGACCATTCGATCAACATCCCTTGCATCGACGCGTTTGAAGACGATTGCGCCAGGAACGGCCCGATCCACATCGTCCAGTTCGATGCGCATCTGGATTTCGTCGACGTCCGCCATGGTGTCCGCTTCGGCCACGGCAACCCGATGCGTCGCGCCTCGGAGAAGTCCTGGGTCACCGGGATGACGCAGCTTGGCATCCGCAACGTCTCCTCCACCTCGCGCGAGGGGTATGAGGCGGCCCGCGCCGCCGGGTCCGACATCCTGTCGGTGCGCCGGATCCGCGCGCTCGGCAACCAGGGCGTGCTGGCGCGCATTCCGGAAGGCGCGCGCTATTACGTCACCATCGACATCGACGGGTTCGATCCGTCGATAGCACCTGGCACCGGCACACCGAGCCATGGCGGTCTCAGCTACTACGAAGTGCTGGAACTGCTGGCAGGGCTTTGCCGCCGGGGTCGGGTCGTCGGTGTCGATCTGGTCGAGGTCGCGCCGGACTATGACCATTCCGGCAGCACTACGACATTGGCCGCGCAGGTTCTCTTGAACCTGATCGGCCGCATCATGCACGCCCGGGAGGCTTAGGCGATGGGGCGCGTCGCCTATGACTTCACGGGCGAGAGCGTGCTGGTCACCGGGGCCAGTCGCGGTATCGGCCGCGCAGTCGCCGGCGCCTTTGCCAAGGCGGGGGCCGAGGTCACCATCCTGTCCTCGGGCGCGGGCATTCATGACGCCGCCCGCGCCATCACCGCCGAGACCGGGCGGCAGGTGCGCGCATTGGAATGCGACGTCACTGACAGCACCGCACTGGCCCGGGCGCTAACCGCGCTGGACCGGATCGACGTGCTGGTGAACAATGCGGGCCTGGAGCGGATCACGCCGCTGCTGGAACCCGGCGATGCGGTTGAAGCGACCTTTCGCCGGATCACCGACATCAACGTGAACGGCACGTTCCTGGCCACCCGCCACGCTGTTCCGAAGATGGCGGCGGGCGGGCGGATCATCGTCACCGCCTCGATCTGGAGCCGGGTCGCGGTGCCGGAGTTCGCGGCCTATGTCGGATCGAAACACGCCAATCTGGGTTTCACCCGGGTGATGGCGCATGAGCTTGGCCCGAAGGGCATTCGCGTCAACGCCGTCTGCCCCGGCTGGGTGCGGACCGAGGCGGCGATGCTGTCGCTGGCCGAGATGTCTCGCCGGACCGGGCGCAGCGAGGCTGACCTCTTGGCCGAGATCGTGGGCGCGCAGGTGCTTCCGGGCCTGCTGGAGCCAGAAGACCTGGCCGCGCCCTATCTGTTTCTCGCCTCGGACGGCGCGCGCGACATGACCGGACAAGCGATGATGCTCGACCGGGGCGAGGTGATGGCATGACCGCGCGGGTTCTGGTCACCGGGGCTGGACGCGGGATCGGCGCCGCCTGCGCCCGGGCCTTCGCGGCCAGCGGCGCGCGGGTTGCGCGGGCGGATCTGGCGGCACCGGCGGGCGAAGGGCCAGCCTTTGCCTTTGCCTTTGCCTTTGCCTTTGCCTTTGCCTTTGCCTTTGCCTTTGCCTTTGACGTTTCCGATGAGGCTGCGGTTACGGCAATGGCCGATAGCCTGCGCGCCAGTTGGGGCGGGCTGGATGTTCTGGTCCACTGCGCCGGGATCATCCACGAAGCGCCGCTCTTGCGGACCCCGGTCGCTGACTTCGACCGGGTGATCGCGGTCAACCTGCGGGGCAGCTTTCTGGTCGGCCGCGCCGCCATCGGCCTGATGACGCCTGATGCCGCCGACCCGCCGCGCGTGCTGATGATCGCTTCGGACATGGCGCATTACGGGCGCGAGACGTTTTCACCCTATGTCGCCTCGAAACACGGGGTCTTGGGGCTGGTGCGCAGTTGGGCAAAAGAATTCGCGCCCGGCATCCTGGTCAACGCCATCTGCCCCGGTCCGATTGATACCGACATGCTGGGGGCAGCCCATATGAGCGCCGAGTGGCGTGCCAAGGAACTTGCCATCCCGCTGGCGCGCTTTGGCCAACCCGAGGAAGTGGCGGCAACGGCGCTGTTCCTGGCCAGCGACGGCGGGCGGTATTTTACCGGCCAGGCCATCGGCCCCAACGGCGGGAGCGTCATGCCATGATCCGCAACCCGATCCCCTGGCCGAACGGCGCCCGCTGCGCGGCCTCGATCACGTTCGACATGGATGCCGACAGCCTGATCCATATCGCCCACCCCAGCGACGGTCACAGCCGGGTCGCCGGCATTTCCATGCTGCAATACGGACCGCGCGTGGCCATCCCGCGCATCGTGGAAAGCTATCGGCAACTCGGCATAAGGCAGACCTTCTTCATCCCGGCCTGGTGCATCGAGCAATACCCCGAGGCGATCGAGACCATTCTGAAGGGCGGGCACGAGATCGCGCATCACGGTTTCCTGCACGAACACCCGCGCGAGCTGAGCGACGCCGATGAGGCCCATTGGCTGGATCGCGGCATCGAGGTGATCTTCAGGGCCACGGGCCAGCGCCCGCGCGGCTGGCGCGCGCCGCTTTACAACTTCTCGCACCGTTCGGCCGATCTCTTGGCGGCGCGCGGCTTTGCCTATGACGCCTCGCTGATGGGCGACGATCAGCCCTATCTTCTGGACTGCGAAGCCGGGCGGCTGGTGGAACTGCCGTCGCACTGGGGCCTCGATGACTGGCCGCAGTTCGTTCAGTCGATGGACCTTGACTACATGATGCCGATCCGTGCCCCCAGCGACGGCTTCCGCGCCTTTGCCGAAGAGTTCGAGGCAGCCTATGCCCATGGCGGGCTCTGGGTGCCGGTCGTGCATCCCTTTGCCACCGGACGGCTGGCCCGCTGGCAAGTGGTGCACCGCTTCATCGAACAGGCGCTGGCGCGCGGCGGCGTCTGGTTCGCGCCGATGGAAGAGATCGCCGCGCATGTGCAGCAGGTGGTGGCAAGCGGCGCATGGGTGCCGCGGATCGACCGGCTGCCCTATTACCCCGGCCCGGTCCGGGTTGTCTGAGACAGAAGCACGAAGCGATGAGGGAACGGGCTGAAACAAGGCCGCGACAACAGGGAGCGAAAGGGATGGACACCAAGGACAAGGAATGGCTGGCCGAGATCGAACGACGGGCCGCAGTGTATGACGCGCTTGGCAACGGAGGCGAAGGTCGGCTCAGTGTGTTGGACTATCTGGGCATGCTGGTGCTGACCGCCGTGTTGACGGTGGTCTTCTGGACCTGGGCGGTGTGACATGACACAGGAACCCAAGACCAGCACAGAGTACACCTTTGTCGCCGAACGCGGCGATCTGCCGCTTCTGCCGAAGGAACGGCTTTGGGGCTTTGCCGAGTTCACCTTTGCCAACTCGGCGCTTGCCATTGCCACCTGGGCTTTCCTGATCGGTGGCGCGGTCGGGCTTTTCGTCGGGGTCAAGGAGGGCATCGCGGCGATCATCATCGGCAACATTTTTGGCGTCGTGCTGACCTCGCTGGCCACGGCCGTCATGGCCGGCCGCTACGGCACCGAGCAATTCGTCGGGCTGCGCAGCCAGTTCGGCTGGAACGGCACGCGGCTGGTCTATGTGCTGGCAGTTGTGGTGCTGACCATGGGTTGGCTCGCCGTGCTGGCGATGATGTTTGGCAGGTCCATCGACGGGCTGGCGGCGCTGTCCTCGGGCGGCGAGGCAAATCCGATCGGGGTGAAGGCTACGGTGGCCTCGATCGGTGCGATTCTGCTGACCTGGTTCATCGTCGCGCGGGGGCCAACCTCGATCAAGGTTTTCAACATGATCGTTTCGCCGGCGCTGGTCCTTTTGATGCTGGTGATGATGTATCTGATCCTGCGCCAGAATACCTGGGCAGACCTGCTGGCCATGCAAGCCCTGGACCCGCCCTTCGAGGACCGCCAGCTGAACTTCATCATCGCGATCGAAATCAACATGGCGGCGGGGTTCTCCTGGTGGCCCTACATCGGCAACCTGGCCCGGCTGACCAAGTCCGAGCGCACGGCGTTCTGGCCGAACATCCTGGGCATCTTCGGCGCGGCGGCGCTGGGCGAGATCGTCGGCCTCCTGGCGGCGGTTGCCCTGGGCAACAGCGATCCGACGATCTGGATGACCAACATCGCGGGTGTCAGCGTCGGCGTGGTGGCGCTCGGCTTCATCGCCTTTGCCAACGTCACTTCGATGGCGAACATCCTCTACACCTCGGTCGTGGGCCTGCGCCAGGTGGGCACCGAGGGCATCAAGCGCATCGGCTGGGGCACGCTGCTTCTTGGCTTCTGCGTCATTCCGCTGCTTCTGGTCGGGTTTTACCCGCAGATGTACGACGGATTCTTCATCTTCCTGGTCTGGACTTCGGCCCTGAACTCCGCGCTGGCCGGGATCGGGATTGCCGACTACTTCTTCCTGCGGCGTCAGCGGCTGGACTTGCGGGCCTTGCACGGGCCGCAGCAGGGCGGATCGTTCGAGTTCATCGCGGGCTTCAACCCGATCGGACTGGCGGCCCTCGCGGCGGGGTTCATCATCTACGTCTGGCTGTTCAATCCCCAGACGCTGGATAACCACTGGGCTTTCGCCTACCTGACCGCCTCGATCCCGTCCTGCCTTCTGGCCGGGCTGGTGCATCTGGTGCTGACAAAGCTCTTTGCCCGCGGCCGGACCTGGGGCGACTACCCGCGCTGATCATCATCCCGGCGACAACAACATCCGTCGCCGGGCCCCTTTCCCCCGACACCCCGGCCAAAGGGATATTGCCCCATGGACAACACCTACGACTATATCATCATTGGCGCCGGATCGGCCGGCTGCGTGCTGGCGAACCGGCTGAGCGCCGATCCGGCGAACCGTGTGCTGGTGCTGGAATTCGGTGGTTCGGACAACTCGATCTTCATCCAGATGCCCACGGCCCTGTCGATCCCGATGAACGGCACGAAATACAACTGGCGCTATTTCACCGACCCAGAGCCGGGTCTGGATGGCCGCCGGGTGCATTGCCCGCGTGGCAAGGTGCTGGGCGGGTCATCGTCGATCAACGGGCTGGTCTACATGCGCGGCCACGCCCATGACTATGACGAATGGCAAGAGCTGGGAGCGCGCGGCTGGTCTTACGCCGATGTGCTGCCCTATTTTCAGCGCGCCGAGGCCTGGAAGGATGGCGGCGATCAGTGGCGCGGCGGCGATGGCCCGCTGGCGACCAATGCCGGCAACCAGATGAAAAACCCGCTTTACCGCGCCTTTGTCGATGCGGGGCACGAGGCGGGCTATGTCACCACAGACGACCCGAATGGCCAATTGCAGGAAGGTTTTGGCCCGATGCACATGACCGTGAAGGACGGTCGCCGCTGGTCAACCGCGAATGCCTATCTGAAACCGGTCCTGTCGCGGCCCAATCTGACCGTTCTGACCCGTGCCATGACCCGGCGGGTGATCCTGTCGGGCAAGCGCGCGACGGGGGTGGAATATGACCACGACGGCCAGCGCCACACCGCCCATGCCCGCGGCGAAGTGCTGATCGCCTGCGGCCCGATCGGCGCGCCGCATCTGTTGCAGCGATCAGGCATTGGCCCGGCCGAGGTGCTGCGAACGGCGGGGGTCGAGGTGCTGCACGACCTGCCCGGCGTGGGCGAGAATCTGCAGGATCATTCCGAGGTCTACATCCAGTATGCCTGCAAGGAACCGATCACGCTGAACGGCAAGATGGGGCTTCTCAGCCGATTCCTGATCGGGGTGGAATGGGTGCTGTTCAAGCGCGGGCTTTCCGTCACCAACCATTTCGAAAGCGGCGGCTTCATCCGCTCGGACGCCAGTCTGAAATGGCCCGATATCCAGTTCCATTTCCTGCCAGCGGCCATGCGCTATGATGGCAAGAAACCGCTGAAAGGACATGGATTCATGGTGCTGACCGGGCCGAACAAGCCCAAGAGCCGGGGCCATGTGCGGTTGCGCAGCGCCGATCCGCATGAACAGCCCGCGATCCTGTTCAACTATCTGGCGCGCGAGGAGGACCGCGACGGGTTCCGCCGCTGCCTGCGCCTGACCCGCGAGATCGTGGCGCAGCCCGCCTTCGACCGCTTTCGCGGCGTCGAGATCGCGCCGGGTGCCGAGGTGCAGACCGATGACGAGATCGACGCCTGGGTGCGCGAGACGATGGAAAGCACCTATCACCCCTGCGGCACCTGCCGTATGGGCGAAGATGCGATGGCGGTGGTGGACAGCGACCTGAAGCTGCGCGGGATCGAGGGGCTGCGGGTGATCGACAGCTCGGTCTTCCCGGCCGAACCCAACGCCAACCTCAACGCGCCGACCATCATGCTGGCCGAGCGCGGCGCCGATCTGGTGCTGGGTCGCCCGCTGCTGCCGCCCTCGAACGCTCCGGTGGGCGAGGCGCCCGGCGTGGGTCTGACCCAGCGCAGCGGAAAACCGGTCCGAACTGCGATCCGGAAGTAGGATACTCTGCGGCCAGCGGGACACAGGACCCAGACTCGGAAATGGAACCTCTCTGAATAGAAAGAATCGTTCACCACGGGCCCGTCGCCAATGGCAGAGTCTGCCGTGCCCTCAAGCAGATCAAGCCGTCAGCAATCCGCGCTATTCCCGCGATACGATGCGTCCGCAAAGGGCCGGCTGAGCATCTCGTCTACTCAGGGTCAACGCATCAATTGGTTCTGCACGGCAGGCATCTCAAGCGACACAATGATTTCTCCTCTATATCGTTAGGGGTCTTTTGTACCGCCACCCCACTATAGTGGGGGCCGGGGAGACTGGTCCGTGACGTTGGCGCAGCGGACGGAGTTACGCGCGGCCGATCTGGCCGGCATCGAACTGGCCTGTCAGCAGGGTCATTCGGTTTCTTGCGTGCTCGAAGACCGGCCCCGCCACGCGATCCGGAAATCCTGCAGGCAGCGCATTGGCAACCGCCTCGATGGCAGGCGGCCCGATGGCGGCCAGCAGATCGTTCGGCCGGTCGCAGAGCACCTCGGTCCTCTCGGCGATCCTGCGGCGAAGGTCCGCGTTGTCCGGCAGCAGGTTTTCGAACACCGCGTTCACATGTGCGCCTGACCGGGCACCCCCATCAACGGAAGCTGCCTTGAAATCGGGAGAGCGAACTCCCGCTCCAGCCAATCGGCATCATTGGCAAAACTGACGCCGCCCGCAGGATAATGGCGGTACTCCCCGACCAAGCGCCCGTTGATATGGCTTGCGGATCGAGGTCTCCCGGCCCTGTCGCCCGCGAAAACCTATCGCGGGGATTTCCGGGCCGAGTGGCAGTGGCGCGGCGAAAACGCGCGAGCAACGCCGCCGCCAGAACCTGGGCTGATGCCCGCTGGTCGATCGCCGCCTCGACGGTCCAGCGCCCTTCGCCGCCGTCGGCGGCCTCGGTGGAGCAAAGATCCGCGGTCGGATTGGCTGCCAGGGCATCGGCGCCAAGATGGGGAAGCCACGAGTTGACAACATTGTCCCGCCGCCAAACCTCCGCGATTGCGGCAAGGTCCAGGTCATGGCGGTAGTCCTCGACGACCGCCTCATTCTTGGCTGAAGCGAATAGAGCAAAGCCTTCGGCCATGTCCTGCATCATGCCGTCTTCGATGCCGTTGTGGATCATCTTGACCCAATGGTTCGGGCTCGGGCAACGCTTTGCATGAAATGGCTGTTTCCTCCGTCGACGATCACGTCGCCGAGTGCGCAAATCAAGCCCAACTCGTTCAAAACCCGCTAAGATACATCGCCCCCCAGCACCATCAGCCAGATAACACGCGGCGGTGCCAACGTTGCGTCTGGCGCCCCGATATCGCCATAGCTGACTGCGCCGGTTTCCTTCGCCAAACCATCCCTTGTGCCAGAATTCGCGCTATGAAGGTGGCAATGATGGCCGGCCTTTGACGGCCGCCGGACATGTTGCCACCCATCCGGCCGAGGCCAAGAGATCCGGTTCCATTCCTCGGGTCCTTCCTCAAACTCGTGTTTTTCCCAAGCCGGTTGGGATCAGGAAACCTGCCCTCCGCGCCAGAAGGCGGCCCTGTCCTTGATCTGGGCTGCCGCCGACTTGGGGGCGGGGTAATACCAGGCCCCATCGGGGTTCGTCTGTCCTTCAACTTCAATCGCGTAATGGGCCGCCGTTCGCTTCCAGGGGCAGACGTCTTGGCGCGCAAGGCGCGAGGTATTCCGACTTCACGCTTTCCTTCGGAAAGCGGTGATTGCCCGAGACGACGACCGTTGCGTCGCTTTCGGCAATCACCTTTCCGTTCCAAACTGGCTTGACCATGCGACATTCTCCTCCAGTCAACTTGTCTGATCCATCACCTCGCGGATGCGCAGGCGCAGGGCCGGGATGAGGTCTGCCTCGAACCAGGGGTTGCGGCGCAGGAATGCGTTGTTTCGCCAGGATGGATGCGGCAGCGGCAGGGTCGCGGGCGCCCAACGCCGCCAGTCCGCGACCGTTGCCGCAACTCCGGCCTTGCGCGCGGCGTCGCCCAGATGCCAGCCCTGGGCGTAGCCGCCAATCACGATCAGGAGCCGGACCTGGTCCAGCGCCTGAAGTGTCTGACGCCGCCACGAGGCCGCACAGCGTGGCGGGGGCGGCAAGTCGCTGCCGCTGGCATCGTAGCCGGGAAAGCAAGATGCCATGGGAACTATGCCAATCCTGTCCCGGTCATAGAATTCGTCCCGCGTCAGCCCCAGCCAGTCGCGCAAGCGGTCGCCCGACCGGTCATCGAAGGGAACACCGGATTCATGGACGCGCAGTCCCGGCGCCTGTCCTACGATCAGAATCCGCGCTGTCCGGCGAAACCAGACCACTGGCCGGGGCCCGTGTTTCGTGGCGGTCAGCGCGAATTCTGCCGCGCATTTGCGGCAGGCCCTGATTTCCGCAGCAATCGCCGGCTCCTCCGCGCTCATCCCCGGTATCTCTGCTCTTTCCAGGGATCGCCATAGTTGTGATACCCCAGTTTCTCCCAATAGCCCTTGTAGTCGAAGGGGCTGAAATGCAGGCCGCGCAGCCATTTAGCGCTTTTCCAGAAATAGAGGCCGGGCACGACAAGCCGTGCAGGGCCACCATGATCGGCACTCAGCGGCTTGCCGTCGTATTCCGTGGCGACAAAGGCCTTGTCACCCAGAAGGTCGATCAGGCGCAGGTTCGCGGTATAATTGCCTTCCGCCCGCGCCTGAACATAGGCCGCCTCGGTCTTCGGGCGGACCAGATCGGCCAGCACCGAGACCGAGACCCCGCGCCAGCACGTGTCCAGCTTGGACCAGCGTGTGACGCAATGGATATCGACGGTGAACTCGCGCTGCGCAAGGGCCTGAAAGCCCTGCCAGTCCAGCGTTACCGGCTGCTCCACATCACCGTCCAGCTGTCCCTGTCCGCCGTGGCCGGGGTGCCCGCAGTCATCACGGGGAATTTCCGTGTGACCACCTGACCCGGCGCCATGCGCGGGCGGCCATCCTGACGGAACTCGGTCATGGATTTCCCTCTGAACCTCAATAGACCTCGACAATCATAAGCTTGCGTCCCCGGAACTCGCAGGTCTCGCCTGCCTTCTTGCCCTCCATCGCCTCATAGATCGGCGCGGCTTGCGAGATGCCAACAAAGTCATGCCCCTGGCAGGTAAATTCCCCCGTCGAGACACCTACGACCAGAAAGCGGTCTCCGATCCGCACCGCAGCACCTGGTGCGACTTCGGATTTCGGACCGAAATCCATTGCCTCAAGCGCCGCAATCTTGGCTTGGACCTCGTGCTCCCGGTCGTCAAAAGCTTCTGCCAGATCGGCGGCGATCTCGGCCTGCGCCTGTTCGTCGCTTTCGATCGGCTCGAACCGGTCCAGCCGTGCAGCGTTCAGGAACCGCTCGTAGGTATTGTGCGCCTGCGCCAGTTCGGCCTCGGTCAGGGCAAGCATTGTGGCGCGTAGGTGAGACTTTTCGATCATGGTCTTTCCTTTAGGTTGGTGGGATCGCCTTTGACTGTATACGGGGCGAAGCACGAAAGGAGTTGCTGGATATGGCTGCGGCTTTGGCCTTGATCCCAATCGTCTTGCGCGGCGCGGATGGTCCTGTGCGTCGTGGCCGACCGGACCGGATCGGCCCGAGACAAGGCGCGGCTCTGTCTGGCCCCTTGAAACCCATACCGCCTTTGCCATTGCCTTTGGTCAACCCATCGTCACTCCGGGCTATTGACACGCCATGGAAACCGCCCGCCAATCGCCCGGCTTTCTGCACCTTCTGCCGCTGACGGGGGGCGGCGAATGGCTGCACATGTGCATCCGGCATCAGGAAACCTCGGCCTATCTGATGGACGAGGTGGCACTTGACGATCTGATCGTCGATGCGCTGCTGGAAGAGGATACCCGCTCGCGCATCCGGGTGCGCGATGACGGGATCATGGTTCTTTTCAAGGCCATGCACCTTCACGGCGAAGAGATGGCGCGCCCCGAGGACATGGTTTCGATGCGCCTCTGGCTGACGCCGGATCGGGTGATCAGCACGCGTGAGGCCGACGTCGATCCGATCCTCGAAATCGCCGGGCGTCTGGTGGACGGGGGTGGCCCTGCCACCCCGGGCGCCTTTCTCGCCGATCTGATCGAGGAGCATCTGGACGAGGTCGAAGCCCAGATCGAGATGCTGGAGGATGATTCCGCCCGGATCGGCACCATGATCAGCCAGCATCAGATGGAAACCGCCTGCCCCAACATGGCCGACACCGAAACCAGGATCAGCGGTTTCCTGCGCCACCT
Source organism: Rhodobacter sp. (assembly GCA_013821825.1). GTDB lineage: Bacteria > Pseudomonadota > Alphaproteobacteria > Rhodobacterales > Rhodobacteraceae > Tabrizicola. The sequence continues at coordinate 18,344 of PNJK01000003.1, forward strand.
GACTCCGCAGCGTCCCGTTCCGGAAACCCTGTCCGTGGCGCAGCATCCTGTTCTTGATGGCCGCGACCGCGCCCGGCTTGACGATGCCTTGAACCGCCTGCTGCGCTTTCTCGAAACCCTTCAAGGCCTGCGTGAGCGGATCGACATCCTGAACGACCAGGTCACCCGAATTCAGGACCGCCGGCTGAACCGCTCGTCCTATGTCTTTGCCGTGGCCGCGACGATCTTTCTGCCGCTGGGCTTTGTTACCGGCCTGTTCGGGGTCAACCTGATGGGGTTGCCCTTTGAAGGGGCATCCCAGGGTTTCTGGATTTTGACCGGTATCTGCGCGGCGGCAGCGTTTGGGCTGCTTGCGCTGTTTCGCTGGCGCAAGTGGCTTTAGGCCGTCGACCGGCGTCACGCCGCACCTTTTGGCGGCTTGGTATGATGCTTGACCAATGCGGCTGCGATCACGGCATATTCGGTGAACATCCGCTTTCCCCTGTTCCTTGGCATATCTCTATTCGGGGTGAACAGAATCTCAGGCATGGGTCACGGCCTTTCGCTGAAGATCGGAAAACCGCTGCCGCAACAGCGCAAGCTTCGGCTCAATATAGGCGTCACAAAACGGTCCTTCGCGGTTGCGGGCATAATAGTCCTGAAACCGAAGGTCGGACGGCTTGAAGCTGCGAAAGGGCAGGACTTCGGTCACAAAGACGCTGTCCGTTTCTTGCCCGATCCGGGCGATGATCGCTTTCGCAGCCTGGGCATGCTCTGACCCATGCACGTAAACCGCGCTGCGATACTTGCCGCGCATCTTGTGATGCGACGTGCTGGCATGGGTCGCAAGATGCACGGCGATCAGGTCTTCGAACCCGATCAGTTCGGGGTCCCAGGTGACCTCCGCCGCCTCGGAATAAGTATCATGCGGTGCGTCCGCTGCAATGAAGCCCTGACGGACCTCTGTGACCCCGCGAAGCGCCTGAAACACCGCTTCGGTGCACCAATGGCATCCGCCGGCAAAACCCGCGCTCTGCGTCATCGCCTAGGTCTCCACCGGAACGGCACCCTGCGCCAGTTTCAGCCGTGTCCAAAGGTTCATGTTGATCACGATGGCCGCGATTTCCGCGATGGCGGTCTCGTCGAAATGTGACTCGAGCGCCGCGTGACGGGCTGGAAAGACGGCAAGGTCATAGGCGGTCAGCGCCTCAGCATAGGCCAGCGCGCAGCGTTCGGCATCCGTGAACATCGTGCTTTCGCGCCACGACGCCAGATGGGCCACCTTTTCCACCCCGATCCCCCGGTCATGCGCGGCCTTGGCGTGCAGGATCAGGCAATAGGAACAGGGGTTCAACTGTGCCACGCGCAGCCGCAAAAGCTGAGCGAGGTCGGCATCCACCGACAGGTCCGCCGTAGGACCGACCGAGGCCGCCATCTTCTGGGCAATGGCGTGAAACCCGATCAGGTCCGGATCGAACCGCGTGTTCTCAAAGGTCATCACCACATTATCCCCCAGTTCCGAAAGTCAGCCATCGGCTTTTTCCAACGGTTTCAGCCCGGCCAGAATCGTGGGCAGAAATTCCGCGACCGTGGGATGCACCGGCAGAGCCTGCTGCATGATACGGTAGCTGGCCCCCGTGGCCATGAAGTTGGTCAGCGTGGCAATAACCTCATCCCCGCCAAAGCCGAAGACGGTCGCCCCCAGAAAGGCCTCGGTTTCGGCATCTACGATCAGCCGGATCAGACCGCTGGTCTCGCCTTCCTCCCTGGCGCGGCTCACGCGATCCATCGGCAGGTCCGAGATCAGGATCCGCCGCCCTTGCCCGACAAGCGCCAGCGCCTCGGTCCGGGTCAGCCCGACACGGCCCAGGGGCGGGTCGGTGAACATGGCATAAGTGGTCGGGCGCTGATCGGCCCCCTTCCACTGGTGCAGGTCTTCAAGCCCGTCGCGTTCAGCCAGAACGATCTCGTGGTCGTGGTAGGCGGTATGGGTAAAGGCCCCGCGCCGGTTGACATCGCCCAAGGCCCAGATCCCCGGCACATCGGTCTCGAGCTGCGCATCGGTGGCGATGTAGCCGCGCGCATCGGCCGTCAGCCCCACCGATACCAAGTTCAACTCTTCGGTGTTCGGCACCCGTCCGGTGGCGAACAGGATATGGCTTCCCACAATTTCTGTGCCATCCGCCAACGTCACCAGAGCCCCGCGCATAGTCTTTCCGACCGAGGCAATGGAGGCATTCAGCCGCAGGTCGATTCCCTCGGACCGCATGATATCGGCGATGATGGCCGATACGTCCGCGTCCTCCCGCTCGGCTAAGCGGTCAGCGCGGTGCAGTATCGTCACCGAAGACCCAAGCCGCCGGAATATCTGGCCGAGTTCCAGCCCGATATAGGATCCGCCGACGACGATGAGATGATCGGGGCGTTCGGTCAGAGCCAGAAGGCCGGCGTTGTCCAGTGGCGCAATCGTCTCGAGGCCCGGCACATCGGGGATGAACGGCCGGGTGCCGGTGTTCAGATAGACCTGGCGCGCACGCAAGACCCGATCCCCAACGGATACCCGAAATCGCCCGTCCGCCTCGCGCCCGTCAAACCTGCCCCAGCCATCAATGACGTTCACTCCGTCTGTCCGGGCCAGCCAGTTGGCCAGACCCTCACGCGCCCTGTCGCTGCGTTCGCGCATCCGCGCCATGGCCGCAGCGAAATCCACCTCGACCGGGCCGGTTTTCACCCCGAATTCAGCCGCGCGGCGGGCCAGATGGGCAACCCGGGCGGATTTGCGCAGGGTCTTGGTCGGGGTGCAGCCGGTGTTGACACAGGTGCCACCCAGACGGTCACCCTCGATCAGTGCCACCCTGTCCCCGCGCCCGGCAAGCGCCACGGCCAGAGATGGCGCCGCCTGTCCCGCGCCGATGATGATGCTGTCGAAACTGTCCATCCCGCCCCTCTGATTTTCTTCAAACTGTCCTGATTACACGTCCAAGCCTGCAGTCAATTCGTTGAAAAGATCGCGCCACCGAAAACACCCGGTTGCATGCAGTACCTTCGGGGATTTCATTTCATCATCCCGGTTCTCACGTTCCGCAAAAGGTAACGAATTTCCCGAAATCTGCCGGGGCAGGCGCAGCAAAGGCCTCGGCCGCCTCCTGCGGGGTGAAGGGCGCAGACAGCACCTCGATCAGCCGGTCGAATGGCCCCATGTCGCCGGCCTCTGCCGCCTTCAACGCCGCGTCCACCAGATGATTACGCGGGATGTAGATCGGGTTCACCCGGTCCATCGCCTTGGCGCGTTCGGTGGCGCGGATGTCCTCTCCGGCCATGCGCCGCGAATAGTGGCCGGCCCAGCCATCAAAGCGCACAGGATCGGCAAATAGCGCGCGGGCCGGCGTGACATCCCCACGCACCAGCGCCGCGAGCGCCCGGAATAGCCCCGTGTAATCCACGCTTTGCCCTTCGGTCGCCGTCAGAAGGTCGTTGGCCAGATCCAGATCGCCGGGCATCTTCTTGAACAGACCCAGCTTGGTCCGCATCCCCTGCAGCCAGAACTGCTGATAGTGCGCGGGAAAGGCGTTGATTTCATTTGTAAGTTGGCGAACGGCATCGTCGCTGTCGTCGGGGTTCACCAGTTCGACCAGCGTTTCGGCAAGACGCGTCAGGTTCCAGTGCATGATCGGGGGCTGATTGCCGAAAGCATAGCGCCCAAGCTCGTCGATCGAGCTGAACACGGCCTTGGGGTCATAGGCATCAATGAAGGCACATGGGCCGTAGTCGATGGTCTCGCCCGAGATGGCGGTGTTGTCGGTGTTCATCACGCCATGCACAAACCCCACCAGCACCCATTGCGCGATCAGCGCCGCCTGCGTGTCGCGGACGCGGCGGAACAGCTCCAGATACCGGTCGGAGCGGTCGGCGATTTCCGGGAAATGCCGATGGATCGCGTAATCGGCAAGCTTCCGGACCTTGTCCACCTCGCCCCGCGCGGCAAAGAACTGGAACGTCCCCACCCGAAGGTGCGAGGCCGCCACCCGCGCCAGAACCGCCCCCGGCTCCGGCCTCTTCTGCCGGATCACGGGCTCTCCCGTCAGGGTGGCGGCAAGGGCGCGCGTGGAGGGAATGCCCAGCGCATGCATGGCCTCGCCGAACAGATACTCGCGCAAGACCGGCCCCAGGACTGCCTTGCCGTCGCCCCCGCGCGAGAAGGGCGTGCGGCCTGACCCTTTCAGGTGAATGTCGCGCCGCTGTCCCATGCGGTCGATCACCTCGCCCAAGAGCAGGGCGCGACCGTCGCCAAGCTGCGGCGAGAAGCCGCCGAACTGATGCCCGGCATAGGCCATGGCCAAGGGGGCCGCGCCTTCGGGCGTGACGCCCCCGCTTAACATTGCCGCGCCTGCATCCGTCGCCAAAGCCGAGGCATCGAGCCCCAGCTCGGCGGCAAGGGCCGTGTTCAGGCGCAGAACCTTTGGCGCCGGAGCCTTGGTGCCGGTCCAAGGCACATAGAACCCCTCCAGATCACGGGCATAGCTGTTGTCGAAGGCAATGGCGGGCAGATCACGCATGGGGTCTCCGATGGGGTGACGGGTTGATCCTCGGGGCAGCTCAGGCGTCGCTCAGATCGGCGTCCTCGGCCCCAAGCGCGCGCAGGAAACGTGTGGCATCCAAACGGAAATCGGCAAAGACGACATTGCCGTCATGGTCGATGATGGTGAACCAGGGTGTGCCGCCGGAACGGTAATCCTCCATGAAGGTCGGATAGCGTTCACCTGCGGGCGGCAGATCCTGACCAAAGGGAATGGCCAGCCCATAGCGTTGCTGATTGAGGCGCAGCTTGTCGAAGGTGTTGACCTCGGCCCCTTCGAAGACTGTCTGGATCACTGCGAAACCAACGCCCTTGTCCTTCAAGACCTCGTGCAGAGCCTTCAACGTGGGGAAGCCGCGCGAATGGCAGCCCGGACACCAATCCTGAAAGCAGAAGATGATCCTGTAGTCCGCCCCGAGGTCAGCCAGACGGACGGGCTTTTCCATCGACTTCCCGTCGCCATCAATCCAGTCGCTGACCCGCAATTCGCGGGCTTTGTCACGCAATCCTCCGAAGGCCATCTTGTTTCCTTTCCATCCCCGAAAACGGGATTTCATGTTGTCCTGAACTGGTCCTGGCCGAATGCCCGGACCAGGTCGTCGAAGCGCTGGTCCGACACAGGCCAAGGCTGACCGAGAGATCCACCGCCTGCCGATCCCCTGGCCCGGCGGTAGTGCTGGCCAGGGGCACGATCTTCTCGCGGGGCCCGTCGTCCGTTCACCGCAGCGTCACCGATGATGACATGGTGCCGCCGCGCGTCTGGGCAAAACCCAGTTCGGACGCACGAAGTGGCAGGTATAGCCGTTGGGGATCCGCTCAAGGTAGTCCTGATGCTCCGGTTCGGCCTCCCAGAACTCGCCCACCGGCTTCAGTTCGGTCTTCACCGACCCCGGCCACAGCCCCGAAGCCTCGACATCGAGGATCGTATCCTCGGCCACCTTCTTCTGATCGTCCGACGTATAGTAGATGCCCGACCGATACGAAGTGCCACGGTCGTTGCCCTGCCGGTTCACGGTGGTGGGATCGTGGATCTGGAAGAAGAACTCCAGAAGCAGCCGGAACGAGATCTTCGCCGGATCAAAGATCACCTCGATCCCTTCGGCATGGGAGCCGTGGTTGCGGTAGGTGGCGAATTTCACGTCGCCTCCCGTATACCCCACGCGGGTATCGATCACTCCGGGCAGGTTGCGGATCAGATCCTGCATGCCCCAGAAACAGCCACCCGCCAGAACAGCACGTTCCGTCATCACGTCTCCTCCACCTGGTTGAGGTATTGTCCGTAGCCCTGCGCTTCCATCTCGGTCCTGGGCACGAAGCGCAGGCTCGCCGAATTGATGCAGTAGCGCAGGCCGCCCATCTCGCGCGGGCCGTCGTTGAAGACATGGCCCAGATGGCTGTCGCCGTGTCTCGATCGGACCTCGACCCGCCGCATCCCATGGGTGCTGTCGGAATGCTCGGTCACATTGTCGATGGGCTTTGAAAATGACGGCCAGCCGCAGCCCGAGTTGAACTTGGCCGACGAGGCGAACAGCGGCTCGCCCGAGACGACATCGACATAGATACCCGGCTCGTAATGTTTGTCGTATTCGCCCGTAAACGCACGCTCTGTGCCGCTCTGCTGCGTCACCCGATGCTGTTCGGGCGTCAGCCTGGCGACGGCTTCATCCGTCTTCCGGTATTTCATCGCTTTTCTCCCGGTTCAGTTTCCATGACCGGAAGATGGGCGAGGTGCCGGAAAAATGCCAATAGCGGGGGGCTATAAGTCCGATAGCCGTCGCTTCGTGGGGCGCCTCAACAGGCCCAGTCGAATTGCGCGGCCAAGGCCAGAATCTGCCGCACTTCACGGGGGTTGCCCGAGCCGGAAACCGCGACAAGCGACACCTGCCGCGAAAGATCGAGCCCCACGACCGGGCGAAGAACAATGCCCCCGACAATGACCGATCGTTCCGGCAACGAGCAGACCCCCGCGCCACTGGCAACCATCTGCTGCACCCAGTCCTCGCGCTCGGACAGCACCCGGGGCCGCATCACCACGTTGCGGTCCATGAAATGCTTGATCAAGGCCGACCTGAATTCGCAATGCAGACGGTCCAGATACGGCGCTTCCGACATCTCGGCTGGAGTCACTTCGTTCCGGCGGGCCAGCGGATGGTCCGCCGCCATCGCCAGCCGCAGGTGTTCGCGATACAAGGGTTGAACCGTCAATTTGACGTTGGGCTTCGGCGCATTGGTCAGCATGCACATATCATAGCGACCCGATAGAACTTCGGCCTCGGTCTCGCCCGGTTGCATGGGCACGAACTGCAATTCAACCATCGGCAACTGCTCAAGAACATGCTGCCAGAACCCCGCCGTAGCGCCGGGTGCGATCGTCGTCGCGATGCCGATGGTCAAGCGGCGACGCCTTCCGACGACCGAGCTATCGGCGATTTCCGCCACAGTCTCGAGGCTGGACTGAATCCGCATGAACTCAACCTGAACATCCCGGCCAAGGGCAGTCAGGCGGGTGTCCTTGCCATCCCGATACAGCAGCGGGCCGCCCAACTCCTCTTCCAGCCGCTGGATGGCCCGAGTCAGACTTGGTTGCGACACTCCGCTCTGCCGGGCCGCCTCGGTGAAGGTCAGGCTCTGCGCGAGGTTGAGATAGTAGCGGACCTGGTTCAAATCCATCGCGGTCGACCTGCCGAAAACCAGCGATGCGATGGTCGACAAATCCTGATTTCCAGCCAAGTGTGCGGTCGCTTTGCCACTTCTGACCTATCCCCGGCTCTGGTTTTATGCGCCCTCATGCTAATGGAACCTTGTGGGACAGGAAAGGATCATGAAGGCTTCCACATTCGCCCGGTCTGCCGCGCTCGCCGCCTGATGGCAAAAGACCAAAGCCTTCCTCTTCTCAAGGGTCAAGTTTGCGACAAGACCGGTCGCGCTATTGGGTAAGGGCGATGTGCATTTCTTCGCCGTTAGAGATGACATTGCGCAGGTGGTGCGGCACGTCCGTCGCGCCCCGGCCGCCAAAGAACATTCCGGGGCGGGTCTGCGCCTCATCGGCGATAAAGAAGGCCGGCATGGCGACGCGGTTCGGGAATTGCGCGACCACCCCCTTGAACAGCATGCGGGAATTCCTGCCGCCGGTTTCAACCTTGGTCCCGGCCATGCAGATCATGTGGTGGCCAACCGTACCATGCACACAATCCCCAGCCGGGCGGACGGCAGCCTTGGGCACGAGGCGCTGCGGGTAGACGGTCCCTGATGCGGCCAGTAGGCGCAGGCCAGACGCTCGACGAAATAGACCCGCAGAAGGCGGGGCGCGTTGGGTGCAAAGGCGCGGGCTTCTTCCAGGATCGCGGCGGCGCGTTCGTCGGCGGTGCCGGGTCCGGAATCATAGTCGGTGCAGGTGATGGCGTAGAAGGCGGCAGGATACCAGCCCGGGTCTTCAACCGGCGCTTCGGTTTCGGGGTCTATGTACATGTTGGAGTAGCCAAGCCGCAGCATCGGCGCCAGATTTCCACGACCAGCGGCGGCAAGGACGCGCAGAAACCCGGCCCGACCCTCGGGAGAGTAGAGCGCGTAGAAGGCGTTCCCTTCCAGGAAAGCGGTGGTCAGGTCGCGTTTGGCTATGCTGCCATCCGAAAGGCGAAGATCGACCGGGATCGGCGCGACGGCAAGGCGGGCGGCAAGATCGTCACAGGTTTTCGCCGGATCGCCATCCAGATCTCCGGCACAGGCCGCAAGGGCGGCGCAGGCGTCGAACATCCGGGTCAGCAGCCGTTCTGAGGCCGTCGTGTAGGAAGCGTAGAACCGCTCGGCCCCGAGGCTCAGGTCGACCACTCCGTCCAGGATCACGCCCCGCACCGCTTGCGGATAGGTCGTGGCATAGGCTTGCGCGACCTGGGTGCCGTAGCTTTCGCCATATAGCCAAACCTTTGGCGACCCGATCGCCTGGCGAAACGCCTCGAAGTCGCGGATTGCCTGGTCGGAGTTCACCGCGGGAAGAAGCTCCTCGGCGTCCAGTTCAGCGACGCAGTCCCGGACATAGCCCTTGGCGGTGGCAAGCGCCGCCTCGGGTGCGTCAAGCGATACGGTGGCGCTGTCGAAGCGGGCCTGGGCCATGGGGCAGGACAAGCCACGTCCAGCGCCAACGCAACGCTGGTCGACGAAGACGATGTCGATGTAGTCTGTCAGGCCTTCGTCGAAGGCGGAAAGGTAGTTGTCGACCGAGGCAAGGCGGACCCGCCCGGACCGCCGACGAAGAAGAAGAACAGAATGCCACGGCTTTCGACGCTGGCAAAGCTGAGCGCAAAGGTGATGTCGAGCGTCTTTTCGGGGTCGTTGGCGCGGTGGTCCAGTGGAACGGTTAGCGTGGTGCAGGACAGGCTGTTGAGTTCGCAGGGAAAAAGGTCCGGCCCCGCGACGGCCGCGACCAGCGCTGTCTCGGCCAATGCGGGGGCGCCTAGGAGGGCAAGGGCAAAGGTCAGGGCGCGGTGTAATGGGGTTTCCGTCAGATTGCGTGGGCGGCAAGTCGGTCATGCGCGGCCAGCGCTTGATCGACCAGTCGCTGGTACTCGCCGGGCAAATCGGGAAGCGGGCCTTCGGGGTCTTCGAACCCGCTAGAGCGGTGGACGGCGTTGTACCAATGCGGCGCCCAGACCCCGTCGTAAGGCTTGGGGCCGGCGGGCCAGTGCAGCATTCGGTCGGTGAAGGGCAGGCCAAGGGTGGCGCAAAGCCGGGTCAGCGCCTGGCCGGGGTTGGCGCGAATCGCCTCGGCCGAAATGACGGGGGGCGCAGAGCCGGTCATGTCGGCGACCTGGTCGAAAAGCTGGGCCTGCTGCAGGAAGCCGATGTCGGCAAGCGTCGGGGCCTCGCGTTTCTTGGCGTAGCTGGCGATGACCCGGGCCGGGTGGCGGAGGAGAAACACGTTGGTCAGACTGCGCAGGAAACCCCGGTCAAAGGCGGGGATCATGTGCATGGTCATATGCTTTTGGTACCAGTGCGGCTGGCCTTCGGGGTTCGGGCCGGCGCATCGGGCGGCGACTTCCGCCGGGTCGGTGGGCTGGCTGGCGATGATCCCGGACCGCATCGGGTGGTCGATTCCGGTGGCCTGCAGGTAGGCCGCATAGAACGGCTCATCGCTGACCGCGCAATCGCCCCGGGCGGCAAAGGCGTACATCAGTGCGGTGGAAAGGTTCCGCGGGCCGGACCACATGGCGATTTTCATGGGCTGCGCTTTGCTGCCTGTGCATCCAGAGCCGCATTCAGTTTGTCCTGATCCCAGCAGTCGGCCAGCGCCTCATGCAAAAGGGCGGCCTGCGATTTCGGGGCCAGGCCGCCGATGGGCGGGTCGCGGTCGAGGTTGGTGGGGAAGCTGTAGCCTTCAGCAGTGGCGGCGATGGCGTTGGCGGTCTGGGTCGGGGTGAGGTCCTCTGCAGCCAGAAGCGCGGGGTAGAGCGCCTTGGCCATGGCGGTGCGGTCGATGGATTCCATCGCGCGGCCATAGGCCGAGGAGACCTGGAAAAGGTTGACCATCCGTTTGATGTCCGTGGATCGGTTGGTTCCGGCCGCATGGAAAAGGGCTGGCGAGAAAAACAGCATGTCACCCTTCCTCAGCGGCAGTTGCACGGCATGGGCGTTGAAAAACTCCCGAAAATCGGCGCGGGAGGTGGCGAGGTATCCGGCGGGGTATTTCTGGCTGTGTGGCAACAGAAGTGTCGGACCGGCCTTTAGCGGGGCGTCGACATGGGCGATGGCGCCTTGGAGGGTCAGCATCGGCGACATCAGGTGAACGTGGCGCGGGTAGTGGGCGACAGCCTCTGCCGACTGGAAACCAAGGTGATAGTCGCGGTGCGGCGATTGCGCGGCACCGCCGGGGTTCACGACGTTCAGCTGCGCCGTCATCTGGTAGTAGGGCCCAAGCCAGGCCCGGGACACCAGCGCGAGAAAGGGGTTCGCGTAGTAACGGGCGAAGTTGGCGGGGTCGGCGAGGCAGTGCTTCTCAAGGCTGTTCCAGAGCCGGTCATTCGCGCCGGGCTTGGCGAAATGATCGCCGCCGCCGGTGCCTGCGCGGTTCTGCTGGTCGATCAGAGCGCGGAACAGATCCGAGGCGCGGTCGATCATCGCGAGGTCCGGTTCCGCGCCTTGCAGCACGATGACGCCGGGGCCGTTTGCAAGTGCCTCGGCCCATTCGGCCATCAGTTCCTCGCAAAAGGCAGGGTCGCCGATGCGGCGGACAAGGGTCGTGCAATCATAGATCAGGACGCCCTTCGCCAGATCGGCAGCAAGCGGATAGTCGGCGAGGTCAGTGATCTGACCGCAAAGGGCCGCGAAATCGGTAAGATCGCAGTCTTCCGCACGTAGGAAGGTGCGGCGCGCCAGGTGCCGTGAACGGTCAGTCCTTTGCATGGTCATGCCCCAACCAGAGTCTTGTAAAGCCCGCGCAAGCGTTCGGTCATGGACCCCATCTGCCCGGTGCCGATGGTGCGGCCATCGATCACCCCTACCGGCGTCTGCGCGCCGAAGGTGCCGGTCAGGAACGCCTCATCCGCGCCGTAGGTGTCGACCAGGCTGAAGTTCCTCTCGCGCACCGGGATGCCGTTCGCTCGGCAGAGGTCGATGACCTTTTGCCGGGTTATGCCGTTCATGCAATAGTCGCCGGTCGAGGTCCAAACCTCGCCCTTCCGGACGATGAAGAAGTTGCAGGCGTTGGTGGTGTTCACGAAGCCATTCACGTCCAGCATCAAGGCCTCATCAGCGCCGGCCTTTTGGGCGGCGATGCAGGCAAGGATACAGTTCAGCTTGGAGTGGCTGTTCAGTTTCGGGTCCTGCGTCATCGGCAGGCCGCGCAGGTGGGGCACGGTGGCAAGGGTGATCGGACGGGGGATACTGGGGCGGGAATGCTCCATGATGATCACCATGGTCGGGCCTTGCTGGCTTAGGCGGGGGTGCTGGAAGGGCCGGGTCTTGACGCCCCGGGTGACCATCAGGCGGGCGTGGGCATCGGTGGTCATGCCGTTCGCGGTTTGGGTTTCAAGGATCGCGGCGGCGACTTCGGCTTTCGTGCGGGCGATGTCGAGGTCGATGGCCTTGGCGGCCTCGAACAGCCGGTCGATATGTTCGTCGAGGAACGTCCAGCGGTTGTTGTAAAGCCGCACCCCCTCCCACACACCGTCGCCAAGCATGAAGCCGGAATCATAGACCGAAATGGTGGCTTGCGCTTTGGGGAGCAGCTTTCCGTCGACCCAGATCAGAATCGCTTCGTTGCGGGTATCCTCTTCCGCCTGATGGGTGGAAACGTGGTCGTTCATGGGTGCGTTCCGGTCGTGATTTGTTTCAGGCTACGGCTGCACGGGCGGAAGGCCAAGGGAAACCATCACCGCTGAGAGAGGTTTGCCCTGACGCTGGGGTTTTCGCGGACCGCGTTGGCGGAGACTGAGAAGGCCATTACGGGGCGGTCGAAATCACCTTGGACAATTCGGTGATCGGCTATGGCAAGTTGATCGCGAGGGCCCTGTGGTCGGTGGACGTGCTGAGTACGGTCGGGCAGTGATCGTCCTTACCCGCGCCGGGCCGAAGTAGAAGTCGACCGCCCTACAAATTCTATCGCGGGTCATGTGGGCGGGACGCGCGGGTGAAGGCGGTCTGGGGATAGGAGGCATCTTCTCACTGACATGTCGGGAGCGAGGGGTTTCACACCCCTCGCGCTCCCCGTGGGATATTTTTGCAGAGAGGAAGACGAATTTTAGATGAATTTTATCGGTTTAGTACATCAGGAAGCCGCCGGAGACGTTGATCATCGCTCCGGTCATGTAGCGGGCCATGTCGGAGGCAAGGAAGACCGTGGCGCCGACGTTGTCTTCGGGCAGGCCAAGGCGTTTCATCGGGATCTGGTTGATCATCGCTTGGCGGTCTTCATCGGTCTGGCCCGTGGTTTTCAACATCGGCGTGTCGACGAGACCGGGGGCGATGCTGTTGACGCGGATGCCGAGCGGCGCCCAGCTGCGGGCCATGCCGCGGGTCATCGTGGTGATGGCGCCCTTGGTGGCGTTATAGACAACCGACCCGCCGAAGCCGCCAGACAGGGCGCCCTGACTTGAGTAGTTGATGACAGAGCCGGAGGTGCCGGTGTCGGCAAGGCGTTTGGAGAAGGCTTGGGTCAGGAAGAATAATGCCTTGAGGTTTATGTCGTGCTGGGCGTCCCAATCCTTTTCCGTGACAGTGAAGAGGTCGGGGGTGCGCAGGATGACGCCTGCGATGTTGACGAGCGTAGTGGCGAGGCCGAGGTCTGCTTCGATCCTGGCGATCAGTGCGGGGAGTTGGGCGAATTGGCGCAGGTCGGTTCCGTAGCCGCGATGAGCAAGGCCGAGGGAGAGGGCGGTAGTCTCGCAGGTGGCCTGATCGAGGTCGACAATGGCGACCGTTGCTCCGGCTTCGGCAAAGCCTTGTGCGACAGCGCGTCCGATGGCACCGGTAGCGCCGGTGACGATGACTGTCTTGCCGGTGAGGCCCCAGTCGAGGTGGGTCATCGGTCGAGCCTTGCGGATTTCACAAGGTCTTCGTTGATCCGGATGCCAAGCCCTGGACCTTCGGGACGGTTGACCAAGCCATCCGTATGCCAGACGGGCCTGTCGACGAGGTCTTTCTGCGCCGGGCCATAGATGGGTTGCAGCTCCAGTTCCTTGCAGGCGGGGCAGGCGAAGCTAAGGGCCTGGCTGGCGGCAGAGACGATGGCGGTGGAGAAGTTGTGGGCGTTCGCTTGCCGTCGGTGGGCGTGGCAGACCTCGGCGGCTTTCAGGAAGCCGGTAATGCCTTCGATGCGGCCGGGATCGAGGCCGATGACGTCGACGGTGCCGGTGGTGACGATCTTTTCGACGCCCTTGTGGTTCCACTCTTTCTCGCCGTAGGCGATCTTGAGCGACGTGGCGGCGCGCAGCGCCTTGTAACCTTCCGGGTCGTGGTCGCCGAGCGGCTCCTCCAGCCAGTGGACGTCGAAGGCCTCGAACGCGCGGGCGCGCTGGATGGCGGTTGGGACATCCCAGAAATTCCTGATGCCAAGGTCGATCATCAGGCGCTTGTCGCCGATGGCGTGCCGCACGGTGCGGACGAATTCCACGTCCCGGTTGTGGTCGAAGCCAAGGTGCGCGTCGCCGCGTTTGCCAAAGCCGATCTTGACGCCTTGCATGCCGTCGGCGAGGTAGCCCTGGATGTCCTCGGCCATGGCGGGGATCGAGGCCTTGGTGCCGTGGATCGAAGCGATGGCCGGCATTCTCTCGTTGGCGGGACCACCAAGGAGGTCGAGGAGCGAGCGGTTCAGGACCTTTCCCTTCAGGTCCCAAAGCGCGATGTCGATGCCGGAGATGGCGAGCGAGGCGATCCCGGCGCCGTTGCCGTACCACCAGCTGTGTTCCTTGAGCGAAAGCCAGATGGCATGGGTGTGAAGTTCGTCGCGGCCCACCACCATTTCGGCCATGCCATCCACCAGCGCCTTCGCGGCGCGAGAGGCTTCGGGGAAATAGGTGCAGCATTCGCCCCAGCCGACTGCGCCGTCTTCGGTGGTGATCTTCACCAGGCAGACCGAGCGCAGCCGCACATGGTCATTCGGTTCGGGATAGGCGACCGGAATGGCTTCGACGCTGCGGATGGTCATGTCAGTCCTGCACACAGGTCTGTTTCTGGGTGCCCAGGCCTTCGATCCCAAGTTCGACTACGTCGCCCGCCTTGAGGAAGCGTGGGGGTTTCATCCCCATGCCAACGCCGGGAGGCGTGCCGGTGGAGATGATGTCGCCCGGATGCAGGGTGAAGAACTGGCTGAGGTACGCGACGATATGGGCCACGCCGTAGACCATGGTGCGGGTGGAGCCGTTCTGCATGGTCTGACCATTTACCGTCAGCCACATCGGCAGATTCTGCGGATCGGCCACCTCATCGGGGGTCACCAGCCAGGGGCCGGTCTGGCCGAAGTTGTCGCAGCTTTTGCCCTTGGTCCATTGGCCCGCGCGTTCAGTCTGGAAGGCGCGCTCCGAGACGTCGTTGATCACGCAGTAACCGGCGATGTGGGACAGTGCCTCAGCCTCGGTGATGTATTTCGCGGGCTTGCCGATGACGACGCCAAGCTCGACCTCCCAGTCGGTTTTCTGGCTGGTGCGGGGGATCAGGATCGGGTCGTTCGGGCCGCAGATGGCAGAGGTGGCCTTCATGAAGATCACCGGTTCCGGCGGGACCTGAAGGCCGGATTCGGCGGCGTGGTCGGCGTAGTTCAGGCCGATGCAGATGAATTTGCCGGTGCCAGCGACGCAGGCGCCAAGGCGTGGCGTGCCGGGGACCTCGGGCAGCTTGCTGGTGTCCAGTTTGGCGAGATCGGGGAGGCGGGTGAGAACGTCGCCTGCCAAGTCCGGGATCACGCCGGAAAGGTCGCGGATCGTGCCATTGGCGTCGATCAGGCCGGGCTTCTCTTGGCCGCGAGGGCCGTAACGGAGTAGTTTCATCTGTTGGTCCTTTCAGGCGGTAGAGCCGGGGACAGGTTTGCGCACCCCCTGACCCGTCAGCGCGCGGGTGATTTCGTCGGCCACAAGGCTTTGTAGCCGTTCCACCGCGACTTCGGAATACCATGCGGCGTGGGGGCCGAGGAGCAGGTTGGGTGCGGTGCGCAGCGGGTTGTCAGCGGGCAGGGGTTCGGTCTGGAACACGTCCAGCGCGGCGCCGGCCAATTGGCCGGCGCTCAGGGCGTTTGCCAGCGCAGGTTCGTCGATCAGATCGCCGCGGGCGGTGTTGACGAGGACAGCGGTGGGCTTCATCCGCGCAAGGTTGGCGGCATTTATGATGCGGGTGGTTTCCGGTGTGGCGGGGGCGTGCAGGCTAAGGGCGTCTGACCCCGCAAGAAGGCCGGGCAGGCCGGTCAGCGTCAGGCGGGGGAACTGGCCGGCAAAGTAGGGGTCATGCGCCAGGAAGTGGAAGCCGAACGGGGCGAGGCGGGTCGCAACCTCTTGCGCGATGCGGCCGAAGCCGAGGAAGCCAATGGTGGTATCGACGAAGCTCTTCAGCGGTTTGGCGATGCCGACGGCGGCCCATTCGCCCCGGCGGACAGAGGCGTCCAGCGCCGGAAGCTTGCGCAGGAGAGCGAGGATCGAAGCGGCCGTGTGGTCGGCGACTTCGGCGGTGCAATAGTCGGGGACATAAGCGGCCTTGACGCCATGGTCGTTCAGGGCAGCGACGTCGAAGTTGTTGTAGCCCACGCCGTAGCGGATGGCGGTGGCGCCCGGGGCAAAACCGGCGATGGCGGCGCGGGTCAGCAGGGCGAACTGGACGACGGCGACGTCGGCACCCTTGACTGCGGCGGTCACCTCTTCCGCAGTCTTGCAGGCGTGGCGTTCGAAGCTTGCCCCCTGCGCGCGGGCGGCGGCTTCCTCCTTGGTCACGTCAGGGAAGGTGGCATCGGTGACGACGACTCGTTTCATTCCAAGGCCCTCAGGCCCACCTGAGCGCGCAGATCGGGATTGCGGACGTCGATCTCCTGTCCGGCCAGCGTATCGGCGGCTGGGGTGCAGAGCCAGGCGATGGCCTTCGCCGGTTCATGCGTCGGCGCAAGGTTCTCGCGGGGGATTTTTGAGACCGGGTTGATGCCGGAGGTGCGGATGCTGCCTTGCATGTCGGTATCCACCACGCCGGGGGCAAAGCCGAAGACGCGGATGCCTTGCGGGGCATATTCCTCGTGGATGGCGCGGGTCAGCATGGCGAGACCGGCCTTGCCGCAGCAGTAGGCACTCCACCCTTCCATCGGGCGATGCGCCGCACCGGAGGAAAGGTTGACAATGGTGCCGCCGCCGCGTGCGACCATGTGCGCCATGGCCGTCTGTGTAGCGTGAAAGGCCGCGATCAGGTTGGTTTCGATGTTCATCGCCCAGTCTTCGGGCGAGACGTCAAGCATCCGGCCGATCGGGCCGATGACTCCGGCGTTGTTGATCAGGATGTCGAAGCCATACTCGAGCACCGTGGTCATCGCGGTGCGGTCGGTCATGTTGGCGTGGTGGCCGGTGGCGACGATGGGGCCAAGCTCACGCTGGGCGGCGGCGATGTTAGCGGCAGAGCGGGCGGTGAAATGGACGGTTGCGCCAGCCTCGGCCAGCGCCTTGACGACTGCCAGCCCGATGCCGCGATTGCCGCCGGTGACGAGGGCGGTCTTGCCTGAGAGCGAGGTCACGGATCGAGGCTCCATTGCTTGGGAAGAAGGAAGGGGAAACCAGTGCGGCAGTCGATGTCGATCTGCATGATCGGCGCCATGGATTCCGACCACTTGGCGTTGATCGGGTCGGCCTTGAGAAGATCAATCGTGGCCCGCAGGTCATCGGTTTCGAAATAGCCAAACAGCGTCAGGCCGTGGCGGAAGATGTGGTAGTTGCGGATGCCCGATTTGCGCAGGGTCGCGTCCATTTCCGGCCACAGGTCATCGTGGCGCTGCTTGTATTCCTCTTCGCAGCCGGGGCGGACGCCCAGAACCCATGCGTAGGATGCCATTCAAGTCTCCGTCAGATAGTCGTGCAGGATCACGCCCGGCACGAGGGTGAATGCGGCTTTCCAGTAGAAGCCGTCCAGCATTTCAAGGACCGGCAGCCGGTGGAGGGGCGCTTGCGCGTTGGGGCGAAGGTCGACCGTGCAGGGGCCACTCCAGCATTCGGTGACCTGCACATCGGCCAGCTGGCGCGAGGTCAGCTGGCGGATCGCCGGGGTGCCGTCGATGTGGTCGATGGCCTTGAGGTTCAGGTTGGTGGCAAAGGGGAAGATCTTGCTCAGGTCGGCGATGTCGGCCGGGGACTGCTTGTAGGGCATGGTGCCGGTCAGCACGTCGATGCCGTTCCTTTCCAGCGAGCCGACGATCAGATCGCCACGGAACTCCAGCTTCGGCTGGCCGAGCTTCTTTGGCTGGCCGTGCACCTCGCGGCCATGGGTGACACCGATGTCGGAGGACAGGAAAAGCCAGGGCGAATAGGCCCCGGTCGCCTTGCCGGGCAGTTCCGCACCGACCATCACGTTGACCTCGTGATAGGGGCCGAGCCAATCGGTGTCGTTCATCTTGTAGACATGGATCATCACCGTATCGCCGGTGGAGATCAGCGGCTCGGGCAACAGCGCGCGGATCGCGGCGGGGTCGGTGCGGTAGGCAAGGGTCAGAATTTCGGCGTTGCGGAAGGTGAACGGGAAAGGCGGCACCATAGGGGCGTCAAGCGGCGTCGAGAAGCCGGGCTTGACGATGTCGGCGTGGGTGATGGGCCATTTCATGTCGCGCGCTCCGGTTTGCCCGAGGCGATGGAGCGATACATCGCGTCCAGCGTTTCTACCGCGCGCTGGCCGATAAGGCCGGGGGCTTCGTTGCGGGTGGCGGTTCCGAGGCAGATCTGGGCGAGACGCTGGGTCGGCTCGATACATGCGTAGGCGCCCTGCCCTTTCGGGATGGCAAGGACTGTATCGCGGCCATCCTTGCGGCGCAGCTCCATCCGTTCGCGTTCGATGTCGATCAGGAGCATGCCCTCCGAGCCGAAGATGCGGATATCGACCTGATAACCGCAATGCTTTGGCACTGTGGAGGACCCCGACAGGACCGCCGTTGCGCCAGAAGCGAGGCGCAGGGTGGCGGCGTCGTACCAGTCGACCCCGGCGGGAGATTTTCCGGCGATGGCGTAAACCTCGGCCGGAGCGTCGTCGACAAGGGCGTACATCAGGCCCAGCGCATGGGAAAGCTGGCCCCACCCGTAGCCGCCGGCGTTGGCGGGGTCAGCCCAGGTGTCGCGATTGGGTCGGAACATGTGGTCCTTGGTTTCGATCAGGCCTTGACCGCCGAAGAGGTCTTCGGTCGGCGAGGCCATCTGGCAGACGATATGGCGGACGGTGCCAATCTGGCCTTCGCGCATCAGGTCGGCGGCCTTCCGGGTGAAGTCCTTGAAGTTCCAGCCGTAGGGAATGATAATCTGAAGCCCCTTTTCCGCAGCGTTAGAGACGATTTTGCGGGCCTGCTTGGCGCTGGTCGCCATCGGTTTGTCGATCAGCACATGCGCATCTGCGTCCAGCGCTGCCATCGCCTGTTCGTGGTGGACGGTGTGGGGTGAAACGATGACAACGCCGTCCGGCCTTTCGACCGAAAGGAGTTCGCGGTAGTCGGTATAGCCCTTGGCGATGCCGAACTTGTCAGTGATTTCCTTCAGCGCAGCCGGATCGCGGCGGTTGACGGCCACCAGATCGACCGTCGGGTCGGCCAGAAGCGACGGGATGTAGACCTGCGCGCCCCACCATCCTGCGCCCAGAACTGCGATACGGGCCTTACGCACCTGTCACCTCCCTAAGCGCGTTTCTTACGTTGACCATGTGCTGACGCATCCCCCGTTGCGCCGCCGCTGAATCACGGTTTTGCAGGGCGGCAAGGATGATCTGGTGGTCCTCGATCGACTGCTGGCGGATCGACTTGCGTTTCTGGAAGGCTTGCCGGCCCTGATCGCCCAGTACCTGCAGAAGCTTGCCGAAGCGCGAGAGGAAATCGTTGCCCGACGCCTCCAGAATGGTCTTGTGGAATTCAACGTCGGTGTCGTGGAAAAGTTCCGCATCCTCGGGGTCGGCGACCTGTGCAGCGACGAGGGTGGCAAGGCGGGCAAGCGCGGTGTCGGTGAGCCGTTCGGCGGCGAGGCCTGCGAGCATCGGTTCGAAATGGATGCGGGCGTCGAACAGTTCGGCCATGTTCTGGGCGTTCAGCGAGACGAAGAAATCCATCGGCGAGAGGAGTTCTTCGGCGTTCAGCGCGGTGACATAGACCCCGCCGCCATGGCGGATTTCGAGTACGCCGAGGATGGAGAGCGCGCGCAGCGCCTCGCGGACGGTGGGGCGGCTGACGTCCAGCTGGTCGGCCAGATCCCGTTCGGAGGGCAGCTTGTCGCCAGCCGAAAGGTGGCCTGCCTTCACGAGGTCAAGGATGCGCTGGACGACAAGTTCGGAGACCGTCTTCTTGCCGATGGGGTCGGCGAGGGTCTTTACCAGCTGGAGCCGTGGCTGTTTCATCGAACCCTCGCTATCAGACGGGTGCCGGTTTCGCGGATGATCGGGACCATGACCGACAGGATCAAGAGGATGCCGAGGACTCCGGTCTGGATATGACCTGTGATGTTCTCCAGCGCCATGCCGTTTCTAAGGGCAAGGACGATCAGAATGGCAAGGATGGTGCCCGACATGGTGCCAGTGCCACCAAAAATGCTGACCCCGCCGAGAAGGACCATGGTGATGACATCAAGCTCGAACCCGTTGGCGATATCGCCGCGCACGGCACCGACACGGGCAGCGAAGAGAAGGCCAGCGAGGGCAGAGATCACACCCGAGGCAATGAAGATCCTGGCTTTCACAGCGCGGACTTCGAGGCCGGAGAACTCCGCAACCGCCCGGTTTGCGCCGATGAAATAGACCTTCCGGCCAAAGGCGGTGCGTTGCAGGATCAGGTAGGCAAGGACAGCAAAGACAGCGAAAAGCACCATGGCCAGCGGGACAGGGCCGATCAGCCCCTTCTGGCCCAGCGCGTCGAACCAGTCGGGGAAATCGCTGATGCCCCGGTCTTCGACCAGCACACGGGCGAAGCCGCGGAACGCAATCATGGTGGCAAGGGTGACGACCAGCGAGGGGATGCCGAAGCCGACGATAAAAAGCGCGTTGAAGGCTCCACACAGGAACCCGATGGCCAGCGCGATGGCCACGGCACCCCCGGCCGGGGCGCCCTGTTGCACCATCCAGCCGAAGGCGCAGGCGGCAAGACCCATGACCGAGGCGATAGAGAGGTCAATCTCGCCGTTGATGATGACGAAGGTCATCACCAGCGCGACGATGATCTTTTCGACCGAGAGCTGGAACATGTTGATCTGGTTGCCCACGGTCAGGAAAACCGGCGAATTCCAGGCGTTCACGGCGTAAATCAGGATCAGGACGGCGAAAAGCAGGCCTTCCCAGCTGCGAAGGGCGGTCATGGGGCGCCTCCTGTCGGTTTGCGGCGGAGCAGGCGGCGCATCAGAACGGTGTCTGCAGCGACGGCGAGCAGGATGAGAAGACCCAGAACCGCCTCGCGCCAGAAGGCCGAAACCAGCGCCCAACGGACAAGCGAAGTGTCGATCAAGTCAATCAGGGCCGCCCCGATCAGGACGCCAAGAACGTTGCCCGATCCGCCGAAGATATTGACCCCGCCGACGACCACGGCACCAACGGATTTCAGTTCAAGCCCCAGCCCCGCGACCACGGTGATATTGCCGAAGCGCGAGAGGAACATGAAGCCGGCAAGGCCTGCAAGTGCCCCGGAGATTACAAATGCGAGGAAGATCGTGCGGCCGGCGTCGATGCCCGCGAAGGCGGCCGCGTCGGGGTTCGATCCGATGGCAAAGAAAGTGCGACCGGCGCGGAAGCGGGTCAGAAAGATATGGGCGGTCAGGACGACGAGGACGGAGATGACGACGATCCAGCGGATCTGCAGGTCGCCGACCGTGAAGGCGTTCATCGTGGCGAATTCGGTCAGCCAGGGCGGCAGTCGGTCCGTGGTGATCGAAGACCCATCAGAGGATTGCACCAGGATCGACCGGAAGATCGCAAGCGTGGCCAGGGTCACGATGATTGACGGCAACCTGAAGCGGGCGACCAGAAAGCCGTTGGCCGCTCCGAACACGGCGCCGATTGCCATGGCAAGGAACGGGACCAGCATTGGCGGCAGGCCCGGATAGGCGATCAGGATGCCGCCGGTGAAGTAAGCCGTGCCGCCGACAACCGATCCGATGGAAAGGTCGATGTTGCGGGTCAGGACAACGAAGGCCTGGCCCACGGCGATAAGCGCGATGACCGCGACCGATCCGGAGATGCGGTTGAAAAGGCGGGCGTTCAGATAGCCGTCGATCTGGCTGGCGAAAAAGAGGCCCGTTGCCACGAAAACCGCGAGCAGGACGAGAATGCGGAGGGTGCCAAGGGGAACGCGCATCAGGCGACCCCTGTCACTGTGTCTGGAGCCGCTACGGCAAGGCGCATGACGGATTCATCGGTGGCCGTGTCCCCGGCGAATTCGCCGACGATCCGGCCCTCGCGCATCACAAGGATGCGATCGGCAAGCGACAGCACCTCTGGCAGGTCGGAGGAGATGATGATGATGGCGACCCCCTCGGCTGCGAGAGTGCGAAGGATCTGGTGCACCTCGGCCTTGGCGCCGACGTCGATCCCGCGGGTGGGTTCGTCAACGATCAGAAGGCGCGGCCGGGTGTTCAGCCACTTGGCCAACATCACCTTCTGCTGGTTGCCACCTGACAGGGTGCCCACGGGTACGGTCAGATTGGCCGCCCTGATGTTCAGCTGCTGGCGAAAGGCTTGCGCATCGGCCAGTTCCCGCATCCGGTCAAGCCAGCCGAACGCGCCTGCATATTTGCCCAGCATCGGCAGCGTGATGTTGGCGCTGATGCCTTCGGTCAGCGCCAGGCCAAGCTTGCGGCGGTCTTCCGAGACATAGGCGATGCCCAGCGACTGCGCCTGGTTCGGGCTGGTGATCGTGACGGGTTGGCCTGCGATTTCCACTGTGCCTGCGTCTGCCGGAGCGACACCGAAAAGCGCAAGCCCAACGTCCGTTCTCCGCGCGCCAACGAGACCGGAGAAGCAGACGATCTCACCCTTGTTCACGGTGAAGGACACATCGCGGAAAGTGCCGGTTTTGGCAAGGTTAGAGACTTTCAGCAGGGTTACGCCGGTGTTCTTTGACGGCTCACGCGCAAAGCGGCCTGCCATGTCGCGGCCGACCATTTCGGCGATCATCGAGGCCTGCGTCACCTCGGCCACTGGCTTCGTGGAAATGTGTTTGCCGTCGCGCATGACGGTGACGGTATCGGCAAGGGCGAAAATCTCCTCCAACCGGTGCGAAATATAAAGGACGGCGACGCCCTGGTCGCGCAAGCTGCGCGCGATGCCGAAGAGGCGCTTTACCTCGTGGTCCGAAAGCGAGGCCGAGGGTTCGTCCATGATCAGGATGCGAGCGTTGAGCGAGATGGCGCGCGCGATTTCGACCGTCTGCTGTTCGGCGAGGGTCAGTTCGGCGGCGGCGCGGATTGGGTCGAGGCTGACGCCGAGGCGGGCGATCATCGCGGCGGCCTCGTCGTTCAGCTTGGACCAGTTGATCAGCCTGGGGCGGTTCTGGTGGCTGATGAAGATGTTCTCGGCAACCGAAAGATCGGGAAACACCATCGGTTCCTGATAGATCGCGGCGATGCCTGCGCGCTGGGCGGCGGCGGTGCCGGGAAAGGTGACGGGCTGGCCATCGACCAGGATCTCGCCGCTGTCGGGCTGGTAGATGCCGGTCATCGTCTTGATCAGCGTCGATTTCCCCGCGCCGTTTTCGCCGACAAGCGCGTGGATGCGGCCCGGTTCCAGCACCAGCGAGAAGCGTGAGAGCGCCAGCGTGCCGCCGAAGCTTTTGGAGATGTCGCGCATGTCGAGGACGGGGGGCATTGGAACGCTTTCCGGCAACCATCAGGGAAAGGGCGGCCAGCCCCCGGGGAGTGGGAGGGCTGGCCGACGTCAGGGGCTTGGGCTTACTTCGCCTCAGCCTCGACGTTGTCCTTGTCGTAGACGGTGAACGGTCCCATCAGGATGCGCTTGGCACCCGGACGACCAGGATCTTCCTCGATCGTGTAGTCGCCCATGCGACCGGCGGTGAAGGTTTCACCCACGGCCCCGGTGATCTTGCCGGTCGCCAGCAGGTAGGAGGTGTAATAGGTCAGGTACCCAAGATCGACGAAGGACCAGAGCGCGAATTCCGGCGCGCAGCCGTTCAAGGTGTAGCTGACCATTTCGGCAGGAAGGCCAAGGCCGGACACCTTGACCTTGTCGCAGAGGCCCTCGTCCTGCATCGCCTTGGCCGAAGCCTGGATGCCGACGGTGGTGGGCGACATGATCAGCTTCAGGTTCGGATAGCTGTCGACCAGCGCAAGGGCGCGGTTGTAGCTGACCTCGGACTGGTCATCGCCGTAGACGGTATCGACCAGCTTCATGTTGGCGTATTTCTCGCCTTTCAGGGCCTCTTCCATCGCAGCGATCCAGGCGTTCTGGTTGGCGGCGTCGGGGGTGGCGGAGAGGACGGCAAACTCGCCTTCACCGCCCATGATCGAATACGCCATGTCGGCCATCACGACGCCGATGGACCCGAAATCGACTTGGGCGACAAAGACGGTCTCTCCCGCTCCGCTTGGGATCGGGCTGTCCCAGGTGACGACCTTGGTGCCAGCGGCCTGCGCCGCTTCGGCTGCCGGGGCGATCTGGTCACCGGCGTTGTTCGACAGCATGACGACGGCCTGGCCCTGGCTTCCGGCGGTTGTCAGGATCTCGATCTGGCCTGCGACCGAATTTTCCGGGGTTGGGCCGGTGTAAAGCAGGGTGCCGGTGTTGCCGAGTTCGGCATGCGCCTCTTCCGCGCCGCGGTTGGCCTGATCGAAAGGCAGGATACCGAGGAACTTCGGCAGAAGTACCATGTCGGCCTTGCCGCCCGGATCGGCGGTGACCGCCTGGGCATTGGCCTGGGCGCCAAACAGGGCAGCACAGAGGGCCAGTGTGGATACTGTCAGATGCTTCATGACGTGACGTCCTCCCGTGGTTTATGAGAACCGGACAGGTTCCTCCGCTCCGGTTGCGGGAATAGTGGCCTGACCACTTTACGGTTTGCAACTGGATTTTCCGCCGCGTTGCGGCAATGCGGGGGCAGAAAGCGATCAAAAGGCTTGCTTTAGTGGCTTTCAGAGCTGAGTGTTCCTGAATTGGTAAGGCCACTTATCGGAAAGGCGGCAGGCATGAAGCTGTCGGTGACATCATGGTCGTTCCCCGCCTGCACGCTGGCTGAGGCCTGGGGAATCGCGCAAGCGCTGGGCTTTCGGGCGATGGATCTGGGTCTTCTGCACGGGGCGGCTCTGGACAGGCACCGAATCACCACCGATCCGGAAGCGGCGGCACGGGCGCTGGGCGGGATGCCGGTTTCAAACCTCTACTGGCTGTTCGGCGCGGACATCGTCGAGAACGCCGTCAGCGACCCGGCAGCCAAGACCCGAAACGAGGCGGAGTTTGCGCAGGTCTGCCGCTTTGCCAAGGCGGCGGGATGTCCGTCGATCTTCGTGCTGCCGGGCGTGGCCGGGCCGGGGGCGTTCGACGCGGCGGCCACGGGGTTGGCCGGGCTTCTGGCCATTGCGCGGCGGCACGGCGTGATCCTGACGGTCGAACCGCATGTCGGAGGACTGCTGGCGTCGCCGGGCGCGACGTTGCGGATGCTGGCGGCGGTGCCTGGGCTGAAGCTGGCGCTGGATTACGCGCATTTCGTCTGCATGGGGTTCCGGCAAGAGGAGATCGATGTGCTTGCCCCGCATGCAGGCCATGTCCACTTACGGCAGGCGCGGCCGGGTGCCTTGCAGGCGAAATGGGGCGAGGGGGTGCTGGATTTCACGGCGATGGTCGGCGTACTGCGCTCAGCGGGATATCAGGGATACCTGGCGGTCGAATATGTGCACCAAGGCTATATGAATACGCTTTTCGATGACGTGCTGACCGAAACGGTGCGGATGCGCGACCACTTGCAGGCTTGCGGCATCGTAGCTTGACCGGACGGGCGCAAGGGCGCAAGGGTCGACCTGTCCGGCAGGGGGCAAGCAATGCTCACTCGGCGCCTTCGTCCGCCGCTGATGCTGATGGCGAGCGCTGCCCGCTCCCCGCGGAGCGATGGGGCGGTGCAGGCGAGGATGGGATCGTCGCGCATTCCACGGTCCCTATCTGACGATGGAGACGGCGCGGCAGATGGTGCTGCGCGACGGTCCGCAAGCGCTGGATCATATCGCCGGGGTGTTGGCTTCGCCCGATGCGGCATAGGCCCCGCGTTGTTTCACAGCCTCCTCCGGTCTGTCGGTTTTTGGAGCAGTCCTATGGACTTAGCGCCGCCGGAGATAGACGTAAAAGGCACCGGAGCCGCCGTGCCTCAGATGCGCTTCGGTCACCTGCAGGATCGCTGGGCCAAGGGGTGGCTGCCGCAGCCATTGCGGGACCTGATGGCGCAGCGCGCCCACGCGTTGAGGGATCGGGCCGGTATCGTCGCGACGTTTGCCCTTGCCTGTGATCACCAGGACCAGGCGCAGGCCAGCGCTTTGCGCGTTCAGGATGAAGCGGATCAGTTCGGGATGCGCTTCGGCCAGGGTCATTCCGTGCAGATCGATCCGGGCTTCCGGGGCAAGCTTGCCACGGGTCATCTTGCCGTGGGTCTTCGCGTCCATCTGCAGAGGTGCCGCGGTCAAGAGCTCCGGCAGAGTCAGCGCAAGAGCATGCCGCTCCGGTTTGCGGGCCCTTTCGCCCAGAAGAAAGGGCGAGAGGCGGGGCTTGGCATGGGCAAGGGGCGGCGGGTCGGCTGGCGCGGCTTCGACCGGTTTGTGGAAGATCGGATGTTCGTGCAGCGGGCGTGCCGTCCGGGCGACGCTGCGCCACAGCTCCTCTTCCTCGGGGCGCAGGGTGCGGTGGCGGCGCATCGGATCAGCCGCCTGCCAGCATGGCAAAAGCGCGGTCCGTAGGCAGAAGAAGCACCATGCGGCCACCATCCTTGACCGTCCCGGCGGCGTCACCCGCGCCGGCACCTGTGCCGTAGAAGATGTCGGCGCGCTGCATGCCCTTGATCGCACCGCCGGTATCCTGTGCCACCATCAGGCGGCGGATCGGGCCGCGACCGTCTTTCTCGATCCAGACCGGGGCGCCGAGCGGCGTGAACTTCGGGTCGATGGCGACCGAGCGCAGAGTGGTGATCGACCGGCCCATCGCGCCTATCGGGCCGTCCTGGGCGGAAAGGGTGCCGCGGCGGACCATTTCCTGTCCGACAGAGCGGTAGGCGTGACCGTTCGCCCCGGCATAGCCCACCCGGACCACCGAACCGTCGGTCATCCGGATTCGGCCCGAACCCTGCACTTGCAGGAAATAGACATCGACAGGATCATCAAGCCACGCAAGCTCCAGCCCCCGGCCAGAGAGAGCGCCGCCCTCAATGGCTTCGCGCGAATGAAAAACCATGCCATCGCGCAGTTCGGGCGGGCGGCGATAGATCGGATACTGGAACCGTCCCCTACGGACAGGGGAGCCGTCGAGTTCCGGCTCGAAGTATCCCGTGAACAGCGCGGGCGGGTCTCCCACGATGACCGGTTTGAAGAGCAGTTCGAAAAAGCTGCGGGCCGAGATGTCGTCCTGCGGCACATCGGTGGCGACGGCGCAGATCGGTTGCCAGTCGGGGGCGTCAAGCTGGTCGCAGGTGCGCAGGAAGGCGATGAGGGCTTCGGCGTGGTTGTCCTCGCGCCAGCCGTCGAGCGCCTCGAAGTCAAGCATCTGGGCGTTTGCGGGCGCGGCGGCCATCAGGGCCGCCGCAAGACCGAGGGTGCGAAAAGTTGCGCGCATCCCAAGGCTGGTCAGTCGCCGGTGGCGACAAGCTGCCAGTTCGGGTCATCCGACCCCATGTGGCGTGCGAACGTCCAAACGTCCCGCTGACGCTTGATTTCACGCGGGCTGCCCTCGACGATCTCTCCGGCCTTGTTGCGGACGACATAGGTCTGCTCGCCAACGAAGCGGACCGAAATCTCGGCCATGCCGCTGTCGCGGTTGAAGGTGGCGTCTTGCAGGGCAAGTTCCTTCATTCCGACAAAGCTGGCCTCAACCGTCAGGCCCTCACGCTCGCGGACGGCGATGGCTTCGGCAAAGCTCGCCTCGACATCGTCGGACAGGAAGTCCCGGACCGACGCAAGGTCACCACGTTCGAAAGCCATAAGGATCATCTCATAGGCACCGCGCGCGCCTTGCAGAAACGGCGTGACGGCAAAACTGGGTTCGGCCTGCTTCATCGCCGAAAGCGCGCGGGCGGCATCCGAGCCTTCTGGAGTGTGATCGGTGATGTCCCGATCTGCACCGCCCTCGATCACTTCGAAATCGCGGCGGACACGGGGGCGCACGTCCTCAAGCGGAATCTCCGGTTTCTCGAAGCCGTCGCGGGTGCCAAGAACGGACCGCAGCTTGAGAATTAGAAATATCGCGATCCCGGCTAGGACCAGAAGTTGGATCAGGGACCCGTTCATATAAGACCTCTGAAGGCTTTGCGTTCTGATTGGCTTGCGCCCTGCATTCCCCTATGTAGGGTGGGGTTCCGGTGAAGTCTACCGGGGGATGGGCTGCGAAAGCCTCAAGGGTGCTGAGATGTGGATTTTTCTGGCGATTCTGGCGATACCGCTGATCGAGATCGGGCTTTTCGTTCAATTGGGAGGGGCGATCGGTCTGTGGCCGACGCTTGCATGGGTACTGGTGTCTGCCGGTCTGGGCATCATCGTGCTGAAGGGTGTGGCAACTCTAGGGCCGGTTTCCCTCAGCCGTGACATGCACGAACTCAGCGATCCTCAGTCGCCATTGGCACATCGGGTGATGGTCGTGCTTGGCGGCGGGCTCTTGCTTTTGCCGGGTTTCTTCACTGACGCGATCGGCCTGTTGTTGCTGGTTCCGCCGATCAGGCTGCTTGCGATCAAGTGGATCGGGCGGAGGCTGCAGGTGAAGGCGAAATACGCCGCGCGCAGTCAGGTGATCGAGGGAGAGTGGCAGGAAGCCAATCCCGAGACGCCGAGCAATCCTGATGCCAAGCCGTCGGACTGGACGAAGCATTGAGGGCGCTTGCGTGACCTGCTAGGAACGCTGCGAATTCCCGAAGGAGTGTGCCAGATGGCCGATGAAAACAAGGCTGGCAATGAAGCCGCCGCCGCACCGCAGATCCGGATGCAGGTCCTGGCACAATATGTGCGCGATCTGTCGTTCGAAAATCTGGTGGTGCAGAAGGGCCTTAGCGGTGCCGATGTGCAGCCTGACATTCAGGTTGCCGTCAGCCTTGACGCGCGCAAGCGGTCGGTGGCGCATCAGTATGATGTGATCACCAAGTTCAAGGTGACCTCGAAGAACAAGGTCAGCAACGAGACACTGTTCCTTTTGGAGCTGGAATACGGCGGCACCTTCCATATCGAGGGTGTGGCCGATGAGCAGCTGCATCCGTTCCTGCTGATCGAATGCCCGCGCCTGCTGTTTCCCTATGTGCGGCGGATCATCTCGGATGTGACGCGCGATGGCGGCTTCCCGCCGCTGAACGTCGATCAGGTGGATTTCATGGCGCTGTATCGCCAGGAACTGGCCCGCCGGGCACAGACGCAAGCTGCCGCTCCGACCGACAAGCCGAACTGAGCTGTCCTAAGCCCGCTTCTTCCAGATGGCCGCTTCGCCCAGCTTTGCGACCATCGCCTCATGCGCGGCGGCCTCTTCGGGCGTGATGCGCGGGGGAAGTGGCTGCGGACGCGGCGGCGGACGCCATGCGGTCTCGACCGGTCCCGCCTGCCTTGGGCTGGCGGCGGCTCCGGCAAGCACAAGATCGGGCTGACGGCCGCCGATCAGCTCCAGATAGACCTCGGCCAGGATTTCGCTGTCCAAGAGCGCGCCATGCTTTTCACGCATCGAGTTGTCGATGCCGAAGCGGCGGCACAACGCGTCAAGCGAGGCCGGGGAGCCGGGGAACTTCGTCCGCGCAATCAGCAGGGTGTCGGTAGCGCGATCCTGCGGCAGTCTTGCAAGCCCGGCGCGATCCAGTTCGAAGTTCAGGAATTTCATGTCGAAGGCGGCGTTGTGGATGACCAGCGGCGCTTCGGCGATGAATTCAAGGAAGACTTGGGCGATCCGGGCGAAGACCGGCTTGTCGCGCAGGAAGTCGTCGCCCAGGCCATGCACCTCGAACGCTTCTTTCGGCATCATGCGTTCGGGGTTGATGTACTGGTGAAAGGTCCGGCCCGTGGGCAGGTGGTTCATCAGCTCCACCGCGCCGATTTCGACGATGCGGTGCCCCTCGGTCGGCTCAAACCCGGTGGTTTCAGTATCAAGAACGATTTCACGCATCGGTTAGGGCAATCCTGCGGCGGATGTCGGCCAACACATCCTTGACCGCCGCGCGGGCGGTATCAAGGCTGGTCGTGGTAATGATGTAATCCGCCCGGGCGCGCTTGTCGGCGTCGGGGGTTTGGCGGGACAGGATCATGTTGAAGTCGGCCTCGGTTATCCCGCGGGCCATGACCCGTTCACGCTGAACCTCGGGCGGGGCGGAGACAACAGCGACGGCATCGCAAGTCTGGTCGGCCCCGGTTTCGAACAACAGCGGGATGTCGAGCAGGATGATCGGGGCATCGTGATGCGCGGCAACGAAGTGGGCCCGGTCATCGGCGACAAGCGGATGGATGGCGGCGTTCAGCCGGTCAAGCGCGGTCGGGTCGGCCAAGATCATCGCGCGCAGACGGGGGCGATTGACGCTGCCGTCAGGGCCGATTGCTGTGGGGAACAGTCTGCCAATCGCCTGCGCGGCGGGTTGGCCGGGAACGTAAAGCCGGTGAACAGTGGCGTCGGCATCCCAGACCGGGATGCCTTCCTCTGCGAACATCGCGGCCGTGGTCGATTTCCCCATGCCGATGGAGCCCGTAAGACCAAGCCGGAAACTCATGCTTGCAGCACGGCCTTGCGGGTCGCCTCATCGACTTCGGGCCGGACGCCGAACCAGCGTTCGAAACCGGGTGCCGCCTGATGCAGCAGCATTCCAAGCCCATCGACCACGGTGCAGCCTACCGCCTCGGCCTCGATCAAGAGCTGTGTCTTGAGTGGGGTGTAGACCAGATCTGTAACCAGAGCGTCGGGGTTGAGCCGACTCAGAGGCACCCGGAATTCCGGCTTGCCGGCCATGCCAAGCGAGGTCGTATTCACGACCGTAGCGGCGTCATCCAGAAGATTGCCGGCCTGCACCCATTCATGCACATGCACCTTGGCACCGAAATCCGACCGCAGCGCTTCGGCACGGGGGCGGGTGCGGTTAGCCAGGCGGATCTCGGGGACGCCGACCTCGATCAGGGCGGCGACGACAGCACGGGCCGCCCCGCCCGCCCCCAGAACCACGGCCGGACCGGAGGCGGGGGCCCAGCTGGGCGCATTCTGGCGCAGGTTGGCGATGAAACCCGACCCGTCGGTATTGTCGGCATGTATCTTGCCATCGTTGCGGAAGATCAGCGTATTCGCTGCCCCGATCAGTGCGGCCCGGTCAGTGACGACATCGGCGATATTCAGGATCGCCTCCTTGTGTGGGATCGTCACGTTCAGGCCGACGAAGCCCAGACGTGGCAGCGTGCGGATAAGTTCGGGCAGATCGGTTGGGGCGATGTCGATGGGGATGTAATGTCCCTTCAGGCCATAACGGCGCAGCCAGTAGCCATGCAACGCCGGGCTGCGGCTGTGGGCGATGGGATGGCCGATGACGCCGGCAAGCGGAATGCGGGGGAGGTCAGTCATCGGTCGATCATGCCCCGAGTTCCCATCCAAGCCAACAGTGGCAAAAGCGGTAGGCCAAGAATGGTAAAATGGTCGCCGGTGATGGCAGAGAACAGTCGGACGCCCTCTTCCTCGATCTTGTAGCCGCCGACCGAGTGGCGGATGCTGTCCCAGTTCCGGGCAAGGTAGGCGTCCAGATAGCTGTCCGAGAAATCATGCATCGTCAGGCGCGCCTCGGCCACATGGCGCCATACGGGTTGGGCGTGTTCGTAAGCCACGATTGCCGAGTGCAGACGATGGGTCCTGCCGCGCAGACGCGACAGCTGCTCCCGCGCCTCGGCAGGTGAGGACGGTTTGGCGAAGGTTTCCTTGTCCAGCGCCAGAACCTGATCGCAGCCAAGGACAAGGCCATCCGGACGGCGGTCCGCCACCTTTCGGGCCTTCATTTCAGCCAGGGCATCGGCGATGTCCGGGGGATGTGCCCCTTCCGCGACCAGAGAGTCGCGGAGGGACATCTCGTCTACCCTGGGGGCCACGGGTTCCACCGTCAGACCTGCAGCAGTCAGCGACTGAAGCCGGATCGGAGAAGTCGAGGCAAGAACGATGGGCATCGGGGGCCTGTGGATATCCGTGGTTTGTTCCATGGGGCGGAACCGGGTACAACTTGGACCCACCGGGATCGGCTTCCGGTCGGGTGAGGTTCGGGGCGGTCCGGCAAAGAGATATCCCGCTGTGCACTGGATTGTCACGAGGTTTGGGACAACCGGCCATCCATAGGTTGAACTGGCCGAGCGTGATCGCTGGAAATCCATTGAAGTCAAAATAAGTCATTGAATATATTGTTATATTCTTGATACCACAGAACCATCCCGCTCTGTCCCGCGCTTATCCCCAGCTTTGCCCCTGTGGGCCGATCTGTGGATGACACGGACAATCCCGTTCTGCACAGGCCCTACATCATCCTCATTCTTTCTTTCAATTCTTCCTTATAGAAGAAAGAAGAGTGCAAGATCGGGACAGGCGCGAAGATGGATGTGATCACGGGCTGGCTGGCGGACTGGTATCTGGTGACGAAATCCTTGCATGTGATTTCGGTCATTGCCTGGATGGCGGGGATCTTCTATCTGCCGCGACTGTTCGTCTATCATGCCGAACAGGTTCAGGCGGGAAGCCGGACTGACACGATGTTCCAGACGATGGAGCGGCGGTTGCTGCGCGGAATCATGAACCCGTCGCTGATTGGAACCTGGGTTTTCGGTCTGGCGCTGGTCATGACACCGGGGGTGGTGGACTGGTCGTTTGTCTGGCCCTGGATCAAGGCGGCCGGCGTTCTGGCGATGACCTCGTTTCACATTTGGTGTACGATCCGACGGAAGGAATTCGCCGCGGGGATGAACACCAGAAGTGGACGGCACTACCGCCTGATGAACGAAGTGCCGACCTTTCTGATGCTGGTCATCGTCTTTGCAGTGATCGTGAAGTGGTAGAACCGAGGGCCTTGCATGCGTGAAGTGACGGCCCAAGTTTCGCTACGGATGCGTGGGTAATTGCCTGGACGATTGACTCGCCATCCTTCAGCGGTGTAAGGGCAGCCTGCAGGGCCGTCCGGCCCATGCGCTTCCCGTCCCAGCACTGCGAAGATCCGCCCTGATCCGGGCCGATCCACGCCACAGGTTTTCCCCCATGACTGTTGAACGTTTGAACCTCTCCGATCTCAAGGCCAAGACCCCGGCTGACCTGCTTTCCATGGCCGAGGAGTGGGAGATCGAGAACGCGCCCAGCATGCGCAAGGGCGAGATGATGTTCTCGATCCTCAAAGAGCATGCCGAGGAAGGCTGGGAGATCGGCGGCGACGGCGTGCTGGAAGTGCTGCAGGACGGCTTCGGGTTCCTGCGCTCGCCTTCGGCCAACTATCTGCCCGGACCGGATGACATCTACGTCGGCCCCGATATCCTGCGGCAGTTTTCGCTGCGCACCGGGGACACGATCGAGGGAGTGATCGCCGCACCGAAGGAGAACGAGAAGTATTTCTGCATGACCAAGGTCACGCGGATCAACTTCGACGATCCCGAGAAGGCCAAGCACAAGGTTCACTTCGACAACCTGACCCCGCTTTACCCTGATGAGCGGCTGAAGATGGAGGTCGAAGATCCGACGATCAAGGACCGCTCGGCGCGGATCATTGATCTTGTGGCACCGATCGGGAAGGGCCAGCGCGGGCTGATCGTGGCGCCGCCGCGGACCGGTAAGACGGTGCTTCTGCAGAACATTGCCAATTCCATCGCGACCAACCACCCGGAATGCTATCTGATTGTCCTCTTGATCGACGAGCGGCCCGAGGAAGTGACCGACATGCAGCGCACCGTGAAGGGCGAAGTTGTCGCCTCGACTTTCGACGAACCGGCGACCCGGCACGTGGCGGTGGCGGAAATGGTGATCGAAAAGGCCAAGCGTCTGGTCGAACACAAGCGTGACGTGGTCATCCTGCTCGACTCGATCACCCGTCTGGGTCGTGCCTTCAACACCGTGGTTCCGTCCTCGGGCAAGGTGCTGACCGGTGGTGTCGATGCGAACGCCCTGCAGCGCCCGAAGCGATTCTTTGGCGCAGCGCGGAACATAGAAGAGGGCGGCTCGCTGACCATCATTGCCACCGCGCTGATCGACACTGGCAGCCGGATGGACGAAGTGATCTTCGAAGAATTCAAGGGCACCGGTAACTCGGAAATCGTGCTGGACCGCAAGGTTGCCGACAAGCGCGTCTTCCCGGCGATGGACATCCTGAAATCCGGCACCCGGAAAGAGGACCTGCTGGTTGACAAGGGCGATCTGCAGAAAACCTATGTTCTGCGCCGCATCCTGAACCCGATGGGCACGACCGATGCCATCGAATTCCTGATCGGCAAGCTGAAGCAGACCAAGTCGAACGCCGACTTCTTCGAGTCGATGAACACCTGACCGGTGGTCGCAGCCAAGAGGCAGGCAGGGATGGACACGATCTATGCCACCGCCACGGCGCGGGGTCGTTCAGGGGTTGCGGTCGTGCGGATCTCTGGCCCGAACGCGTTCGCGGCCGGGCAGGCCTTGTGCGGCAGTCTTCCGGCACCGCGCCTGGCCGGTCTGCGGCGACTTACCTGGCAGGGCGTGCTGCTGGACGAGGCTTTGGTGCTGACCTTCGCCACGGGCGCAAGCTTCACGGGCGAGTCCGTGGTGGAGCTGCAGACGCATGGCGGGCCGGCTGTGGTGGCGGCCCTGTTGCGGGCGCTGGCCGATCAGCCGGGCCTGAGGCTTGCCGAAGCCGGCGAATTCACCCGACGTGCGCTTGAGAACGGCGTTCTGGACCTGGCGCAGGTCGAGGGGCTTGCCGACCTGATCGACGCCGAGACCGAGGCGCAGCGGCGTCAGGCGATGCGCGTGCTGTCAGGGGCAGTTGGTGACAAGGTGGAACGCTGGCGCCGCGACCTGATCCGCGCCGGCGCGCTTCTGGAGGCCACCATCGATTTCGCCGATGAGGATGTGCCGGTCGACGTCTCGCCCGAAGTGCTGGCGCTGATCGATGGGCTGATGGTCGACCTCGGGCGCGAGGCGGCGGGCGTTGCCGCGGCCGAGCGTATCCGCGACGGGTTCGAGGTGGCGATCGTCGGGGCTCCGAACGCCGGGAAATCCACCCTTCTGAACCAGTTGGCGGGAAGGGAAGCTGCGATCACCTCGGAAATCGCGGGTACGACACGCGATGTGATCGAAGTGCGGATGGAGATATCAGGTCTGCCGGTGACGTTCCTGGACACCGCTGGTTTGCGGGAAACGTCTGACAGGCTGGAGCAGGCAGGGATTGATCGCGCCCTTGCCCGGGCCGAGGCGGCGGATCTTCGACTGTTCTTGATGGATGGCGGCGCGGTTCCCAGTTTGGCGCCGCGGGACGAAGATATTGTAGTTCAAGGTAAATCAGACACAAGATCTATGCGGGACGGCTTTTCCGTTTCCGGGCTTACCGGGGAAGGCGTGCCGGAGCTTCTCGATCGGATCGGCGAGATTCTGCAGGTCCGGGTCGCCTCAGCGGGCGCCTTGGTGCGCGAGCGGCATCGCCTGGCCGTGATCGGGGCGATCACGGCTCTGGCCGAGGCGCGGGCGGAAGTGGTAGGAGTCGACTCGCGCGTCGAGTTGGCGGCTGAACACCTGCGGATCGCGGTCAGGGCGTTGGACGCCCTGGTCGGTCGGGTGGATGTCGACGATCTGCTGGGCGAGATTTTTGCAAGCTTTTGCATCGGCAAGTGAAGGGTGTTCCACGTGAAACACTACGATGTCATTGTTATCGGCGCTGGTCACGCCGGGACCGAGGCCGCAGCTGCCGCATCCCGGACGGGTGCATCAACGGCCGTTGTGACGCTTCGGGTCGAAGCGATTGGCGCCATGTCCTGCAATCCGGCGATCGGGGGGCTGGGCAAGGGCCACCTCGTACGTGAGATTGATGCCCTGGACGGGGTGATGGGGCGCATGGCAGACCGGGCCGGCATCCAGTTCCGCTTGTTGAATCGGCGAAAGGGTCCGGCAGTGCAGGGCCCACGGGCGCAGATCGACCGGCGGCTTTACCGTCAGGCGATGCAGCAAGAGCTGGCCAAGCAACCCGGCCTTGCGATCATCGAGGGCGAGGTATCCCGGCTGCGGATCGACGGCGGTGTTGTGCGAGGGGTCGAGCTGGCGTCGGGCGAAATAATCTCGGCTGGACGGGTGGTCCTGACGGCCGGGACGTTTCTGAACGGCGTGATTCATATCGGCGACCGGCGCATGCAGGGCGGCCGGATGGGTGATTCGCCATCGCGGATGCTGGCGTCGCAGTTGGCCGAGCTGGCCTTGCCGGTTGGACGTCTGAAAACCGGCACGCCTCCGCGTCTGGATGGGCGGACAATTGACTGGGAGCGGTTGGACAGCCAGCCGGGGGATGACGACCCGGTGCTGTTTTCGTTCCTGAGCAGAGCGCCGGAAGCGCGTCAGATCTCTTGCGGCATCACGCATACGACAGAGAAAACCCACCAGATCGTGCGGGAAAACCTGTCCAGGTCCGCTATGTATGGTGGTCATATTGAAGGCGTTGGCCCGCGCTACTGCCCGTCGATCGAGGATAAGGTCGTGCGTTTTGCGGACAAGACCTCGCACCAGGTCTTCCTGGAACCCGAAGGTCTGGATGACAGCACGGTCTATCCGAATGGACTGTCCACCTCGCTTCCTGAAGAGGTGCAGCACGATTACATCCGTACGATCCCTGGTCTGGAGCAGACCGTGATTCTGCAGCCCGGCTACGCGATCGAGTATGATTACTTTGACCCGCGAAGCTTGCACCTGACGCTGGAAACCCGCGCTGTCCCGGGCCTTTATTTCGCTGGCCAGATCAATGGAACCACCGGATATGAGGAGGCGGCGGCACAAGGGCTTGTGGCCGGACTGAACGCTGCCGCTGCATCAAGGGGATCTGCGCCGGTCGAGTTCAGTCGGACAGAGAGCTACATCGGGGTCATGATTGATGATCTGACGTCACGCGGGGTGACGGAACCGTATCGGATGTTCACCTCTCGCGCCGAGTTTCGCCTTACCGTACGGGCGGATAACGCGGACCGGCGCCTGACGCCGGTCGGGATTGAAGCTGGCTGCGTCAGCGATTCTCGGCGTCAGGCATTTGAGGCCAAAGTCGAGGCTTTAGAGAGCGGTCGCCAGTTGCTTTCTGCGGTCAAG
The DNA here is from genome assembly GCA_013821825.1 of Rhodobacter sp. Classification (GTDB taxonomy): domain Bacteria; phylum Pseudomonadota; class Alphaproteobacteria; order Rhodobacterales; family Rhodobacteraceae; genus Tabrizicola. The sequence continues at coordinate 54,978 of PNJK01000003.1, forward strand.
CTGGGCCCAAAGGAGCTTGGCGAGGCGGGCATCAACGTCAGTCGGGACGGGGCAAAACGCAACGCCTATGAAACCCTGTCTCTTCCTGGGGCAGATATTGTGGTTCTGCGGGACCGGTTTGAAGCTTACGGGCAAACCGACCCCGGCGTCCTGGAGCAACTTCAGATCGATTCGACCTATGACCAGTACACAGACAGACAGTCGCGGGAGGTGGCGGATCTGCGGCGGCAGGAAGCGCAACGCATTCCGGCAGACTTCAAGTACGACGGCATTTCCGGCCTTTCGAACGAACTGAAGCTGAAGCTTTCGCGACAGCGACCGGAAACTATTCTTCAGGCCTCGCGAATCGAGGGCGTCACGCCCGCAGCTCTCCTGCTGATTCTAGCGCACTTGCGCAAACCTCAGCTTGAGCGGCACGCAGGATGAATGTTGCGAGCGGTCATACCATCGCGGGGATTGATGTTTCACGTGAAACATCTGCTGCGCTGGAGGCTCTTGCAGCGCTCGTGTGGCGCTGGAATCCGGCGGTCAACCTGGTCAGCAAGGCAAGCCTGCCACATCTGCATGAGCGACATATCGTTGATTCCGCTCAGCTATACAATTTCCGGCCTCAACTCGCGCGGCATTGGGTGGATCTTGGTTCTGGGGGCGGGTTCCCAGGACTGGTCATCGCTATCCTCGCTCGTGAGAGGGACGCTGACCTGAAAGTTACCTTGGTTGAGTCGGATGGTCGCAAGGCCACCTTCCTTCGGCAGGCAGCACAAGAGCTTGGGCTTCGCGTCATGGTCATCAATGATCGAATCGAATCAATTCCCGCGCTTGGTGCCGACGTTCTGTCAGCGCGGGCTTTGGCGCCACTATCGGGTCTTCTGGAATATGCGGAGCTGCACCTTCATCCAGATGGCGTCGCGATCTTCCCCAAGGGTGGGCGCTATGCCGAGGAACTGGAAGAAGCGCGGAATACGTGGGACTTTGAAGTTGACATCCATCCCAGCCTGTCAGAGCAGGGATCGGCCGTTCTGGTGATCAGGGATATTCAACGTGCAAAAAAAGACTGACGGATCACGCCCCCACATCCTTGCGCTGGCCAATCAGAAGGGCGGCGTTGGCAAGACGACGACGGCCATCAACCTTGCGGCGGGGCTTGCCGAGCTTGGCCACAAAGTGCTGCTGGTGGACATCGATCCGCAAGGAAACTCGTCCACCGGGCTGGGGATCAGGCCGGACGCTCGCAAGAAGACCAGCTACGACTTGATCGTTGATGGTGCTGACCTACAGGATGTGGTGATTGATACCAGCATTCCTGACGTCATGATCATTCCGGCGAACGCGGATCTTTCTTCGACCGATCTGGATATCATCTCGAACGAAAAGCGCAGTTTCCTGCTTCACGACGCTTTGCGCCAGCCGGAAATGGAAACCTATGGCTTCGACTATATCCTGATTGACTGTCCGCCTGCGCTGAGTCTGCTGACCGTCAATGCGCTGGTGTCCTGCGATTCCGTGCTTGTGCCGCTGCAATGCGAATTCTTCGCGCTGGAGGGGCTTTCGCAGTTGATGCTGACGATTCGTGATGTGCGGAGATCAGCGAATCCCGGATTGCGAATTGAGGGCGTGGTGCTGACCATGCATGACGGGCGCAACAAACTTACCGCACAGGTTGAGGCCGATGCCCGCTCAAACATGGGCGACCTTGTCATGCGGACCACAATCCCTCGCAACGTGCGGATCAGCGAGGCACCCTCGCACGCGCTGCCCGTGTTGACGTACGATCCGTCTTCAAAGGGGGCGCTGGCCTATCGCGCCTTGGCGAAGGAAATCTCGGATCGGCGGAAAATATCAGCAGTTTCAGGGGCCTGACGGATGACCAGCAAGAATGAAAAGCGCGGGTTGGGCCGGGGGCTTTCGGCCCTTATGGCGGATGTGAACCTGGCCGGACTGGACCAGCAGCCATCCGGGCGTCGGGCAGAGTTCATGCTGCCGGTCGACAAACTGGAACCGAACCCGCAGCAGCCGCGACTGGATTTCAAACGCGATGAACTTGACAGTCTGGCCGATTCGATCCGGCAAAAGGGCGTAATTCAGCCTTTGATCGTTCGGCGCAAGCCGGGCCGCGATGTGTATGAAATTGTTGCCGGCGAGCGGCGCTGGCGAGCGGCTCAGCTTGCGCAGTTGCATGAAGTTCCGGTTGTGGTCCGCGAGTTGAGCGACACCGAAGTCCTTGAAATCGCGATCATCGAGAATATTCAGCGTGAAGATCTGAATGCCATCGAAGAAGCGCTTGGGTTTCGCCAGTTGATGACCCGATTCGGCCACACTCAGGAAAGGCTGGCAGAAGCGTTAAGCCGCAGCCGGAGCCATGTGGCGAACCTGCTGCGGCTTCTTACCCTGCCTTCCGAAGTTCAGGACATGGTCCGCGAAGGCGCTCTTAGCGCCGGGCACGCGCGGGCACTGATCGGAAGCCCGAAGGCGCCGGAACTTGCAGCACAGATCGTGGCCAAGGGCCTTTCGGTGCGAGAGACCGAGCGGCTGGTAAAGGCCCAATCCGGGGCCAAGCCAGCGGCGCGGAAAGCAGCCAAAGCGCGAGAGAAAGACGCTGACACAAAGGCCCTCGAGGCAGATCTTTCGGCCAATCTGCGCATGCCGGTACGCATTGATCACGAGGCCGGCGGCGAAAACGGGCAGCTGATCATTCGCTATGGAAGCCTTGAAGATCTCGACATGCTGTGTCGTCTGCTTTCACAGACACAAGATGCTGGAAAGATTAGCGAGGATTAATCTCCGCTGCGGCGGTCAGCAAGCAAGCAGCGCAGGACGCCGTTCAGCATCATCACGCCGGTTTCCGATGTCTGGATGCGGTCGTCCGCTTCGGTCAGCAGACCAAGGCCGATCAGTTCGTCGATGGCCGTCCGGGGAAGCGGCATACCGGCCAGAGCGGTGTATCGGGACAGCGACGCACCTTCGCGCAGGCGTAGGGCGAACATCAGATATTCGGTCGCGCGGCTATCATTTCCCAGAATTTCCGTCCGTTCGGCAAGGCCGGGAGCCTGCAAGGCTTTTTTCAGCCACAACGCGGGCGCGCGCTCTGCTTCGGTCGCCAGGCGGCGGTCGGGCAGGGTGATCCGGCCATGCGCGCCGGGGCCGATCCCGGCATAGTCACCCATGCGCCAATAAATCAGGTTGTGCCGTGATTCGTCGCCCGGGCGCGCATGATTCGACACTTCGTAGGCAGGCCGGCCGGCCGTTCTGGTGACTTCCTGGGTCAGTTCGAACATGTCGGCCGCAAGATCCTCGACCGGAAGGCCGCGGAGAAGCTTCTTCGCGTGCATTTGGCCAAAGACTGTGCCGTCCTCGATGGTCAGCTGGTACAGCGACAGGTGCGACGTGCCGAAATCCAGCGCCCGATGCAGCTCGTCGCGCCAGGCCGGAAGGGTCTGATCCTGCCGCGCGTAAATCAGGTCGATGCTGACGCGATCGAAGGTAGCCTGAGCGATTGCAATGGCTGCACGGGCCTCATCCACCGAGTGCATCCGGCCAAGGCGACGCAGGTCTGTGGCATCAAGTGATTGAACACCAAGGGAAACCCGGTTCACGCCGGCCCTTGCATAGCTGGCGAAGCGCGCAGCCTCGACCGATCCGGGATTGGCCTCAAGCGTGATTTCCACATCATTCGCCAGCGTCCACGTGGCACGGATTCGGTCAAGGATGCCCTGCACCAACGCCGGTTCCATCAGAGAGGGCGTGCCGCCGCCAAAGAACACGGTGTTAAGAAGGCGACCCTCGGTCAGGGCACCAACGCGGTCAATCTCGGACTCGAAAGCGGTCAGCCAGCGGGACTGGTCGACTTGCCCGGCGACATGGCTGTTGAAGTCGCAATAGGGGCATTTCGACTGGCAGAACGGCCAATGCAGGTAAAGCCCAAAGCCCGCATGCCGCCAGTCCTCCATCACCTGTTTCACGGGAAACAGGCCGCGACCAGCTTGCGGAACGCATCCGCGCGGTGGCTTAGACGGTTCTTTTCCCAGCGGTCCATTTCGCCGAAGGTGATGTCAAAGCCATCGGGCTGGAAGATCGGATCAAAGCCATGGCCTTGTTCGCCCCGTCCGGGCCAGACCAGCGTGCCCGGAGAAACCCCCTCAAAGACAAGGTCTTGACCATTTGGAGACGCCAGAGCGAGGGTGCAGCGGAACTGCGCGCGACGCGGTTCAGGGGCCTGAATCGCCTCAAGCTCGCGCCAGACCCGGCCCATGCCGACGGCAAAGTCGCGGCCGCTGGCTGTTGTGGCCCAATCCGCAGTGAGGACGCCCGGAGCGCCGCCAAGGGCCTCAACCGAAAGGCCAGAATCATCGGCCAAAGCCACAAGCCCGCTGGCCCTGGCCGCCGCATGGGCCTTGAGCCGCGCATTGCCGACAAAGGTGGTCTCGGTCTCTTCCGGTTCGGGAAGGCCAAGGTCGCCGGCCCCGATGACCGACACGCCAAAAGGGGCCAGAAGATCGCCAATCTCCTCCAGCTTGCCCGGGTTGTGGGTGGCGACCAGCAGGCGATCCCCGGCCTTCAGCATCAAAGCCCCAGTGCCGCTTTCTGGGCAGCCACCAGCGCCGCGTTTCCTGTGCGGGCAAGGTCAAGGAGGTGCAGTAGCTCTTCCTGGGAAAAGGCCGAGCCTTCGGCCGACATCTGCACTTCAACCAGACGCCCGGCGCCAGTCATCACGAAGTTGCCATCGGTTCCGGCTGCCGAGTCCTCAAGATAATCGAGGTCAAGGACCGGCTGACCTGCGTAGATTCCACAAGAGACGGCGCAGACATGGTCAAGGATCGGATCGCTGACAATTGCGCCTGCCGACAGCAGCTTGTTCACCGCAAGACGCAGCGCCACCCAGCCGCCGGTGATCGACGCGCAGCGGGTGCCTCCATCGGCCTGGATCACATCGCAGTCGATGACGATCTGCCGTTCACCAAGCGCATTCCGGTCAACGCCGGCCCGCAGCGAACGCCCAATAAGCCTTTGAATTTCTTGTGTTCTTCCAGACTGCTTGCCCGAAGCCGCCTCACGCCGGGTGCGGGTATTGGTGGCGCGGGGCAGCATGCCATACTCCGCCGTCACCCAGCCCTGGCCGGTGTTCTTCAGGAACGGCGGCGGTTTGTCCTCGATCGAGGCGGTGCAAAGGACGTGGGTGTCGCCCATACGGATCAAGCAAGAGCCCTCGGCATGCTTGGTCACGCCGGTTTCGATTGAAACCGTGCGAAGATCGCTTAATTTCCTGCCTGACGGGCGCATTGTCGGACCTTTCTCTGGGATATGGCCACATATGCAACCATAGTGATCGGATGCAACCCCGATTGAGTCGCTGACATCCGCACCAACCCATGACCAACCCGCAACCCACCCTGACCGATATGAACGACCGCACGCGGGAAGTGTTTCGCCGCGTGGTCGAGGGCTATCTGACATCGGGCGAGCCGGTGGGTTCACGGACACTGACGCGCAGCCTTTCGGAAAAGGTATCTGCGGCGACGGTGCGCAACGTGATGCAGGATCTGGAATACCTGGGGCTTCTGGACAGTCCGCACGTCTCGGCTGGCCGGGTTCCAACTCAACAGGGCCTGCGGATGTTCGTCGACAGCCTGCTAGAGGTTGGGACGGTCGCGCCCGAGGATCAGGAACGGATCGACGCGACGCTTGCGCCCAAAGGGCAGGACGTGACGACGCTGCTGGATGATGTGGGCGCGGCGCTTTCGGTGATCACGCGCGGAGCAAGCGTGGTGCTGGCGCCCAAGCGCGAGGCGCCGATCCGGCATATCGAATTCGTCAGCCTTGCACCGGACAGGGCGCTGGTCGTGCTGGTGTTCGCTGACGGACAGGTTGAAAATCGGATATTCTCGCCGCCACCGGGACAGACGCCATCTTCGATGCGTGAGGCGGCCAATTTCCTGAATGCCCTCGCTGAAGGCCGCACCCTTTCCGAACTGCGCAGAAACGTCACGACCGAGATTGCCCGTCGACGGCAAGAGATCGACATCCTTGCGCGTCAACTGGTCGAAAGCGGGCTGGCCCTTTGGGAAAACGCCGGCGAAAACTCGGAACGGCTGATCGTCCGGGGGCGCGGCAATCTGATCGAGGAAGCCGCAAATGCCACCGAGATCGAGCGGATTCGGGTGCTGTTCGACGATCTGGAACGCAAACGTGATATCGCCGAGTTTCTGAACCTTGCTGAAACCGGCGACGGTGTGCGGATTTTTATTGGTTCAGAGAACAAGCTTTTCTCACTTTCCGGTTCAAGTCTGGTGGTTTCTCCCTATATGAACGCTGATCGGAAAATCATCGGCGCGGTGGGCGTCATCGGTCCGACCCGGCTGAACTATGGCCGGATCGTCCCGATCGTCGATTATACCGCCCAGTTGGTGGGCCGCCTTGTCTCGGATCGGGGCAAGGTCTGACAGACAGACGAGGACGTGACGATGACGCAGGAACAGGCAGCTTCACCGGAAGTGGAGCTGGAAGACTTCGGAATGGACGCGGCAGCGGCAGAGCTCGAGGCTGTGCGCGCCGAACGTGACGAGATGCGCGACAAGTTCATGCGCGTGCTGGCCGAGGCCGAAAATTCCCGCAAACGGGCGGAGCGCGATCGGAAAGAGGCCGAGCTTTACGGCAGCACCCGGCTGGCGCGCGACCTTTTGCCGGTGCACGACAACCTGAGCCGTGCCTTGCGGGTCATTCCCGAGGAAAGCCGTGCCGCCTCGTCTGCTTTGATCGAGGGTTTGGAACTGACCCTGCGCGAGCTGACCAATGTGATGACCCGGCACGGAATCACCACGATCTCACCCGCGATTGGCGACCAGTTCGATCCGCAACTGCATCAGGCGATGTTCGAAGCCCCGTTGCCGGACACCAAGGCCGGCCAGATCATCCAGGTGATGACCGAGGGCTTCCTCTTGCATGACCGTCTTCTGCGCCCGGCACAGGTTGGCGTATCCTCGACGCCGGGCTGATCCTTGCGCAAAGGCCGGAGAGGGCCGTCTGCCCTCCCCGGACCCCTCCCGAGGATATTTCTCAGAGAGGAAGACGAATTTTACTCAATTCTTAGAGACTTGCTTCAACTCGTAGATGAGCTTCAGAGCCTCGATCGGGGAAAGCTCGTCAGGGTGGATTTCGGCCAGCAAGTCTTCAACCGCCGACGTCTTCGCGAAAACCATCGGTGCCTGCAGCGGTGTCGCGCGGAACAGCGGAAGATCGTCGATCAGCGCCTTCTGTGGCCCGCCCTCACGCTCACCCTTTTCCAGGGTATCGAGCACCACTTTTGCCCGTTCGATCACGCTGGCTGGTAGTCCGGCAAGCCGCGCGACCTGCACGCCGTAGGACCGGTCAGCAGCGCCCTTGCGGACCTCATGCAGGAAGATAACCTCGCCTTCCCACTCCTTCACTGTCACCGTGGCATTTTCGACGCCCGGAAGCTTGCCCGCGAGAGCCGTCATTTCATGATAGTGCGTGGCGAAAAGGGCGCGGCAGCGATTGACCTCGTGCAGGTGTTCCAGGGTGGCCCAGGCTATCGAGAGACCGTCATAAGTGGCGGTGCCGCGGCCAATCTCATCCAGGATCACCAATGATCGGTCGTCGGCCTGGTTCAGGATGGCTGCGGTTTCGACCATTTCGACCATGAAGGTCGACCGGCCCCGCGCAAGGTCATCCGACGCGCCGACGCGACTGAACAGCTGGCTGACCAGTCCGATTCGCGCCGAGGTGGCCGGCACGTAGCTGCCAGCCTGCGCAAGCAGGGCAATCAGGGCATTCTGGCGCAGGAAGGTCGATTTACCAGCCATGTTCGGCCCGGTCAAAAGCCAGATGGCAGGCGTTCCAGCCTCTGTCAGCGCGCAGTCGTTGGCAACAAACGGCGTTGCGCCCTGATGGCGCAGCGCGCGTTCGACCACTGGATGCCGACCGCCGGTTATCTGGAAGGCGCGGCTGTCGTCGATCTGCGGCTCGCACCAGTTTTCGGCGGTGGCGATGTCGGCGAATGCGGCGGCAAGATCGATCTCGGCCAGGGCGCGGGCGGCCTGGGCAATGGCAGCCGAGGTCTGCAGAATTTGGTCCTTCAGGCCTGCATAGTGGCGCTTTTCAATCTCCAAGGCATGGTTTCCGGCGTTCAGAATCCGTGTCTCAAGTTCGTTTAGCGGCAATGTGGTGAACCGCACCTGACCGGCGGTGGTCTGACGGTGAATGAAAAGCTCCGGCATCGCGCGCATGCGGTCTTCGTGGGTGGCTGTCACCTCGATGAAGTAGCCAAGAACGTTGTTGTGCTTGATCTTCAGGCTCTGGACGCCGGCCTGTTCTGCGTAGTCGGCCTGCATCCGGCCGATGACGCCGCGCCCCTGGTCACGCAGCGCCCGGGTCTCGTCAAGTTCGGCGTCATGACCGGGTGCGATGAAACCACCGTCGCGGGCCAGGAGGGGCGGCTCTTCCACCAGCGCACGCGACAGCAGGTCAACCAGCGGGCCATGCCCAACCAAAGCCGCTGCAGCGTCTGTCAGTAGCGGTGGGGCGGAGGACAGTAGCCGGGCGATCGCCTCGGCCTGATCAAGTCCGCTGCGGATTGCGGTCATGTCGCGGGGTCCGCCACGGTCCAGCGCCAGCCGGGAAAGCGCGCGGTCCATGTCGGGGACCCGGCGCAGTGCGTCCCGCAGCCGGTCCCGCAGGGAAGGGGTTTCGATCAGGAAACGCAGCACTTCCTGCCTGCGATGGATCAGCGCCAGGTCAAGCGACGGCGCGGACAGCCGCCGTTCCAGCAAACGGGCACCAGCCGCCGTGACGGTGCGGTCAACCGCAGCGAGAAGCGAGCCGTCGCGCCCGCCGGAAAGGGCTTGCGTCAGTTCAAGATTGCGCCGGGTCGCGGCGTCGATCTGCATGGAACCACTCAAGGCCTCGCGCACCGGGGCGCGCAGAAGCGGCAACTGTCCGCGCTGGGTCAGATGCAGATAGTCCAGCAAAGCCCCCATGGCCGAAATTTCGGCGCGGCCAAAGGTGCCGAATGCGTCCAGAGAAGCCACCTTGAACAGGTCGCAGAGACGCTGTTCGGCATTGGTCGAATCGAAGCTTCCCCGTGAAAGCGGCGTGATCGAAATCCCGTTTTCCGCCATATCAGAGACGATTTCACGCTCCTGCGCCTCGTTCAGCAGCAGTTCTCGGGGGGCGATCCGGGCAAGGTCGGGGCCAAGCCGGACCAGCGAGGAGGGCATCACCCGGAACTCTCCGGTCGATATATCGGCCCAGGCCAGAGCGGCAGTCCCGCGAACGTCCGAAAAGGCGGCAAGGAAGTTGTGGCGTCGCGCCTCCAGCAGGGAATCCTCGGTCAGCGTGCCGGGGGTGACCAACCGCACCACATCGCGCCGCACGACAGACTTGGAGCCACGCTTTCTTGCCTCGGCCGGGTCTTCAAGCTGTTCGGCGATGGCGACGCGGAAGCCCTTGCGGATCAGTGCCAGCAAGTAGCCTTCGGAAGAATGCACGGGCACGCCGCACATCGCGATGGGCTCACCCAGATGGAAGCCGCGTTTGGTCAAGGCGATGTCCAGCGCGGCAGCCGCGGCGATCGCGTCGTCAAAGAACATCTCGTAGAAATCGCCCATCCGGTAGAACAACAGGGCGCCGGGATTTTGCGCCTTGATCTGCAGATACTGCGCCATCATCGGCGTCACGGCGTCTTCGGTCACGGCAACCCCCCGGCTTGGGCCCGACCTTACACCGCAGTCCAGCGATCTTTCAACGGGTAGGGGCGACGGCGTCGATCAACCCCTGCATCTTGAGGTCCTCCCAAAGCTGAGCCGGGATCTTGCGCGAGGCATTTGCTGTATTCTGCCGGACTTGTGCGGCACTGACCGCGCCCGGAATGACCGAAACGACTGCGGGATGCAGCAGCGGAAACTGCAGGGCGGCCGCGGCAAGGGGCACGTCATGGCGGGAGCAAACCGCCTCGATCGCGCGGGCCTTGGCAACCATTTCCGGGGGTGCCGGGGCATAGGCATACATGACACCGGGGGCCGATGGGTTGGCCAAAAGCCCCGAGGCGAAGGGTGCGCCGATGATCACCTTGATCCCGCGGCGCTGGCAGTCGGCCATCGGCCCGTGCAGCGCAGCTTGGTCAGCCAGCGTGTAGGGCATTGCCACCAGAAAGAAATCCACTTCAATCCACGGCGCGATGGCGGTGAAATCGCCAAGCGTGTTCATCCCCATTCCGACGGCGGAGATCTCTCCCTCGGCCTTCAAGCGATGCAGATAGGCCAGGCCCGACCCGGTCAGCGCCGCCATGTGGCCGTCGAATGCCGGACCGTGGTAGTCGCGATCAAGGTCGTGGATGATCAGCGCATCGACCGAGGGTTGCCCCAGCCGCAACCGGCTTTGGGCCAGCGAAGCCGAGAAGCCTTCGGCGGAATAGTCGTAGCGGACGGCGAAATTCAGACCGCCTTTCCACTGGACGCGCACATCCTGCCCACGCTGCGCGGGGTCATAAACCCGGCCTACCTTGGTGGACAGAAAGGTCTGATCCCGCGGCCAGTTGCGGGACGCACCGCCCAGCCGATGTTCGGCCAGCCCATGCCCATACCAAGGAGCGGTATCAAAGTAGCGAACCCCGGCGTCCCAGGCGGCAGCGAGGGTTTCGGCGGCTTCAGCCTCGGAATAGGTCGCGAAGATATTGCCAAGCGAGGCGGTACCCATGCCGATCCGGGGCCAGTCTTCCGGGAACCGCGGTACCGACGGGGCGACGACGGTCATGGCCTACAGCACATAGCGGGAAAGGTCGGCTGAACGGGCCAGCGCGCCAAGATTTGTCTCTACAAAGGCGGAATCGACGGTCACCGCGGTGCCGTTCCGGTCGGGGGCGTTGAAGGAAAGCTCTTCGAAAACCCGCTCCATCACCGTGTAAAGCCGCCGCGCACCGATGTTCTCGATCGTCTGGTTTACCTCTGCGGCGATGCGGGCAAGGGCGGCAATCCCGTCCGGAGTGAAGCTTACCGTGACCTCTTCCGTCCCCATCAGGGCCGTGTATTGGCGGGTCAAGGCATTGTCGGTTTCGGTCAGGATGCGGACAAAGTCGGCCTCGGTCAGCGGCTGAAGTTCGACGCGGATCGGCAGACGGCCCTGAAGTTCAGGCAGCAAGTCCGACGGTTTGGCGATGTGGAACGCGCCCGATGCGATGAAGAGGATGTGGTCGGTCTTGACCGGGCCATGCTTGGTCGAAACCGTGGTGCCCTCGATCAGCGGCAGCAAGTCGCGTTGCACACCTTCGCGGCTGACATCGGCCCCGCGCGCATCGGCCCGCGCGCAGATCTTGTCGATCTCGTCCAGAAAGACGATGCCGTTTTCCTGCACGGCCTCCAGCGCGGCGGCCCTCACCGCCTCGTCGTCCAGCAGCTTGTCGGCCTCTTGCCCAAGCAGGATGTCGTGGCTTTGCAGGACCGTCATGCGTTTGCGGTTGGTGCGACCGCCGAAGGCCTTGAACAGGTCCTGCAGGCCCTGCATCTGCTGTTCCATGCCCGGCATGCCCAAACCCATCGGCATCGACGCGGTTTCGGCCACATCAATCTCGATCATCGTGTTGTCCAATTCGCCCCGCTTGAGCTTGCCCCGGAACATCTCGCGCGTTTGCTCGCGGGCGTCCTTGCCGGCAAGTGCTTCGATCACCCGGTCCTCGGCGGCCTTGTGGGCGCTGGCTTTCACGTCCTCGCGCATCTGGGTGCGGGTGTCGTTGATCGCCACATCCACCAGATCGCGGATGATGCTGTCGACATCGCGACCGACATAGCCGACTTCGGTGAACTTGGTCGCCTCGACCTTCAGGAAGGGCGCCCGCGCCAGCTTGGCCAGCCGGCGGCTGATCTCGGTTTTCCCGACGCCGGTCGGGCCGATCATCAGGATGTTCTTCGGATAAACCTCATCCCGCAGATCGTCGGCCAGCCGTTTCCGTCGCCAGCGATTGCGCAGCGCCACTGCGACAGCGCGCTTGGCGTCGGCCTGTCCGATGATGAAACGGTCAAGTTCCGAGACGATCTCGCGCGGGGTCAGGTCGGTCATTCGGTGCTCCCGTAGGGCGGCAGGCGGGATTTTCCGGGGAAGTCGGGCAGGACGCGCATGACAACGGCGCGCAGCGGTACCCACCAGGTGCCGATGGCGGTGATCAAGGCGCCCAGCGCAATCAGAATGAAGGTCCAGGTGCCGAAATTGTCGCTGTCACCGACGATCCAGGCGATGACGAGGGCGATGTAGGCGATGGCGGCGGTCAGGAACGACCGGCGGTCGATGACCAGCGCCAATACGGTGATGACCACCAGCGCGATGATCAGAAGCCCGATCCCGCCGGCCCCGCCCGAGTTGTAAAGCGTGAGTGCCACGGTGTTCACCAGCGCAGGCGCGGCCAACATGTGCAGCCAGAACGCTGTAGCGGCGTGGCGGCCAAGGCGATGCGGGTCACGGGTGTCGAACCACATGGCAGCCAGAAAGGCAGCGATGCCAAAGGCAAGCGTTGCTGTGGCGAATTGCGGGCTTTCGCGCAGGTCGAAGAAGCCGCCCATGCCGTTGCGGTTTCCGGCTACGAAGCCGCCAAGGGAATCCACCGAAGCCGTCAGCGTATAGATCGCCCCCAGCGCGAAGAGCCCAAGGATGAAGGCAGAGAATGGCAGGCGAAAGCGCCGGTACCACAAGGCCATGCCAAGCGCCGACAGGACGAATGCCACCACGACGACGGATCGGAGCGGCAGGTCGGCCTGACCCAGGATGGTAATCGCCGACAGGTAGATGCCGCCGCCGAAGGCCGTGGCAAGCACCATCGACGGCAGGTTCATCCGCCGTTTCAGCGTGAAATACCCGGCCCACCACCAGGAGATCCCGGAGCAGATCAGCGGCAGCACCGCCAGCAACGCCACGCCGCCAAACCAGGCCAACATCGCCGCTATTCCCGACAGCAGGATGATCAGGCCGATGGAGACGAAGATTTCGGAAAAGCCCTTGAAGAACTCGAACGGCTCATCCTCGGCGGGCATGGCGGCGCGTTTTCCGGCCCGGCCATTGGCAAGCGCGGTGACGGACGCCGCCTGCGCCTCGGTCAGGATACCGGCGGCGACAGCGGCGCGAAGGTCTTCGAAGGTGTAGCTCATGCGGGGATCCGCTCCACTGTCAGGTTGCCGTTGGTGTAGACGCAAATGTCCGCCGCAATCGCCATCGCGCGGCGGGCGACATCTTCGGCAGAAAGGTCGGTGGACATGAGGCCCCGTGCAGCGGCAAGGGCGAAGTTACCGCCCGATCCGATGGCGGCGACGTCATGCTCCGGCTCCAGCACATCGCCCGCGCCGGTGATGACGTAAAGATCGCGGCCGTCCGTCACGATCAGCATGGCTTCCAGGTTGCGCAGGTACTTGTCCATGCGCCAGTCCTTCGCCAGGTCGACGCAGGCGCGCGCCAATTGGCCGGGGGCGGCCTCCAGCTTCTTTTCCAGACGTTCCAGCAGGGTGAAGGCATCGGCGGTCGATCCGGCAAACCCCGCGACCACGTCATGCCCGCCGGGTGAAAGCCTGCGCACCTTCCGCGCCGTGCCCTTGATCACGGTCTGGCCCAGCGAAACCTGGCCGTCGCCCGCCACAACCACTTCGCCCCCCCGCCGGACGGCAAGGATTGTCGTGCCGTGCCAACCCGGGAATTTGTCATCCGCCATGGCGACCTCCGTTGTCATGTTTCTATATGGCCGGGCAGAAAGCGCATCACAAGGTCGGGGAATGCGTAGTACGGTGAAACGAAAAACGCCCGCACCTTGCGGAGCGGGCGCTATCCGTAATCCAGTTGGCCAGGCTTAGCGGCGCAGGCCCAGACGGGTGATCAGCGAGGCATACCGCGCTTCGCTCGTCTTCTTGAGGTAGTCCAGAAGTTTCCGGCGCTGGGCAACCATCATCAGAAGACCACGACGCGAGTGGTTGTCTTTCTTGTGGCCCTTGAAGTGCTCGGTCAGCGTGGCGATGCGCGACGACAGGATCGCAACCTGAACTTCCGGCGAGCCGGTGTCGTTCTCTTTGGTCGCGTATTCCTTGATCAGGCGTGCCTTTTCTTCAACAGTAATCGACATCGGGGTCTCCTTGGCAAAAGGTGATGGCGCAGGCCGGGATGTCGTCCAGCAAGGCCCTTGGAGGCTCCGCACTTCAGGCGGATGCGGGCGTTTAGACGGATTCGCAGGAAAAGGAAAGGGGAACAGGGCGTCTGGCCGTGGTCAGGGATGATTAACCCCGATCGCAGAAAGTGGGCGGTGTCGCAAAGGCCATGCTTTCTGTTTCGGGGGTTTGTGGTATGAAATAAGTGATTTTCCGTGCTTTGCCAGATAGTTAACGGAAGACATGGTTAACGGCAGGATGCTGCCGGCCGGTTGGGAGTGCTTTCGTGCTGACGATATTTGGTCTGCTTGGTGTGCTCATGGTCGGCGTTGCGGCGGATGTTGTCCTGTCCGGCAATGAGGACCCCGATCAGGACGACACCCCGCCTGAGCCGGAAGAAGCCGGGGAATCGGGCTCCGGCAGCCTGCTTGACCTGCCAGCGGATGACCCGCCCGACGTTGGTGAGGGCAATCCCCTGTCAGACGACATTCCTGATCAGGTCGAGGCGGGCCGTTCCGTTCAAGGGGACTCCGGGGATGACATCCTGTCCGGTGGCGAAGGGGCCGACCGGATCGATGGGCTGGACGGCGGTGATCTGATGGACGGCCGCGGTGGCGATGATCTGATCCATGCCGGGTCGGGCAATGACCTCGTCTCGGCCGGGGCCGGGGCAGACACGGTTTCTGCCGGTGCGGGGAATGATACCGTCCATGGGCAGGACGGCGACGATCTGCTGGATGGCGGCGAAGGGGCGGATTCGCTGCTTGGTCATTCCGGCAGCGATACCCTGATCGGCGGCGCGGGCGCGGACACGCTTCTGGGAGGCGAGGGCAACGATCTGCTGGACGGTGGCGGCGGCGACGACTGGCTTGCCGGCGGCCTGGGTGACGACAGTCTGGGCGGAGGGGCCGGATCGGACGTGCTTGACGGTGCCGCGGGCGATGACTGGATCTCGGGCCTTATGGGGGACGTGGATGACTCTGAAACCGACTACCTGAACGGCGGCACCGGGGACGACACCCTGATTCTTGGCGCAGGCGACCATGCGTTCGGCGATGAAGGCAATGACGACTTCGTGCTGCATGACTGGCTGATCGAAGGTGGCGTTGCCCATATCTCGGATTATGACGCGGCATCTGACAAGCTGATCATCGTATACGATCCTGCGGCACATCCCGACCCGGTTCTGTCGCTTGAACTCAATCCTGAAGGCACGGAAAGCACGCTGCTGCTGGACGGTGCTGCCGTCGCAACGGTTCGTGGCGATGTGATCTCGATTGAAGACGTCACCCTTACTCCGGCGTGATGCGACCCCAGGGCTGCGGCTGCTGTTCATATCCGACATAAAGCGGATGGCGCGGCTGTCCCTCCCCGGTCAGCCCCAGATGCAGAAGCTGCGCGCCGGTCTGACGCAGCAAGCCCTCGACCTTTGCGCCGCGGTCCATGTGCAGCCCGTGGTTGCCCCATGCGCAAATCACCGTTTGCGCCCAACCCGCCCCCTGCAGGATCGCCGCGTCGTTTTCGGCCCCCACCGGATCGGCCTCGGCCCGCATCACCTTTGGGTCGGTCGCGCGATAGGCAAAGATGTTCGTGACCCGAAACGCCCCAAAGCCCAGCGCCCGCGCCCGTCGCTCGCAGCGCTCGACCGTAGGGTCGTTCTGCACCTCGGTCGCAGTTGAGGGGTTCAGCATGACAAACAGCGCCCGGGGGCCGGGATCCCAGATGCGGGTCAGCAGATAGCGATAGCGTTCGCAATCCGAATAGACTGCCTCAGACACCGCATCGCCCTTGGTGAAGCCTCGCGTGATCATGAAAAGCCCTCGAAGTCCTTGATCGTGGTGTGAGAAAGCCCGCGCCCTGCGAACAGGGGTAGTCCGGATTGCCGACGAGGGCAAACCATCAGGCATTGGCGGACCGGGCACTTTGCGAAAGATCACGATTGCCTTCGGTTCGTTGCGGCAGGCATGGCCAATGATGACCGTCCCGCCCGCCGCGCCCTTGCATCGCAAGGCCATCCCCGTTAGCACCTTCGCCGATCGGCAGGAGACGACCATGGACGGGATCGACAACCTTAAGGCCAAGTATCTGACCGCCGTTTCCTCGGCAGCGGACGAGGCCGGGCTGGAAGATGTCCGTGTCGCGGCGCTTGGCAAGAAAGGCGAGATCAGCGCCCTGATGGCCACGCTGGGCAAGATGGACCCCGAGACGCGCAAGGCCGCCGGGGCCAACCTGAACGCCTTGAAGGACGAGATCGACGCTGCTCTTCGGGCGCGCAAGGTGGCGCTGGGCGATGCGGCGCTGGATGAGCGGCTGAAGTCGGAATGGCTGGATGTCACGCTTCCGGGGCGCCCGCGCCGGATGGGGACGATCCATCCGGTCAGCCAGGTGATGGAAGAACTGACCGCGATCTTCGCCGACATGGGCTTTGCCGTGGCCGAAGGGCCGCAGGTCGAAAGTGACTGGTACAACTTCGACGCGCTGAACATCCCGCCGGAACACCCCGCGCGGCAGGAACATGACACCTTTTTCATGCACCGCGCCGAAGGCGACAACCGCCCTCCGCATGTTCTTCGCACCCATACCTCGCCGGTCCAGATCCGCGCCCTGATGGATCAGGGCGCCCCAATCCGCGTCATTGCCCCTGGCCGGGTTTACCGGATGGACATGGACCAGACCCACACCCCGATGTTCCATCAGGTCGAAGGGCTGGCGATCGACCGCGACATCTCGATGGCGAACCTCAAATGGACGCTGGAGGAGTTTTGCCGCGCCTATTTCGAGGTCGACAAGGTGGAACTTCGTTTCCGCGCCAGCCATTTCCCTTTCACCGAACCCTCGGCCGAAGTCGATATCCGCTACTCCAACGTCGGTGGCCAGCTGCGCATCGGCGAGGGCGACAAGTGGATGGAAATCCTTGGCTCGGGGATGGTGCATCCCAAGGTGCTGCAGGCGGTTGGCGTGGACCCGACCCAGTGGCAGGGCTTCGCTTTCGGCATGGGCATCGACCGCATTGCCATGCTGAAATACGGCATCCCCGACCTGCGTGCCTTTTTCGAAAGCGATCTGCGCTGGTTGCGGCATTACGGCTTTTCGGCGCTGGACGTGCCGGATCTGGCCGGCGGCCTGTCGGCCTGATCGGGCGTGGCGATGTCGGACGAAGACGAAGACCTTGCCGCCCGCAAGCATTCCGCGGCCCACGACCCGGCCTTCCCGGCCCAGCGCGAGGCGGCGTATGAGGCCATCGTCGCCGCGCTGGATGCAGCCCTGCTGCCGCTCGGTTATGCGATGAAGGGCAGCACATGGAGCCGTGTTTCCCCGCAAGGCAAATCTGCGGTTCATCTTCAGCGCAGTCGATATGGCTGGGACGCGCAGATCCTTCTTCGTTTCGTAACCCCGGACGGCCGCTTGCCAGATCACCCGGATTGGCAGGACGGCGAGGATGTGACCCTGGTCCGTTTTGGCGGTGGCGGTGGTGAGGATCCGGGCCGACTTGCCTTTGTCGATGTGCTGGACAGGCCCGCTCATCTGGACCGGACCATCGATATTCTGGTGACCAAAGCGCTGCCCTGGCTAGAGGCCCTGCACAGTCCGGACAGCTGATCGCCCCGCCCAGCGTCCGGTGGCCCAGCAGGCGGTCATCAGGTAACCGCCGGTCGGGGCTTCCCAATCCAGCATTTCACCGCATACGAAGACGCCGGGCAGCGCGCGCAGCTCCAATCCCTCGGTGACCGAGGCCCATTCGACACCTCCGGCAACGGAAATCGCCTCGTCCAGCGGGTGCGGACCCTTTAATGGCATGAGAAGCCGCTTCAGGTGATCGAGTGGGGCGTGGCGGGCAAACTCCATTACCAGCGCGATCTGGACCTTGCCCAATCCCAGCTTGCGCAGCCGATTCATGGCGGTCTCGCCCGGTTTCATCCGGCTCAGGCGGGCAGCAACCTCGGTCTCGGAGAGGTCGGGCAGCAAGTCCAGCGCCAGAGTAGCGCCCTCGCGCAGTTCCCGGCTGACGGCATAGATGCCCCCGCCTTCCACCCCGCGGGAAGAGATCACGAACTCCCCCCGTTCGCGTCGTTGACCCGCGATAAGTGCCACGCCTTTGACTGGCTGGCCGAAGAACGGGGCCATCTTTGGCGACCAGTCCACTTGAAACCCCATGTTCGCGGGTTTCCACGGGGCCACACCGACCGCCTTTTCCCGCAGCCAGGGCACACAGGCCGCGTCCGACCCCAGCCGCTGCCAGCTTGCCCCGCCCAGCGCTAGGACCGTGACCTTAGGTGACAGGACTTGCACGCCCCCGGGCGTTTCGAACCGGAACCCGTTTCCGTCAAACCCTGTCCAGCGCCAACGGGTGCGAAACTCCACGCCTGCCGCCGCCAGTCGCGCGGCCCATGCCCGCAGCAGGGGCGAGGCCTTCATTACCACCGGAAACACCCGGCCGGACGATCCGGTAAACACGTCCTGCCCCAGACCCCGGCACCAGTCCTGCACCTCGGTTGGTCCGAACGCCTCCAGCATCGGGCGCAGCCATGGCGCATCATAGTGCGAGGCAAAGGCGGCAAGCGGTTCGTCCTTGGTCACGTTCAACCCGGATTTCCCGGCCATAAGGAACTTGCGCCCGATCGAAGGCCTGGCTTCGCAGACCACCACCTGCACCCCGGCGCGTGCCAGTTCTTCCGCCGCCATCAGCCCGGCAGGCCCCGCGCCGATGACCAGTGCAGCCGTCACGCGGTCTGGCCCCGCATTTCCACCACGCGCCGCGGATAGGGCATCTCGACGCCCGCCTCCTTCAGCGCGTTCCAGATCGCGAACAGGACCGGCGAGCCGTATTTGTTCTTGCCGTCGTCGATGCCGGACGCCCAGTACTCGACCGCGAAATCGACACTACTCTCGCCAAAACCGCGCAATTCGCAGTCCGGGCCATCCGGGGCCTGCAGCACGAAGGGGAGCGCGCCAACCGCCGCCGCGACGATGGCGGGGATGGTGTTGATGTCTGTCTCGTAGCTGACGGAAAACAGCGCCTCATATCGGTTGGCACTGCCCTGATCAGAGTAATTCACTACCCGCGTCGTGATGAAATGCTCGTTCGGAACGACGATCCACTTGCCGTCGAAGGTCTCCAGAATGCAGGCGCGGGCGGTCATCTTGACGATGGTCCCCTTTTCGCCGCCGTCAAGTTCGACATAGTCGCCGACGGTGGTCTGCCCCTCCAGAAGCAGGATCACACCAGAAACGAAGTTGGCGGCGATCTGTTGCAGGCCAAGTCCGATGCCCACGCCAAGCGCGCCACCAAGGACGGCGACGGCGGTCAGATCGATGCCCATGATCGACATCAGCAACAGGAAGGCCGCGCCGAAGATCACCACTTCGGTCGCCTTGATGGCCAGCTCTCGGGTTGCGGGCCGCAGGTCTGCCTGTGCCTTGATGTAGCCAGCGCTCTGCCGGTTCGACCATGAACCAAGCCAGAACAGCAGCGACCCCGCGATAACCCCCCGGATCAACGACAACGCGCTGAACTGGATGTTGCCGAGGTTGATCCGCGCCGCGTCCAGCCTTGTGGTCGCGTCATCCAGCAGACCCAGCAGATAAAGCGCCGCCACGGGAATCAGGACATAGCGGCCAAGCAGCTTCAGGAAGCCAGCCGGCAGGACCTTCCGCACCAGAACCCAAGCAGCCAAAGTCAGAAACGCGCGTTTGCCGAAGGCGATGACCTCGCCGGACCCGAAGACGGACCGGATCAGCCCTTCGCCCGCAGCGGTCAGCGCATAGGAAAAGAGCGGCAGTAGCAGCGGCAGGAACAGCAGCGCAAACCGGCGCAGCCTGGCGAAGATATGCGTCGCCTCGGGCTTCGGGGTCAGGGTGCGCACAATCAAAGGTGACAAGCGCCCGGACAAATAGCGGGCAGCCAGATAGGCCACCACCAGCAGGGCGAACTGGGATAGCGCGGCGGGAGAGGCAAGCCAGCCAAGCGCTGTTTCCGTCGCCTCGTTCAGCCAACCTTGCAACTTGTCCAAGCGCTTACCCTCTCGCACGGTGGGCGATACGCCCGATGGTGTTCAGCAGGATCTGCGCGGCCAGAATGGTCGTCGTCCCGCTGTGGTCATAGTCGGGCGCAACCTCGACCAGATCGATCCCGGCGATCCTGCCTTGCCTGGTCAGCCCGTCGATCAGCTCCAGCACCTCGTAATACAGGAACCCGCCATGCGACGGCGTCCCGGTGCCGGGGGCGATAGAGGGGTCGAAGCCGTCGATATCCAGCGTCAGGTAATAGTCCACGCCCTTTGGGATGCGGGCGAGAACGGCCTCCACCCCCAGCTTGCGCACCTGCCGGACAGAAAGGATGTCCGACCCCATGGCGCGGGCGGCCTCATAGCCTTCCTTCGAGGTCGAGCTGACGTTGCGGATGCCGAGCTGGCTGAGGCCGGTCACATGGGCCTGTTCCGCCGCACGGCGCATCGGGTTGCCGTGGCCGTGGCGGACTCCATGACGCACATCGACAAAATCCAGATGCGCGTCGATCTGGACGATGTGAATGGGACGCCCTTCGAAGGCGCGGATGCAGGGGATGTTGATCGAATGGTCGCCGCCAAGAACCACCGGCACGGCCCCCGCTGCAAGAATGGCACGAACGCCGGTTTCGATATTGGCGTGGCTGGTTTCAGTGTCGGTATGCACGATGTCCGCGTCGCCGATATCGACGATGCGGACGCCTTCGAGGTAGGTCACGTCGTCCTCGTGGTCATAGGCGCCGGCGTGGCCAAAAGAAAACAGGGTCGAGGCCTCGCGAATCCCCCGTGGCCCGAACCGGGCCCCGGCCCGCCATTGTGTGCCAAAGTCAAAGGGCGCGCCCAAGACCGCGAAATCCGCATCGATCTTCGACCAGTCCGGCTCATAGGGGTTCTTGCCGAAAGTCGAGATGCCGACGAAAGGCAGGTTCAGCCTTCCCTGATCATAGCCGTGTGTCATTGCGTCGCTTGCCCCATCATGCGCTTGAGGGCACGCACATGCCCCGCCTCAGCCTGCACCGCATCGGCGACAAGCGCCATGGCCTCCGATATCAGCTCGTCGGGCAAGACGACCCGGTCGATCAGGCCCCAACTCAGGGCCTCGTCGGCCCCTATCCTTTGACCTGCCAGCAGGATCATCCGCGCCCGCCCCGGCCCGATCAGCGCCGCCAGCCTTGCCGGGTCAGTCGGTTGGGGCAGATAGCCCAACCGCATGACGGGGTAGAAGAATTGCGCGCCGGGCACTGCGATCCGCAGGTCGCAGGCAAGCGCCAGCCCGGTGGCCCCGCCCGCCAGCGTGCCGTTCAGCGCGGCAACGGTCAGGCCGGGAAAATCCGCAAGCGCCCCCGAAACGCTCTCCCAGACAGGGCTGCTGCCAAGTCCAGCTTTCATCTCTTCAAGGTCGGCCCCGGCCGAGAAGACCTTGCCTTCGCCCGTCAGGATCAGGGCCTTCGCGCCCGCTTCCGCAGCCCCTCGGACCGCGGTCAGCAGGTCGCCCAACATGGTCCCGGTCAGCGCATTCGCCTTCTCGGCCCGCGCCAGCCGCAGAATGCAGCAGGCCCCGTCCCATTCCGACCTGATCATGTCAATCACCCGATCCCTTCTGTTTCCCTGCCCCTCAAGGAACACGGAATCCCTTGACGCTTGCGCAGGTCATAGAAAGGATGCCGCAATCTGTTCAACAGGAAAGGCTTAGCCTCATGATCCGGATGCTGTCCTGCACCACCGCCCTAACGATTGTCTTCACTGCTACCGGAGTGTTGGCGGAAGTCACGCCAGAGGAAGTGTGGGAAGGCTGGCAGGCCCTTTCCACCGTTGCCGGGCAAGAGCTTTCCGTTGGCGGCACCAGCCGCAACGGCGATACGCTGGAAGTAAGCGATCTGGTCATTACCCAGACTGACGAACTTGGCGGCAGCTTTTCTGCCAGCATCGACAAGATGAACTTCAAGGACAATGGTGACGGGACCGTTTTGGTCACCATGTCCGACAGCTATCCCCTTTCGCTGACTTTCCCGGCCGAAAGCGATGGTCCATCGTCTCTGAAGCTGACCGTTTCTCAGCCCGGTCTGATGGTCACTGCAGGCGGTAGCGCTGCGGAAACCAGCTATGACTTCGCCGCTCCCACGGTTTCGGTGAAACTGGATGAGGTGAAGGACAAGGACGGCAAGGTCAACGACACGCAGGCCGACCTGGTGATGACCGAAATGGCCGCCAGCTATCTGGTGAGCCGCGAGGGCGAGGCGACAGAGCTGGACAGCAAATTCACCGCAAAGGGGGTGACGCTGAACGTGGCGGGCAAGGGTATCGAAGGGTCGGGCGAAGGCACCGTCACTGTGTCGATGACCGATCTTGCGGGCACGACCAAGGGCAATTTCCTTGCGGCAGAGATGATGGCCAACATGGCTCTGGCGTTGAAAAGCGGATTCACCACCGACAGCAGCTTCAGCTTTGGCGCGGTGGCAATGAACGTTGACATCAACGAGCCCGAAGGCCCGCTCAAACTGGCCGCAAGCGCCACTGGAGGCGACCTTGTGCTGGCAATTGACAAGGACAGGCTGAACTACGGAACTGCCCTCAAAGCGGCCAGCTTCACGGTGTCCGGCCCGGATATTCCGTTCCCGGAAGTCGTGGTCAGCTTCGCTGAAACCGCGTTCAACCTCCTGATGCCGGTGTCAAAGTCCGACGCCCCGCAGGACTTCGCTCTGACCACAAAGCTGATCGACTTCACGATTTCGGAAGATGTCTGGGGCCTTTTCGATCCGACCGTCACCCTGCCACGCGACCCGGCAACCTTGGTCGTCGACTTGAAGGGCACCGGTTTCTGGAAACAGGACATCATGGACCCGGCCGTCCAGATGGAAGGTGTCGAGCCCCCGGGCGAGCTTACCTCGCTTGACCTGACCCAGATCCTGGTGAAAGCCGCCGGCGCGGAAGTTGGCGCCACCGGTGGACTGACTTTCGACAACACCGATCTGATCACCTTCGATGGCGTTCCGGCGCCGACCGGCACCATCAACGTGACGATCAAGGGCGTGAATGCACTGATCGACAATCTGATCGCCATTGGCATCTTGCCGGATGATCAGGCCACTGGCGCGCGGATGATGCTGGGTCTGTTTGCCCGGCCCGGCCCCGGCCCGGACGAGTTGACCTCGGTGATCGAATTCAAGGAAGGCGGGCTGTTCGCCAACGGCCAGCAGCTGCAATAAGGCCTGGGCGGTTGCGGGGTGGGCAAGTCCCACCCTTGCACTGGGGCTTTGCCAGGGCTACCTCAGCCAAAAGCCAAGGGGCACCGAATGACCGCCAGCCTTTCTGATCTCACCTCGGCCCTTCTGGATGCCGCACGCAAGGCCGGTGCCGAAAGCGCCGATGCGATGGCGGTTTCGGGTACGGCGGTTTCAATCGAAATCCGCAAGGGCGCGCTGGAGCAGGCCGAACGGTCCGAAGGCGTGGAAGTTGGTCTGCGCGTGCTGATGGGGCGGCGGCAGGCTTGCGTTTCGGCGTCCGATACCTCCCGGGAGACGATCCAGGCACTTGCCGAACGCGCCGTCGCCATGGCGCGCGAAGCACCGGAAGACCCCAATGCCGGGCTGGCCGACCCCGATCAACTGGCCCGCAACTGGGACCTTGCCGCCCTTGATCTGGCAGACCCTGGGTCCGAACCGACCGCCGCCGCGCTGGAAGCCGCCGCCCGGGAGGTCGAAGCCGCTGCATTGGCCTCCAAAGGCATCACCCAGGTCGAGGCCGCCGCCGCCTATAGCCGCCGCCAGTTGCATCTTGCCGCAACGAACGGATTCTCGGGTGGCTATGGCCGCACGTCTTCGTCACTGTCCGGTGTAGCCTTCACGGGGTCAGGCACCGAGATGCAGCGCGATTACGCTGGCGAGGGCCGCACTCACGCCGCCGACATGCCGGGTGCGACAGGTATCGGCCAGCTGGCCGCTGAACGTACTTTGCAGCGGGTGGGGTCTGTGAAGCCGAGGACCGGAACCTATCCGGTCGTCTACGATGAACGCGTCGCTGCATCGCTGATCGGGCACCTTCTGTCGGCAATCAACGGCTCTTCGATCGCGCGCGGCTCGTCCTGGGCGCGTGATCTGCTGGGCAAGCAGATCCTGCCTGCGGGCCTGTCCCTGATCGAAGACCCGCACCGCCCCCGCATCTCCGGCTCGCGCCCGTTCGATGGCGAGGGCTTGGCAACCCGCCGCCGTGACGTTGTGGCCGATGGCGTGCTGACCGGCTGGGTGCTTGATCTTGCGACCGGACGCAAGCTGGGGATGGAGTCAACCGCCAACGCCTCACGCGGGGCCGGGGCGCCACCATCGCCTTCGACCGGCAACATCGACCTGACGCAAGGCTCATACAGCCGGGATGACCTGATTTCGCAGATGGGGACCGGGCTGCTGGTGACCTCGATGATCGGGTCCACGATCAACCCGACAACCGGCGACTATTCGCGCGGAGCCTCCGGCTTCTGGGTGGAAAACGGGGTGATTGGCTATCCGGTCCACGAATGCACTATTGCCGGCAACCTGCGCGACATGCTGTTGCGGATCATCCCCGCGAACGACGCCCGTGCGCATCTGTCGACCCGCGTGCCCTCGCTTCTGATCGACAGGATGACCCTTGCCGGCGCATGATCTGGCCCTTCTGACCGATGCCGCGCGCGAAGCCGGGGGCATCGCCCTGCGCTTCTGGCGGCGCGAGCCGAAGGTCTGGGACAAGGGCGGAGAGCATGGCCCGGTCACCGAGGCCGACCTTGCCGTCAACGACATGCTGAAAGCCACGCTTCTGGCCGCCCGCCCGGATTACGGCTGGCTGTCCGAGGAAACGCCCGACGATGCCGCCCGCCTGTCGCGCGCGAGCGTGTTCATCGTCGACCCCATCGACGGGACACGCGCCTTCATCGCGGGGGAAGAGACTTTTGCCCATTCGCTTGCCGTCGCGCATCAGGGCCAGGTGACAGCGGCAGTCGTGTTTCTGCCCACTTTGGACAAGATCTATACCGCTGCCGTGACTGCTCCGCCCCTCAAGGACGGCCAGCCCATCGTCGCGAGCAGTCGGTCAAGCCTGGAACGTGCCGACATCCTGACGACCAAGGCCAATCTTGCGCCTGAAAAATGGCCCGGTGGCGTGCCCGACGTCCACCGCAGCTTTCGTGCCTCGTTGGCGTATCGCCTGTGCCTTGCGGCCGAGGGGCGGCATGACGGGATGCTGACCCTGCGCGACGCCTGGGAGTGGGATATCGCCGCCGGCAGCCTGATCGCCACCCGCGCCGGGGCGGTGGTGACGGATCGGATGGGCGCGGAATTGCGGTTCAACACGCCGGGCGCGCAGGCAAGCGGCGTCGTTGCATTGCCACCAGCCATGCACTCCGAGGCGATGCGAAGGCTGCGGGGCTAGAGCCGGTCTCTTCAAGGAAATCGGACCGGAGTTTCGAAAACTCCGGTCCTGACCCTGGCCTAAATCCTAGCGCTTTGGTCCTTTCGGCGGCACGAAGCGCTTGGAGGTGTCCTTTGCATCCGCCTTCGGCTTTGCGGGCCGGGGAGCCGCCTTGTCAAAGGGCTTCTTTCCCCCCCCCGCATAGCTTTTGAAGCCACCGGCTTTTGGCGGGCCGTCACGCTTTACGAACGGACGGGCATCGTCGCCCTTGGGGGCATAGGGCTTGCGCGCCGGACGGTCGCCATCTTCGCGTGGCTTGAACCCCTCGCCGCGCGGCTTGAAGCCCTCGCCTTTCGGCTTGTAGCCGGTGCCTTCGGCCGAGTGGCTTTTGTAGCCCTCCGCCCGCGCAGGCTTCCCGGCGGCCCCGCCATGGCTTTTGAACCCACCAGCACGCGGCGTGGTTTTCTGGTCCGGCGACCAGCGCGGCTTTTTGGGTGCGCCGTCATCACCGTCGGTCGTGCGGGGGGCGCGATACTCGTCACGGGCAGGGCGTGGGCTGTCGTCGCGCCGGGCAAAGGGCTTCGGCTTGTCCTGCCAGTCTGGCTTGGCATAGGCGGGCTTGGCATAGGCGGGTTTCGCTGCAGCAGCCGGGCGCGGGCTGTCGTCGCGCTTGACGTAAGGCTTCTTCGCCGGCTCAGGACGCGGGGCGGAAGCCGCCTCTTCCTCGACCACGCGCGACGGCTTCGGCGCATAGGCGGGTTTTTCCCGACGTTCGGGCCGTTCAAACCGCGGAGCACTGCGCGGGCGGTCCAGATCGGGTTCGCCCTCGATCCGTTCCATCATGAGGTCGCGGTCCAGCTCGACCGAGGCGCCAAACTTGCCGGCAGCAGCCTCGGCGATCTGCACAAAGGTTTCATCCTCGCGCACACGGATCGCGCCGATGCCATCCTTGGCGATGCCGCCTGCCTCGCAGATCTTCGGCAAGAGCCAACGCGCCTCGGCCCGGCCCGCGCGGCCAACCGACAGGCGGAACCAGACCGAAGGTCCGAACTCTCCGCGTTCGCGCGGGGGGCCGGATGGCGGGGTGGCCTGGTCGGAAGACAGCACCTCTGGCGCCGATCGTCCTTCGCGCCACAGCCGCACGAAACCAGCGGCGACAGCCTCGGGGCCGAACCGGTCGATCAGGCCCTGCGCCAGGTCGGTCTCGTCGCCGGCACCAGCCAGCAGGGCCGGATGTTCCATGATCCGCAGGTCATCCTTGGCCTGTACGTCATCGGCACCCGGGGCGCTGCCCCATTCGGCCACGACCTTTGCGCCAGACAGCAGGCGCTGGGCCTTCTTGAATTCCGCAGGTGCCACGATCAACGCCGACACGCCCTTCTTCCCGGCCCGCCCGGTGCGTCCCGACCGGTGCAGCAGGGTTTCCGAGTTAGACGGCAGATCGGCGTGGATCACCAGTTCCAGCCCCGGCAGGTCAATGCCCCGAGCGGCAACGTCGGTCGCGATGCAGACCCTTGCGCGACCGTCGCGCAGCGCCTGCAGCGCATGGGTGCGTTCCTGCTGGGAAAGTTCCCCGGACAGCGCCACGACCTGAAAGCCCCGGTTGCCCATCCGCGCCATCAGATGGTTCACGTTCACCCGGGTCTTGCAGAACACGATCGCTGTCTGAGCCTCGTAGAAGCGCAGGATGTTGAAGATCGCGTGCTCGCGGTCGCGCACCGCCACACTGTAGGCGCGGTATTCGATGTCGACATGCTGCTTCGCCTCACCCTGCGCGACGATACGAAGGGCATCTTTCTGGAAAGTGCCCGCCAGCTTTTCGATTTCCTTCGGCACGGTGGCCGAGAACATCAGCGTGCGCCGTTCCGGCGGAGCGGCGGCAAGAATGAACTCCAGATCCTCGGCGAAGCCAAGGTCCAGCATCTCGTCGGCTTCGTCCAGAACGGCGGCTTTCAGGCCCGACAGATCAAGGCTGCGACGTTCAATATGATCGCGCAAGCGGCCTGGCGTACCGACGACGATATGCGCCCCGCGTTCCAGCGCCCGCTTTTCGGTGCGATAATCCATGCCGCCGACGCAGGTGGCAATCTTGGCCCCGGCCCCGGCATAAAGCCATTCCAGTTCCCGCGCGACCTGCAGAGCCAGTTCCCGCGTCGGAGCGATGATCAGCGATAGCGGCACGTCCGCAAACAGCAGGCGGTCCTGTCCGCCCAGGATTTCCGGTGCGATGGCCAGACCAAAGGCCACCGTCTTGCCCGAACCGGTCTGCGCCGACACCAGCATGTCGCGCCCGGCGACGCCTTCGGCCAGAACGGCCGCCTGCACGGCGGTCAGGGCCTCATAGCCCCTTTCCGCCAAAGCCTGCGCCAGCGGCGCGGCCACGTTTGTCATCGTCATGGATGTCTTTCCAAAGGGGGGCGCATGGTGCGCCCGATAAGCCAAACGGCCTCTGTCCCTTTGGTGCGGGCCTCCTCGCCCGCGACCTGGAATCCTGGCCGTCCGGGGCCACTATCCGAAATGGCGCACGCTGTATAGGGCCGATGCCCGGAAAACCGAAGGCCGCGCCCCTTGCGGGTGCGCGGCCTTTGGGTAGTGGCGCCCAGTTGAGGCATTGAATGCTCACGGATGCATGCCTCAAGCACGATCTGTTGAGATAACCGGCATCCGAATTCCGGAAGAACGCCAGAAATTGTCACTTCGTTCCGATCCACCGCTGTCTTCCCGGATCGGTCTGTCCAACATCCAGATGTGAGATCTCAGAAGGCTGTTCACCCGGCGCGGGGTCAGGCAGCAATCGCCAAACTCCAGCCGCGAACCCCACAGGATGAACACCCTGATGAGAAATCACATCTAGGCGGTCGCCTTTGGCAAGGACGCGGCTTCTGTCGTCGGCGACGGGTCGGGCCCGTCCATGAGCATGTCCAGCTTGGCAATCTTCATCAGCTTGATCGGGTCGGTGATGATGACGCGGGTTCCGTCGACCTTGAGGCCGTCCTCTTCCAACCCGCGCAGCGCGCGGCTCAGGTTTTCTGCGGTCATGCCCAGATAGCTGGCGAGAAGGCGCTTCTCCACCGGAAGCTGATAGCTGCGCACGTCGCCGGCCAGTTGCGCCTGACGCATCAGATAGGATGCGATCCTTTCGCGGGAATTCCTCAGCTTCATGCCCTTGGCGTGGCGCACGACCGCACGGTAGCAGCCGGCAAGTTCATCCACGATCGCATGGGCAAAGCCGCGGTCATCGCGAAACGCCTGGCGCAGGTTCGCCGAGGGCAAGAGCATGATGCGTGATCGTTCGAGCGTGCGGGCGGACATAAGGCAGGGCGCGTCACGGATCGTTGCGGCGAGGATGAAAGTGCCTATGGGCTTGATCACCGACATTGTGGTCTCACGGTCACCCCAACTGGCAAAAAGCTCGACCTGGCCATCCAGCAGGATGTGCAGGAAATCGGCCGGTTCTCCCTGCCGGATCATCGTCAGGCTTTCGGGGAAATGTTGGACATAGACGCCACGCGTCAGTTGCTCATAGCACTGCTGCGACATGTCGCGAAACAGCGACAGGCGACGAATCTCGGCCAGGTCTGTTGGTCTCATCTTTGCTCCTCTGGCCCGATGGTTTGCAGTGGACTTGATAAATGTCAAGCGTGAGAGGCAAACCCGGCAACCCTCGAACGGCGGCTCAACGATCGCGGACTGACGGAAATCTCCGGCGAAACCGATACGTGTCAAGGCGTGTCACTTCGTGGGCAATCCACACCACCGGCTTGATCTGGGTCAAGCAAACCGGGCCAAAGCCACCGTCAATTGGCGGCGATTTACGGTCCGGGAGAAACCCATGGAAATCATGCTTGCCTATGACGACTCGCGAAATGCGCGGATTGCGCTGGAGACTGTCCGGCAGATGTTTGCGGCGCTGAAGCCCACGATCACGCTGATTTCGGTGGTCGAGGATATCGGTTCCACCACTGCTGAAGCCGATGACATGTTCAACGAGCAATTCGCCGCCCAGAAGGCAGCGACGGATGCGGCAGCGGCGGAACTGGGGGCGCAAGGCATCGAGGCCCGCGTCATCATCGCTGAGGGCGACGCGCGCAAGATGATCCTGCGCGCGACCGAAGAGAAGAACCCGGACCTTCTGGTCATGGCACGCCACAGTCACCAGCCCGACAGCGGACCCTTTGGCTTCATCACCAAGCGCCTCGACGCGCTGGTCGAAGAGTTCGACCACATGACTTTCGGTTCGGTCTCGGCCTTTCTGGCCCGGCGGGTAAAATGCCCGCTCCTGATCATTCCGACACCCGACCTGCCCAAGGGCGAGCGGTAATCCAGGGGAACATCCATGCAAGTTTCTGATCTATTCCGCGTCCGCAACAAGGACATCCAGGCGCTGCACCTGACCTGGATCGCTTTTTTCATCTGCTTCTACGTCTGGTTCAACATGGCGCCGCTGGCATCCTCGATGCTGGCCTCGGCGGATTGGCTGACCAAGGATGACCTTCGCCTCTTTGCCATAGCCAACGTCGCGCTGACCATTCCGGCGCGCATCCTCGTCGGCATGGCGCTGGACAGATGGGGCCCGCGCCGGGTGTTTTCGGTGCTGATGGTCGCCACGTCCATCCCGACATTCGTCTTCGCTTTCGGCGAAACGCGCGAGCAGCTTTTCGTCTCGCGTCTGGTGCTGTCGTCGGTCGGCGCCTCGTTCGTGGTCGGCATCCACATGACCGCGCTGTGGTTCAAGCCGCGCGACATCGGCTTTGCCGAGGGCTTCTATGCCGGCTGGGGCAACTTCGGTTCGGCCGCGGCGGCGATGACCATTCCGACGGTGGCGCTGGTGGTCTACGGCGGGCCGGACGGCTGGCGCTGGGCGATTGCCACCTCGGGCGCGATCATGGCGGCCTACGGCGTGTTCTACTGGTTCGCCATCACCGACGGGCCCAGCAAGGACACGCACAAGAAGCCGCGCAAGGCATCGGCGCTGGAAGTGTCCAGTTGGCGCGATCTGGTGATGCTGTGCCTCTTCACCGTGCCCATGGTCGGCGTCCTGTCGATCGTCGTGTACCGGTTGCAGCTGATGGGCTATGTCGATGGCATCACGGCGGCGATCGGCTATGGCGCCATCGCGGTCATCGTGACCTATCAGGTCTGGCTGGCGATCAAGGTCAATGTGCCGATCCTGAAAAAGGGCGTGCCGGCAGATGACCGCTATCCCTTCTCGTCGGTCGCCGCGCTGAACCTGACCTATTTCGCCAACTTCGGCGCCGAACTGGCCGTGGTGTCGATGCTGCCGATGTTCTTTCAGGAGACCTGGGGCCTGACGCCCGTGGCCGCCGGCATGATCGCCTCGACTTTCGCGTTCGTGAACCTGTTCGCCCGGCCGATGGGTGGTCTGGTGTCCGACCGCATGGGCAACCGCCGCTTCGTGATGCTGGCCTACATGTTCGGCATCGGCGTGGGCTTCGTGATGATGGGGCTGATGGACAGCCGCTGGCCGCTGGTCGTCGCTGTCGCCGTCACCGTCGGCAGTTCCTTCTTCGTGCAAGGGGCCGAGGGGGCGACCTTTGGCATCATCCCCTCGATCAAGCGCAGGGTCACCGGGCAGATCGCCGGCATGGCCGGGGCTTATGGCAACGTTGGTGCGGTCTTCTATCTGTTCGTGTTCATGTTCGTCGATTCCTCAACCTTCTTCCTCATCATCGCTGCCGGTGCCTTCATCAGTTGGACAGCCTGTCTGATCTGGCTGAAGGAACCCGAGGGCGGCTTTGACGACGAATACATGCTGTCCTCGGTCGATCACGCCATCGCGGCCGAGGCAAAGCTGAAACGCGACACCGAGGCCGATCTGGCGGGGTTGCTCGGGGGGACAAGGGTCGCCCTGGCGGACCGCGGCAACGGGCTGACCGTGACCGCCAGTTTCTCGAACATTGACGAATTGCGCAATGCTATCGCCCGGCTGGGCGGCGGCAAGTCGCGCCCGGCGTCCTGATATCAATTTGCAGTCCCGAAAGGACCCCATCATGCCACAAGACACAGAAAAGGCGGGCGGCACCTGGCTGCCAGCCTGGGAACCCGAGAAGGCCGCTTTCTGGGAATCGCAGGGCAAGGCGCGTGCCTGGACCACGCTGATCCTGACCACCGCCGCGCTGACCATGGCCTTCATCACCTGGTTCCTGGTCTCGGCTCTGGTCGTGCGCCTGCCGCAGATCGGCTTTCAGTTCACCCCAAGCCAGCTGTTCTGGCTGGCGGCGATGCCGGGCCTTGCGGGCGGCACCTTGCGCCTGATCCACATGTTTCTGGTGCCGATCTGGGGCACGAGACATGTTGTGTCGCTGAGCACCCTGTCGCTGCTGATCCCGCTGGTCGGCTGGTTCTATGCGGTGCAGAACCCGGCGACGCCCTATTGGGTGCTGATGCTGCTGGCCTTCCTTGCGGGTCTAGGCGGCGGCAACTTCTCCAGCTTCATGCCCTCGACCAGCATGTTCTTCCCCAAGCGCCTGCAAGGCACGGCGCTGGCCATTCAGGCCGGGATCGGCAACTTCGGCGTCTCGATCGTGCAGTTCGTGACACCTTGGGTGATCGGCTTCGCGCTGCTGGGCGGCATGGCCTGGGTCGGAGAGCCGCAGACCATGGTCAAGGCCGGGGTTGAAAGCCAGGTCTACCTGCAGAACGCACCGCTGGTGATGATCCCCTTCGTGGCCGTCTTTGGCATCACCGCCTGGCTGTTCCTTAAGTCGATCCCGATCACGTCGAACTTTTCCGAACAGTTCGACATCTTCCGGTCGGGCAATACCTGGGCGCAGACCTCGCTTTACATCATGACCTTCGGGGCCTTCTCGGGCCTGGCCGCCACTTTTCCGCTCTTGATCCGCTCGATCTATGGCGAATATGACGGCGCACCCGATCCGCTCGCCTGGGCGTTCTGGGGGCCGCTGGTCGGATCGGCCAGCCGGGTCATCGCCGGCCCCGTCGCCGACAAGTTCGGCGGCGCGCGGGTGACGCATTGGGCGGGCCTCGGGATGCTGGTTTTCGCAGGTTATGTCGCCTGGACGGTGACCACGGTGGACAGCCTTGACTCGTTCCCGATCTTCGTGGCGGCGATGCTGGCGCTGTTCTTCTTTGCCGGCGTCGGCAACGCCTCGACCTTCAAGCAGATGCCGATGCTGTTCCCGCCGCGTCAGGCCGGAGGCGTGATCGGCTTTACCGCCGCCATCGCCGCCTATGGCCCGTTCTTCTTCGGCATGCTGTTCGCCTGGTCCTTCGGCGCCTTCGCCTCGGCCGCGCCGGTGTTCTGGGGGCTGACCGCCTTCTTCGCCTTCAACGTGGTCCTGAACTGGACCCTCTATGCCCGCCGCGGCGCGCCCTACCCCTGCTGAACCCGAACTTGCGCGCCGAAGCCCTTCGGCGCGCAGCCCCTTCCCCGCGATACCCGGAGCCACGCCATGAGCCAGTTTCTAGACCGGTTGAACTTCTTCAAATCCCTGCGCAAGGACACATTCGCGGACGGTCACGGCCAGACCACGATCGAAAACCGCGACTGGGAAGACACCTACCGCGCCCGCTGGCGGCACGACAAGATCGTGCGCTCGACCCATGGGGTGAACTGCACCGGGTCCTGTTCGTGGAAGATCTATGTCAAGTCCGGCATCGTCACCTGGGAGACCCAGCAGACCGACTATCCCCGCACCCGCCCCGACCTGCCCAACCATGAACCACGTGGCTGCGCGCGGGGGGCAAGCTATTCCTGGTATCTTTACAGCGCCAACCGTGTGAAGACGCCCCTGGTGCGCGGCAAGCTGGCGCGGCTCTGGCGCGAGAAGCGCAAGACCCTGGGCCCGATCGAGGCCTGGACCGCGATCCAGTCCGATCCGGTGGCCCGTGCCTCCTATGTCAAGGCGCGCGGCAAGGGCGGTTTCGTGCGCGCGTCCTGGCAGGAAGTGAACGAGATCAATGCCGCCGCCAATGCCTATACGACCAAGACCTATGGGCCCGACCGCGTGATGGGCTTCTCGCCCATTCCGGCGATGTCGATGGTCAGCTATGCGGCGGGGTCGCGCTACCTGAGCCTTCTGGGCGGCACCTGCATGTCGTTTTATGACTGGTACTGCGACCTGCCCCCCGCCAGCCCGATGACCTGGGGCGAGCAGACGGACGTGCCGGAATCGGCCGACTGGTACAACGCCGGCTACCTGATCCTCTGGGGTTCGAACGTGCCGCAGACCCGGACGCCGGACGCGCATTTCTATACCGAGGCGCGCTATCGCGGCACCAAATCGGCCGTGATCTGCCCGGACTATTCCGAGGCCGCCAAATTCTCGGACATCTGGCTGAATGCCAAGCAGGGCACCGATGCGGCGCTGGGCATGGCCTTTGGCCATGTGATCCTGCGCGAGTTCCATCTCGACCGGCAGGTCGAATACTTCGAAAACTATGCCCGCCAGTATTCGGACATGCCGATGCTGGTGAAGCTGGAAACGCGGGCTGACGGCCATCTCGTCCCCGGTCGGCAGCTTCGGGCCTCGGACCTGGCGGCGAACCTTGGCGAGACGAACAATCCTGAGTGGAAGACTGTCTGCATCGACGAAAAAACCGGGAAACTGGTGGCCCCCAATGGCTCGATCGGCTTCCGCTGGGGTGAGCAGGGCAAGTGGAACCTTGAGGAAAAGGCCGGTGACACGGCCGTTTCGCCCAAGCTGACCCTGGTCCTGGACACCGACCATGACGAGGTCGTCAATGTCGATTTCCCCTGGTTCGGCGGCGATGCGACGCAAGGCTGGGAAAACGACCCGCGTGGTGCGGTGCTGTCCCGCGCCATTCCGGTCAAGCGGATCACGCTGGCGGACGGGTCCGAGGCGAAGATCGCCACGGTGTTTGACCTTTTCTGCGCCAACTACAGCCTTGATCGCGGCCTTGGCGGCGAGAATGTCGCCCGCGATTACAATGACGATGTGCCCTTTACCCCTGCCTGGGCGGAACGCATCACCGGCGTGCCGCGTGACCGGATCATCCAGGTCGCCCGCGAATTCGCGAGCAATGCCGAAAAGACCAATGGCAAGTCGATGATCATCATCGGCGCGGCGATGAACCATTGGTACCACATGGATATGAACTATCGCGCCGTCATCAACATGCTGGTGATGTGCGGCTGCGTCGGTCAGTCGGGCGGCGGCTGGGCGCATTATGTGGGTCAGGAGAAACTGCGCCCGCAGACCGGCTGGACGGCGCTGGCCTTTGCGCTGGACTGGGCGCGCCCGCCGCGGCACATGAACTCGACCTCGATGTTCTATGCCCATACCGACCAGTGGCGCTATGAGACGGTGACGGCCAAGGAAATCCTGTCCCCCACAGCGCCCGATGGCGATTGGGAGAGCCTGTCGCTGATCGACTACAACATCCGCGCCGAACGGATGGGCTGGCTGCCATCCGCCCCGCAACTGCGCACCAACCCGTTGAAAGTGGGCGCTGCGGCCAAGGCCGAGGGGATCGAGGCCAAGGATTACGTGGCGCGCGAGCTGAAATCGGGCGCGCTGGAGATGTCCTGCATGGACCCGGACGCGCCGGAAAACTGGCCGCGCAACCTTTATGTCTGGCGCTCGAACCTCTTGGGCTCCTCGGGCAAGGGGCATGAGTATTTCCTCAAGCACCTTCTGGGCACCGATCACGGCGTGCAGGGCAAGGATCTGGGCGAGGAAGGCCGTCAGAAGCCGATTGAGGCGCGCTGGCACGACGAGGCGCCCAAGGGCAAGCTGGACCTTCTGACCTGCATCGACTTCCGGATGTCGACGACGGCCGTCTATGCCGATGTCGTGCTGCCGACCGCCAGCTGGTACGAAAAGGACGATCTGAACACCTCGGACATGCACCCCTTCATCCACCCGCTGCAGGCGGCGGTGGACCCGGCATACGAATCGAAGACCGACTGGGAGATCTTCAAGGGCCTCGCCAAGACCCTTTCCGAGGTGGTTCCGGGCTATCTGGGTGTCGAAACCGATGTCGTGCAGCTGCCGATGCAGCACGACAGCCCCGGCGAGGTGACGCAGCCTTTCGTGAAGGACTGGAAGAAGGGCGAATGCGACCTGATCCCGGGCAAGACCGCACCCGCCTATATCACGGTCGAACGGGATTACCCCAACCTCTATGCCCGCTTCACCGCGCTTGGGCCGTTGATGGACAAGGTCGGCAATGGCGGCAAGGGGATCGCCTGGGACACCAAGACCGAGGTGCATCACCTGAAGGCGCTGAACGGCACCCATCTGGACGGCGTCAGCAAAGGCATGGCCCGGATCGAGACCGCGATCGACGCCTGCGAGGTGGTGCTGATGCTGGCACCGGAAACCAACGGCGAAGTGGCCGTGAAGGCTTGGGCTGCGCTGGAAAAGATCACAGGGCGCGAACATGCCCATCTGGCCGAGGTGAAGCAGGACGAAAAGATCCGCTTCCGCGACATCGCCGCCCAGCCGCGCAAGATCATCTCTTCCCCCACCTGGTCGGGGATCGAAAGCGAGGAGGTCTGCTACAACGCCGGCTGGACCAATGTGCATGAGCTGATCCCGTGGCGCACCCTGTCAGGCCGCCAGCAGCTTTATCAGGATCACCTGTGGATGCAGGCCTTCGGCGAGTTCTTCGTCACCTGGCGGCCGCCGGTGGACCTGAAGACCATCACTCCGGCGGCGACCAAGTCGCTGGCGCCGGGCGAGAAGCATGTGATCCTCAACTTCATCACCCCGCACCAGAAATGGGGCATCCATTCGACCTATTCGGACAACCTCCTGATGCTGACGCTGAACCGCGGCGGTCCGGTGGTCTGGGTCAGCGAGACGGATGCGCGCACGGCGGGCATTGTCGACAACGACTGGGTCGAGGTCTTCAACACCAACGGCGTCATCACCGCCCGCGCGGTGGTTTCCCAGCGGATGAAGGACGGCACGATGTTCATGTATCACGCCCAGGAAAAGATCGTGAACACCCCCGGCAGCCAGATCACCGGCCAGCGGGGCGGCATCCACAACTCGGTCACCCGCACGGTGACGAAACCGACCCACATGATCGGCGCCTATGCCCAGCTAAGCTATGGCTTCAACTACTATGGCACGGTCGGCGCCAACCGGGATGAATTCGTGATCCTGCGCAAGATGAACAAGGTGGACTGGCTGGACACGCCCGTCGCCCAAACCGCAACTGAAAAGACGGAGGTGTGAGCCATGAAAGTTCGTGCTCAGATCGGCATGGTCCTGAACCTCGACAAATGCATCGGCTGCCATACCTGCAGCGTCACCTGCAAGAATGTCTGGACGACGCGGGAAGGCGTTGAATACGCCTGGTTCAACAACGTCGAGACCAAGCCGGGGATCGGCTATCCGAAGGACTGGGAAAACCAGAAACGCTGGAATGGTGGCTGGACGCGCAAGGCTGACGGCAGCCTTCAGCCCAAGCAGGGCGGCAAGTGGCGGGTTCTGGCGAACATCTTCGCCAACCCCGACCTGCCCGAGATCGACGACTTCTACGAGCCCTTCGATTTCGACCACGACCACCTGAAATCGGCCCCCGAAATGAGTGCCTTTCCCACCGCCCGCCCCCGGTCGAAGATCACCGGCGAGCGGATGGAAAAGATCGAATGGGGTCCGAACTGGGAGGAAATCCTGGGCGGCGAATTCGCCAAGCGCAGCCAGGACTACAATTTCGAAGGCATCCAGAAAGCCATCTATGGCGAGTATGAGAACACCTTCATGATGTATCTGCCGCGCCTGTGCGAACACTGCCTGAACCCGGCCTGTGTCGCCGCCTGCCCCTCGGGTGCCATCTACAAGCGCGAGGACGACGGGGTCGTGCTGATCGATCAGGAGAAGTGCCGCGGCTGGCGGATGTGCGTCTCGGGCTGCCCCTACAAGAAGATCTATTACAACTGGTCGTCGGGGAAATCCGAGAAATGCACGCTGTGCTATCCGCGTCTGGAAAGCGGCCAGCCGACGGTCTGTTCGGAAACCTGCGTCGGGCGCATCCGCTATCTGGGGGTCATGCTCTATGACGCCGACAAGATCGCGCAGGCGGCCAGCGTGGAAAGCGAAAAGGATCTTTACGACGCGCAGCTTGGCGTGTTCCTCGATCCGAACGACCCCGCGGTGATCGCCGCGGCGCGGGCCGAGGGCATCCCCGAGGACTGGATCAAGGGCGCGCAGAACTCGCCGATCTGGAAGATGGCGATGGAATGGAAGATCGCCTTCCCGCTGCACCCCGAATACCGCACCCTGCCGATGGTCTGGTATGTGCCGCCGCTCTCGCCCATCCAGAATGCCGCTGCAGCCGGTCAGATCGCCGCACAGGACGACATGCCGGATGTGAAAAGCCTGCGCATCCCGGTGCGCTATCTGGCCAACATGCTGACGGCAGGGGATGAGGCCCCGGTGGTCAGCGCGCTTGAGCGGATGCTGGCCATGCGGTCCTACATGCGGTCCAAGACGGTGGACGGGGTTATCAACCTTGGCGTGGCCAAGCGCGTCGGCATGACGCCGGCGCAGATCGAAGAGATGTATCAACTGATGGCGATTGCCAATTACGAGGACCGGTTCGTCATCCCCACCACCCACCGCGAAATGGTCGAGGACGCCTATGACCTGAAGGGCGGCTGCGGCTTTACCGACGGCAATGGCTGCTCGTCCGGGTCATCGGGCAAGACGCTGTTCGGCCAGAAGAAGTTCCGCGCCCCGACGGAGTTCCTGTCATGAAAAGCTTCAAAGCGCTCTCCGCCCTTCTGTCCTACCCCACGGCCGACCTGCAATCGGCGATACCGGAGATCGCCGTGGTCCTGCGGGACGAGGGCCTTTTCGGCCCCCGGGACCTGGCCCCGCTGCAGCCGTTGCTGCGCTGGCTTGGCGCGCATGACCTGTTTGAGGTGCAGGAAACCTATGTCCTGCTGTTTGACCGGGCGCGCACCCTGTCCCTGAACCTATTCGAGCATGTCCATGGCGAAAGCCGGGACCGGGGCGGGGCAATGGTGGACCTTCTGGAAACCTATCGTGCGGGCGGCTTTGACCTGACAGGGACCGAACTGCCCGATCATCTTCCGGTTCTGCTGGAGTTCCTGTCGACCCAGACCCGGCAGGAAGCGCAGGGCATCCTTTCCGACGCAGGCCCGATCCTTGTGGCCCTGGCCGAAAGGCTTGCCCGGCGCGAAAGCCCCTATGCCGCCGTTCTGGCCGCGCTGGTCGATTTCGCCGGGGCCGACAGCACGACGGAAGCGGCACAGACGCTGCTTGCTGAAACGATGGACGACCCTACCGACACGGTGGCGCTGGACCAGACCTATGCCGAGGCGCAGGTCATGTTCGGCCCCGATCCGAATGCCGGTTGTCCGGCCGCGCGCGACGTGCTTTCGCGCATGGCCCCCTTGCCCGCCCATGCCGCGCCCCAGGCGCCGGCCCTGACCTGACCGGAGGCTGACATGCAATACTTCCTTTTTGGCGTCCTGCCCTATCTGGCCATTATGATCATGGTCGTCGGCTCGATCGTCCGATATGACCGCGATCCCTTTACCTGGAAATCCAAATCCAGCCAACTTCTGCGCAGGCGCAGCTTCGTTCTGGGCTCGGTCCTGTTCCATGTCGGCGTGATCCTGATCTTCTTCGGGCACCTGGTTGGCCTCTTGACCCCGACCGCCGTCTTTTACGCCCTCGGCGTGTCGTCCGCTGTCAAGCAGCTTCTGGCCGTGGTGCTCGGTGGCATCGCCGGGACCATGGCGCTGGTCGGCGGGACGATCCTGCTTGTCCGCCGGTTCGGCGATCCGCGCATCCGGGCGACCTCCAGCTTTGGCGACAATCTGGTGATCGTCATGCTGGTCGCTCAGGTGATCCTCGGGCTTGGGTCGATCATCCCGACGCTGGCGCATCTGAATGGCAGCGAGATGCTGAAGTTCGTGGGCTGGGCGCAGGGCATCGTCTATTTCCAGCCCGGCGCGGCCGACAAGATTGCCGATGTCAACTGGATCTACAAGGCGCATATCCTTCTTGGCCTGGCGATCTTCATCACCTTTCCCTTCACCCGGCTGGTCCACATGGTCTCGGCCCCGGTGCGCTATCTCTGGCGGCCGGGCTATCAGATCGTGCGTTCGCGCCGTGGGGCCAAGGCCGGGCCTTCGGGCGTCGGCCCGGTTCGGGGGCGCTAGGACATGACCGCCCCGCTTTTGCCGCCCGTCTTTGTCAACGGTGTTGAAATCCCCGCTGCGGCGATTGCCGCCGAGGCACAGAACCACCCCGCGCCGCCGGGCAAGCCCGGTCTTGCCTGGCGCGCGGCGGCGCAGGCCCTGGCCCTGCGCGAGGCCTGCCTGCAAGCCGCCCGCGCCGAGGGGGTCAAGGCCACGCCTGCGGAAACTGCGCCGGGGCAATGGGAAACCGAGGACGAAGCCCTGATCCGCGCCTATCTGGAAGCCCGTATCGCACCGGTCGAGCCGGACGAGCAAAGTCTGCGGGCCGCTTATGAGGCGAGGCCAGACCGGTTCCGCGCCCCCGATCTTTGGGAAGCGGCCCACATCCTGATTGCCGCGAAACCCGGCGACAAGGCGGCCGAAGCCGATGCCCGGGCCCTGTCCAGGACGCTGGCGGATGAACTGGCAGAGGCCCCAAGGCGATTCAGCGAGTTTGCCGCGCGGCATTCGGCCTGCACCTCGGCAAAATCGGGGGGGCTTCTGGGCCAGATCGGTCCCGGAGAAACGGCCCCCGAATTCGAGGCGGCTCTCGTGGCCCTGACCCCGGGCCAAATCACACAAGACCCGGTCCGATCGCGGTTCGGATTTCACATCATCCGGCTTGATGCCCATGCACGGGGCGAGATCCTGCCTTACGACGTGGTTCAGCCGCGTCTGAAGGATGCTGCCCGCAAAGCGGTCTGGGCGCAATCGGCGCGTGCCTTTGCGCAAACCCTGATGGAACGGGCCGAGATCAGGGGTCTGGCCCGATTGGGGACCGGCTGATGCGCATCGGCTATGTCAGCCTGCAAGGTCGCGGCGCGACCGATGCCTGTATCGCCGCGGTCGTGGCCGAGTTGCGAAGCGCAGGCGCAAGGCTTGCCGGAACCGTCCAGACCAATTTCGACCGCGCCAAGAGCCATCCGTGCGACATGGACCTGATGGTCCTGCCCGCCGGGCCGGTCCTGCGCATCAGCCAGGATCTGGGCCCCGGGGCAAGTGGGTGCCGCCTGAACGGGGGCGTCCTGGAAGACGCCGTCATGCAAGCGGCACGGCATCTGGCCCGGGCCGACCTCTTGGTGGTCAACAAATTCGGCAAGCTTGAAGCCGAGGGTCGTGGTTTCGTGCCCCTGATCGCCGAGGCAATGGAGCGGGAAATCCCGGTGATTGTCGGCGTGAATGGCCTGAACCTGCCGGCTTTTCTGCGCTTCACCGACGGCACCGCGAAGCAACTGACTTGCGCGCCGGCTGAAATCGCAAAATGGCTGTCGGGCCAGCCCGCGCTCTGAGCCGCCCATTTGCTTGGACGCGGGCGAGCTTGGGGAACCCAAACAGATGGCCGGCTGTGCCTTTGGCCAGATTCAGTTCAAGGATGTCCCGTCTCCGAGAAAACGAACGACCGCTTGGGGGGATGATCTGGAAATGTCTGAAAGTCCGCTGATGGGATGTGTCGACCGCTTTCCCCGATGCAGGGTTATCCCGAAGCGGGATGACCCCCTTACCGGCAGGAGAAGCGGCCATATGTAAGAAGAAGAAGCGGAGCGTCCCGGGCTGCCGCACCTTGGAACAGCTCCCCCGCTGCATCGTCGGGATGGAAGCCTGCCTCGGCGCCCATTTCGTCAGTGGGGCACTGCGGGGCATTACGGCCAGCCATGTGAAGCCCTTCAACAAGGGCCAGAAGAGCGGCTGCAACGATGCGGAGGCGGCCCTGCGGCCCAACCTGCCGACGGTTCCAGAGAGGACTCAGGATCAACTCGATCTTCAGGCCCTGCATCGGGTCAGGGCACCGCTGGTCTCGCCTCGGACGGCAACATCAACCAGATCCGCGCCTTTATGATCGAACAAGGGATCACCTTCCCTTCCGGCCTCAGGGCCCTGAAGAACGCCTTCGAGGCGATCCTGGAACAGCGTCGGGACGAGATTTCGCCCGGGATGCGGGGCATCCTGATGGGCCTTATTGCGACTGGCTTTGGCTGGACAAAAGGATCGAGGACGTTTCAGCAGAGATCGAAGACACCAGCCGCACCGAAAAGAACTGCGCAAACATCATGACCATTCCGGGCATCGGCCGGATCACCAAGCGTGGCAGGCGTTACCCGAGGATGCGGTTCGTGCAGGCGGCGAAGATGATCATGATGTGGCTGAACCGTGGGCCGACTTCAGCTTCGGTCCGTGGTTGTCGCTAGCGGTGACGCGGGTGCGGCGCAACATGGCGTCCATCACCTCGGCCAACAAGCTTGCCCGCCCGCACGAAGCCGGGCGAGCCACTTGCGCACCTTGCGGACAGACACAGCAAGAGCCGCCGCGACCTCTGCCGCGGTCTGCCCCGCGACGACACGGTCGACGATCTGTTCTCGACTGTGAACGGTCGGGCTGGCCCTCGCCATTGTCTCTCGGACCAAACGCGTTCCAATGGCTCGATGATGCGGGTCGTTCATCTTGTGGGGTCCGCGGTTGGAGTCTGGTGATTGCTGCCTGCCCCCGCGCCGGGTGACCAACCTTCTGGGATTTCACAGACAGGGCACCTGCAGTCAGCGTCGGCCAACGTCAGCGGAATGGCAGCACAGCAACCGGTCATTTTGTCCGCGAGAAAGTCAATTTGCATGGTTCCGAGGCAGCGCAGGTCGGGGTCGAGAGACGGAAAAATGGATCGAGTCTGTCGGCCACTCCGGGCGGCGCAAAAGATGCTGACCGGTTGTCAGGGGTGCCAGAACGCAAGCGCACGCCAAGCGGGGGCTGCACGCGAATCCTCACGTTGCATTTTGAGGTAAAGGGAATCTTGGGGGGCGACGAACGTGGTTGGACATGACCGCCAGCTATCAGCAAGCGGCGAAAGGGGACTGCGAGGGGGAACAACCAGAAAAGAGCCAGCAACCTATTGAGGTCACCGGCATTCTTTGTGTCTATTGGTGCCCAGAAGAGGACTCGAACCTCCACGCCTTGCAGCGCTGGTACCTGAAACCAGTGCGTCTACCAATTCCGCCATCTGGGCACTGATGGGCGATGTAACGACCCCGTATGGCGAAGTCAACGGTCCCCGGCGCGAAATTCGCCGCGCCGGATTGGCCTTGCCCGGCCTTCCCGCGACAGGTATTCATCCGGGCAGTTTCCAGTGCTTTCGGGCGCGTTTGGGCAGGAGTTTCCAGATGAGCAAGCTTGTCACCATTTTCGGTGGGTCGGGCTTTGTCGGCCGCTACATCGCCCGGCGCATGGCGAAAGAGGGTTGGCGGGTCCGTGTCGCCGTCCGCCGCCCGAACGAGGCGCTGTTCGTCAAGCCCTACGGCACGCCGGGGCAGGTAGAGCCTTTGGCCTGCAACATCCGCGACGATGCCAGCGTCCGCGCGATGCTCCATGGGGCGGATGCGGTGGTGAACTGCGTTGGCATCCTGAACCGGTCCGGCAAGAACACGTTCGATTCGGTGCAGGCCGAGGGGGCGGGCCGGATCGCCCGCATCGCGGCAGAAGAAGGCGTTGGGCAACTGGTCCAGATTTCGGCCATTGGCGCGGATGCCGGGTCTGACAGCGATTATGCCCGTACCAAGGCCGAGGGCGAGGCTGTCGTACTGGCCGCGTTTCCCGGTGCCGTGATCCTGCGCCCCTCGATCATCTTCGGAACCGAAGACCGCTTCTTCAACCGCTTCGCTGCCATGACCCGCATGGGTCCGATCCTCCCTGTGGTCGGCGCCGATACCAGGTTCCAGCCGGTTTACGTCGATGACGTGGCTCAGGCGGCCGCGATGGGAGCTCTGGGCCGGGCCGCGCCGGGTATCTACGAACTTGGCGGGCCCGAGGTCGACAGCTTCCGCAGCCTGATGCGCCGCATGCTGACCGTTATCCAGCGCCGCCGTGCCGTGGTCAACGTGCCGTTCTTCATCGCCCGGATCATGGCCTTCGGCTTTGACATGCTGCAGGCCGTGACCCTTGGCCTGATCGAAAACAAGATGATCACACGCGATCAGGTGAAGAACCTAGCCCGTGACAATGTGGTGGCGACCGGTGCCAAGGGCTTTGCTGATCTGGGCATCACCCCGACCGCGATGGAGGCGGTGCTGCCGGAGTATCTGTGGCGCTATCGCTCCTCGGGCCAATTTGCGGCCATCAAGGATTCCGCGAAGAACCTGAAGAAGGCATAAGCGGTTGGACTCGACCGTCACCGCTGCCCTTCTCGGCCTGCTGGAGGGGCTGACAGAGTTCTTGCCGGTGTCCTCGACCGGGCATCTTCTCTTGGCGGGGCATTTCCTTGGCTTTGAATCCAAGGGCAAGACCTTCGAGGTGGTGATCCAGCTTGGGGCGATCCTGGCGCTTGCTTCGGTCTACGCCGCGCTGGTGACACGGCTTTTTCTGCGGGCACGGCGTGATGCCGCGGCGCGGCGGTCGATAGCTTCGGTATTCATTGCCTTCCTGCCAGCGGTGATCGTTGGTCTTCTTGCGCGTGACTTCATCAAGAACGTCCTGTTCGAAACCCCGGTCCTGATTGCGATCATGCTGATCCTTGGCGGCTTCGTCCTTCTGG
Organism: Rhodobacter sp.; assembly: GCA_013821825.1. Classification (GTDB taxonomy): domain Bacteria; phylum Pseudomonadota; class Alphaproteobacteria; order Rhodobacterales; family Rhodobacteraceae; genus Tabrizicola. The sequence continues at coordinate 99,165 of PNJK01000003.1, forward strand.
TCATCGACCGTATCGCGCCTCCTGCGGTCCACGATGACGCGCTGGCTCTGCCCTATGGGAAAGCGCTTGTCATTGGTGTCTGGCAATCCCTTGCGATGATCCCCGGAGTATCCCGGTCGGGTGCGACCATCGTCGGGGCGCTGCTGCTGGGCGTGGAAAAACGGGCGGCGGCCGAGTTTTCCTTCTTGCTCAGTCTGCCCACGATGGGGGCTGCCGTCGCTTATGACCTGTTCAAGAACCGGGGCGTTCTGGATTTCGGCGCGGTGTGGGAGATTGCCGTGGGGTTCGCCGTGGCTTTCGTGACAGCGATGCTCGTGGTGCGCTGGGTGCTGAACTACATCAGCCGCAACGGCTATGCGCTGTTCGGCTGGTGGCGAATCATCGTGGGAACTGCGGCACTTCTTGCGCTTTCTCTGGGTTTTTGAGGCGGTTCGGAAACCATACTGACCTATTTTGACAGAAAAACGTCGATCCGCCTGCCGCATCTGCCAAAAAACCAGTAAATAGGTAAACTATACTGACTTTTATTGCAGCCGGATCCACTGTACCAAGTCGCTCCCGAATAGTCCGCTGGGAGGCGCTGCAGTGGCCACGCAGAAGATGTTGAAATTCGTGACGCTGGGCAAGGAAATGCCCGAGAAACGCGACCCATCTACGCGCGCGCAGGATTTCCACGAGATTTACCGCGAGTACGCCGATCGCAAGGCCGCCGAACAGGCCAGCCGCTGCAGCCAGTGCGGCGTGCCCTATTGCCAGTCGCATTGCCCCTTGCACAACAACATCCCCGACTGGCTGAAGCTGACGGCCGAGGGCCGCCTGCAAGAGGCCTATGAGATCAGCCAGGCCACCAACACTTTCCCGGAAATCTGCGGCCGCATCTGCCCGCAGGACCGGCTCTGCGAAGGCAACTGCGTGATCGAGAAGTCGGG
>PNJK01000004.1 GCA_013821825.1 Rhodobacter sp.
TGGACGTTCCAGCCAAGGCCGCCTTCCTCGATCGGCGCACCTTCCGGTTCCGGCCCGATCAGGGCGGCATTGTTGTTGCCGTGCGCCTTGCCGACGGTATGGCCGCCTGCGGTCAGCGCCACGGTTTCCTCGTCATCCATCGCCATGCGGGCGAAGGTCTCGCGCACGTCCATCGCGGTGCGCAACGGGTCGGGCTTGCCGTCCACGCCTTGCGGGTTGACATAGATCAGGCCCATGACAACAGCAGCGAGGGGGTTTTCCAGGCTGGAGCGGTCCTCCTTGGTCGGATAGCGCTGGTCGGTCAGCCATTCCTTTTCCGACCCCCACCAGGTGTCCTTCTCCGGGGCCCAGATATCCTCGCGCCCGAAGCCGAAGCCGAATGTCTTCAGGCCCATCGATTCGTAAGCCACGGTCCCCGCCAGCACCATCAGGTCGGCCCAGGAGAGGCGGTTGCCATATTTCTTCTTGATCGGCCACAGCAGGCGGCGGGCCTTGTCGAGGTTGGCGTTATCCGGCCAGCTGTTCAGAGGCGCGAAGCGGTGGTTGCCGGTCCCGGCGCCACCGCGGCCATCGGCCATCCTGTAGGTGCCAGCGGCATGCCAGGACATGCGGATGAACAAGCCGCCGTAATGGCCCCAGTCCGCCGGCCACCAGTCCTGGCTGTCGGTCATCAGCGCGACCATGTCCCGCTTCAGCGCGTCGAAGTCCAGCTTCTTGACCTCTTCGGAATAGTTGAACCCGGTCAGAGGGTTCACCTTGGTGTCGTGCTGATGAAGAATGTCGAGGTTCAGGGATTTCGGCCACCAGTCCATCACCGTGGTCCCGGTTGTGGTGATCGCGCCGTGTACCACCGGGCATTTTCCCGACCGTCCTGCGTCATTGCCGTCCATCTTGCTCTCCTCGTATGGCTAAGGTCTTCGCGGCCTGAAACAAACACTGCACAGCCCCGGGCCCGGAAGGGCAGGGCGACGACTCGGTTCTCAGGCCATGGCATATGGCTATCATGGGTCACTCATAACTGGAATTTTCATTTTCTAATCGCCGCGATATGAAATAGTCATGACACACCTGACAATTAAGCATCTGCGCTATTACGACGCGCTTGCCCGCCACCGCCATTTCGGGCGCGCGGCCGAGGCGTCGGCGATCTCGCAGCCCGCCCTTTCGCTACAGATCAAGGAGCTGGAGGGGATCCTTGGTGCCCCGCTGGTCGAACGCGGCCCGCGCCAGATCCGCCTGACCGCCCTGGGCGAGGAATTCGCCCTTCGCGCGCGTGAGGTTCTGCGCGCCGTCGATGACCTCGCCTCGCTGGCCCGGGCCTCGACCGGTCCGCTGCAAGGTCGCCTGCGCATTGGCATCATCCCCACCATCGCGCCCTACCTTCTGCCGCAGATCATCGGGCGGCTCGCCGACCGTTTCGGAAGTCTGGACCTGCGCCCGCGAGAGGCAGTGACCTCGCGTCTGGTGCGTGATCTGGTCGAAGGGCGGCTTGATCTGGCCGTGGTGGCGTTGCCGGTGTCAGAGCCCGCCCTGGCCGAGCATCCGCTGTTCGAGGAAGAATTCCTGCTGGTCCGCCCCTTGTCGCAGGCCAGCCACCCTGCGCCCGGTCTGGACGCCCTGCGCGCGATGCCGCTGTTGCTGCTGGAAGAGGGCCACTGCTTTCGCGATCAGGCGATTGCCTTCTGCAAGCTGCCGCCCGGCCCCTCGGGCGAGATCATGGAGGGGTCGTCGCTTTCCACCCTGGTCCAGATGGTCGGCGCCGGGATCGGTGTCACGCTGATCCCGGAAATGGCCGCGCCGGTCGAAGCCCGCTCGGCGCCGGTCGTTGTCCAACGGCTGCCTGCCCCCCGGCCGGGCCGGACGGTGGGTCTGGTCTGGCGGCGGACAAACCCGCTGTCCGACCAGATGGCGGATCTGGCGCGCAGTCTGGTCGATCTCTTGCCCGGCGCCGTGCAGCAGGGCCCGGCCCCGAATGCCGCGCTGTCGCACGCCCCGCTTGACCATTGACCCCTGCCCGGCCTGGCGGCATCGCTGTCGCATGCTGACGCGGGTCTTCACCAGCCTTCAAGGGACGCTGATCCTTGCGGTCCTTGCCGTTGCCCTTGTGGCGACCGGCTTCGCCCACCGTGCCCCCAGCCAGACCGACAGTGTCCTGATGGCGGCTCTTCTGGCCGGTGGCAGTCCTGCCGACATTTGGGGAGACAGCGACCCCGACACCTCCCCCGGTCAGGTCGATTGCCCTGCCTGTCTGATCACGGCCGCCGCAGATCTGACCCCCTTGCAGGGCCTGCTTCAGGATCTGGATCTGGTGCTTCTGGCAAAGGTCATGGCCCCACCCGCCGCACGAACCATCCGCACGGTTCTTGACCCGGCCCACCCGGCCCACGGCCCCCCCCCATCGTCTGATTGGCGCGGTTAGCTCCGACCCGACCAAGCCCGGGCCTTGCCTGACATCCGCCGGCCGGATCGCCGTCGGGCCATGGTCCGAGGACCTCGCACCCGACGCTCTGGCCAAAGCGCGTTTGTTCCGGCGCCCGTCTGGAACCGGCCCTTTCGCCACCCGAGCGCCAAATCAACGAGGTTACTGCGATGAAAGCCCTCCTTACCCTCGCCATCGCGATGTTTCTTGCCACCCCGCCGTCCGCGCACGAGATCATCGCCGGCGATCTTCAGATCATCCATCCGTACATCCCCCGGCCCCAGGCAAGTGCCATGGCTGCAGGTGGTTTCCTGGCCATCGTCAACAACGGCACCGAAGCAGAGCGCCTGATCGGCGTCGAAAGCGACGCCTCCAAGAAGGTCGAGCTTCATGAGAGCAAGGTCGACGCGAATGGCATCGCCATGATGACCCATGTCGAGGTTCTGGAAATCCCCGCTGGCGTTACTGTCAGCCTGGAACAGGGCAGCCATCACATCATGTTCATGGGCCTCACCGCGCCAATTGCGGAAGGGCAGTTGGTGAAGGGCGCGCCGATCTTCGAAAAGGCCGGGCGGATCGAAATAGAATTCGAGGTCGAACCGGGCGGCGCGATGGACCATTCTGACAGGGAGCATGGCGCATCGACCCAGCCCTGAAACCCTGCCACGACACGCTTGACGGAAAGGCCGGGCAGGGCACAACTTGTCCAGCCTTTTCGTGATCCCAAGGGGGCTAAACCATGCCGCATCCTGCCACGCCCCGCGCCGGGGAGATCACACTGCCGGTCGATCCGGCGAGCGCGGACGATGCCCGCCTGGCGTTCATCGGGCGCCTGCGGACGCCATGGGAGCCGGGCGATTGCCCGAAGAACCTGCGCGAAGCGCGCGAGCGAGGTGGCTCTTTCACGGCCGAGATCGACCCCGCCTTTCGCCCGGGGCTGGCCGGACTTCAGGCCGGGCAAGCGGTCATCCTGCTTTATTGGACCGGGCGCGCGCGGCGGGATGTCATCGTGCAAAGTCCGGCTCATCGCGATGGCCCGACCGGGGTCTTCGCCCTGCGTTCACCTGCGCGGCCGAACCCGATTGCCATTGCCGTGGCGCGTATTCTGTCAATCGACATTGAGGCCGGCCATGTCGTGCTGGACGCAGCCGACGCCTTCGATCGCACGCCTCTTCTGGACATCAAACCCTGGCTTCCCACGGTCGATATCCCTCCCGACCGGCCTGAGTAGCCAACCGACTTTGTCACGCAAGTTTCACCGAAACGCGAAACGATTGTCATTGCGGCCCATTAGCACGACCGCAGCGAACCGGGTTGACGTGATGCTGCCGGTTCAATCGGTGAGACGGAGCTTCGAGCGCAAGACCGCCGTCGACAATGTCAGCTTCACCCTGGACGGACCGGCTTTCGTGGGCATCATTGGTCGCTCCGGCGCTGAAAAATCGACATTCCTTCGCCTGATGAATCGGTTGATCGAAGCCACCTCCGGCCAGAATCTTGTCGATGGCCGCAACGTTCTGACCCTGAACGGCACCGAAGCGCGCACCCGGCAAAGCCGATGCGCGATGATTTTCCGTCGGTTCAAGCTCGTGCCCCGGATGTCGCTGGGTGCCATCCCGCAGATCGCCCCAACTGGCTCGGCTCTGCGCTCCTCCGGTTCCAGATCAACGTCCGCGCCAGCGCGATCCTCGGCTTGGTCGGCGGGGGCGGCATCGGCCATGACCTGAAACATGCGATGCAGTGGGGGCAGGGCCGGTTCGACGAGGTGGAGGTGATCTTCCCGCTGCTTTTCGCAAGCATCCTCCTGATCGACCGCATTTCCGACCACTACCGTCACAAGCTGGTGAAGGGACATCGAGCCATGACCATGACCGCTCTCTCCCCCGCGCTGGCCGACACCGTCACCAAGGGCTTCGCCACCAAGCGCCGCATGGCCTTTGCCGTTCCTGCCGTGATCTTGGCCTGTCTGGTCTGCGCCGCGATCAGCTTTGACATCGTGGGGTCGGTGCACCGCCCGTTTTGACTATACGGCGATCCTGCCGGGCGATTTCTGGTCGCACAAGACCCACGTCACCCGCGACAATCGCAGCGGGAAGGTGACAGTCGCGATCGAGGGTGAGAACAAGGGCAGCTACCCGAAAGGCATGCCGCCCGAATGGGTGGCCTACGCGGGCACCGCCACCACCACCGACCTCGGCACCGGCCATATCATGACTCATGACGACGCGGGCGCGCGGTTCGCCGTGCCCGGCCACGGCATCATCGACATCCGCCGCGAAGACGGAAAACCCCGTGCTGACCGCGCCCGAGCCGCTTTCAGGCTGGATCTCGGTGGCGCAATTTCATGCCGCTTGGCGATCTGCGCTTTGGCGCCCGTCGCTTCTTCGAGTTCATCCGTGGGGCCGACGGGTTGATCTGGGCCATCAACCTCTCACGCGCCTTTGGGCCGGGGAGGAGGACTGGGGCCATCGCCATCGCCATTGCCGACACGGGAACCTTCGGCAAGATGTTCCCGGAAACGCTGGAGAATACCAACGAAAAGCAGGTCGAAGGCATCGTAGACAGCGAAACGATGCGTCAGGGTCATCGCGGGAGGTCTGTCGCGGCAGTGTTGCATGCGTGTGACAGGCCTGTGGCAGCAAGCCCCGCCTGCGGGCCGGCTTCTGGACCGGATATGGAGCGAAGACGGTAACCATTCCCGCCAACGCCACGCTGGTTCTGCTGGGCGAGGTCCTGCGCGGCCAGGTCCGCCTTGCCGCAGGCCTGATCACCGATATCGTCGAGGGCGGCACGATCCCATCCGGCGCAGTGCATTGCGGTGGCGATCTGGTGATGCCGGGACTCGTCGAACTCCGCACCGACAACCTCGAACGCCATATCGAACCGCGCCCCAAGGTCAGCTGGCCGCTCCGGCGGGCCATCGTCACCCACGATGCGGAACTTGCCAGTACCAGCATCACCACCGTTCTCGACGCGCTGCGCGCAGGGTCGCTGGAGGCCGACAGCGGCGATTTACGGGCGCTTGCGGCCGCGCTACATGCTTCAGGAAGCGACAGGATGAGGGCGGCCATGCAAGGCTTTGCGGCGGAACCGAAACACGACACCTATGACGTCGTGATCATCGGCGGGGCGATCATGGGCTCATCCACCGCCTGGTGGCTGACGCAGAACCCGGATTTCCAAGGCCGCGTGCTGGTGCTGGAACGGGACCCCACCTATGCCAAAGCCGCGACAACGCTCAGCTTTTCTTGCATCCGCCAGCAGTTTTCCACCGAGTTGAACATCAAGATCTCGCAGTTCGGCGGGGATTTCGTCCAGTCCTTGCGGGGCTGGATGGGGGGGGACACGCGGGTGCCTGATCTCAGGATCCAGAACTTCGGCTACCTTTACCTTGCCGACACCGAAGGCTTTGCGGCTGTACTGCGCGCCAACCAGAAGGTTCAGGCGGCCAACGGCGCGGGAACGCGCCTGCTCACACCTGACCAGATCAAGGCCGAGTTTCCGTTCTACGAAGTGGATGACCTGATCCTTGGCAGTCTCAACACGCTGGATGAGGGGTATTTCGACGGCTCCACCGTGTTCGACTGGTTCCGCCGCAAGGCGCGCGAGGCGGGGGTGGAATATGTGGCGGATGAGGTTTCAGATCTGAAACTGTCGCAGAATGGTCAGCAGATACAGTCGGTTAGCCTTGCTTCGGGGCGGACGATCAGCTGTGGATGGGTGGTCAATGCCTCGGGCACGCGGGGGGCGAAGATGGCGGGGATGGCGGGGATTTCCCTGCCGATCGAGCCGCGCAAGCGGTTCACCTGGGTCTTGCAGGCTGAGCGGCCGCTGGACCGGCCCTTGCCCCTGACCATCGACCCATCAGGCGTCTTTGCGCGTGAGGTGGGGGGCGGGACCTATATGGCGGGGGGGTATGCGGACCATGATCCTGCTGTCGATTTGGACGACTTTTCAATGGATTACGGGCTTTGGGAAGACAAGATCTGGCCCGCCCTTGCCACCCGCATCCCGGCCTTCGAGGCGGTCAAGGTGATCAGCGAATGGGCCGGGCAGTATGATTACAACACGCTGGACCAGAACGCCGTGACCGGGCCGCACCCGGAGGTGCGCAACTTCCTGTTCCTGAATGGTTTTTCCGGCCATGGGCTGCAACAATCGCCGGCGATGGGGCGGGGGACGGCGGAGTGGATCGTGCATGGCTGCTACCGGACGCTGGACCTGTCGGCCCTCCATTATGAGCGGGTGACGGCGGGGCGGGCGGTGGTGGAGGGGGCGATCATCTGAACCGCCGATCTGCGGGTTAACCCGTTGGTCTGCTGGGGTTTTGGCGGTCTTCCTTCTGTCTTCCTTGCGTCTTCCTTTCGTCTCTACGCGCGCAAGACGCATTCTGCGTTAACCCTTTTGACGAATCGGGGGGGCAGAGTCGGGGCAAACCCCGAACTACGTTGCTTGCGCCGGGGTCTTTGGGTGGACGTGGGGGCCCCGGGTCAGGCCCGGGGCGCGAGGGCGCGGGAGTGGGATGCAAAGCTGACAGGGTATAGGGTGAGGTTTGGTGGGTTGGCACCCACCCTACGCTTGCTACGCGCGCAAGACGCATTCGGCGTTAACCCTTTTGACGAATCGGGGGGGGCAGAGTCGGGGCAAGCCCCGACCTACGCTGCTTGCGCCGGGGTCTTTGGGTGGACGTGGGGGCCCCGGGTCGGGCCCGGGGCGCGGGAGTGGGATGCAAAGCTGACAGGGTAGGGTGAGGTTTGGTGGGTTGGCACCCACCCTACGCTTGCTGCCGCATGGTTGGTGGGCCAGCGGTTCACGGCGGCTGAGATCTGCGTGGCGGAATGTCTGCGCTACGCACAGGGACATCCGACACTGCTGGAAGCTTTTCCATCCGTGGAGGACTGGCTTGGACGCTGCCAAGCACGGCCGGCCTTCGCGGCGATGCTGGCGGCGCAGTTGGCGGAACCGGACTGACACGATTGGTCAAAATGGCCTTAAGTCCACTCTAGCGGTGCGCCACTGCGGTCACACATCCAACTCCTCCACAAACCGCGCGTTCTCCTGAATATACTGGAAGCGCAATTCCGGCTTCTTGCCCATAAGGCGCTCCACGAGGTCGGAGGTGTCGCCCGGTTCGTCCTCATCGATGATCACCCGGATCAGCTTGCGGGTCGTGGGGTTCATCGTGGTGTCTTTCAGGTCCTTGGCGTCCATCTCACCCAGGCCCTTGAAGCGCTGGACGTCGATCTTGCCTTTGCCTCCCAACCCCTTGGCCAGCCAAAGTTCCTTTTCGGCGTCGTCGGCGACGTAGAGGCGGCGCGCGCCCTGGGTCAGGCGGTACAGCGGCGGGCAGGCGAGGTAGAGGTGGCCCTTGTCGATCAGGGGGCGCATCTGGGTGAAGAAGAAGGTCATCAACAGGCTGGCGATATGGGCGCCGTCGACATCGGCGTCGGTCATAATGATGATCTTCTCATAACGCAGGTCGTCGAGGTTGAAACGGGTTCCCATCTGCACGCCCAGGGCCTCGCAGATATCGCGGATCTCGGAGTTGTCGTTCAGCTTGGATGAGGCGGCGCCGAGGACGTTGAGGATCTTGCCCTTGAGCGGCAGGAGGGCCTGGGTTTCGCGGCTGCGGGCGCCTTTGGCAGAGCCGCCGGCACTGTCGCCTTCGACGATGAAAAGCTCCGTCCCCTCGCGGGTCTTGGAGGAACAGTCGGTGAGCTTGCCGGGGAGGCGGAGTTTCTTGGTCGCGGTCTTGCGCTGGGTTTCCTTTTCCTCACGCCGCTTCAGGCGTTCCTCGGCGCGCAGGACGAGGAAATCGAGGATGGAGCCGGCGGATCTGGGGTCGGCGGCAAGCCAGGTGTCGAAATGGTCGCGGACGGCGTTCTCGATGTATCTGGCGGCCTCCTCGGTCGCGAGGCGGTCCTTGGTCTGTCCGACGAATTGCGGTTCGCGGATGAAGACGGAGATGAGGGCGCAGCCGCCGGTCAGCATGTCGTCGCGGGTGATGAGGTCGGCCTTGCGGTTCTTGACGCGATCCCCGTAGGCGCGGATGCCCTTCAGGATCGCGGCCCAGAAGCCGGTCTCATGCGTGCCGCCCTCCGGGGTGGGGACGGTGTTGCAGTAGGAATGGATGAAGCCGTCGCGGGCGGGGGTCCAGTTGATCGCCCATTCGACCGAGCCGGGGACGTTGTATTTCTCGGGGAAGCCGACTTTGCCGGCGAAGGGGCGGTCGGTGTAGGTGGTGGTCTTCAGGAGCGTGTCCGAGAGATAGTCGGCAAGGCCGCCAGGGAAGCGGAAGGTGGCCTCTTGCGGGGTTTCGCCATCGGAGAGGGCGGTTTTCCAGCGGATTTCGACGCCGGAGAAGAGATAGGCCTTGGAGCGGGCCATCTTCAGCAGGCGGGCGGGTTTCAGGTTCTGGTGGCCGAAGATGTCGGGGTCGGGGCGGAAGGTGACGCTGGTGCCGCGGCGGTTCGGGGCGGGGCCGACCTTGACGATAGGGCCCAGCGGGACCCCGCGGGAGAAGGACTGGACGTAAAGCTCCTTGTTGCGGGCGACCTCGACGCGCAGGAGGTCGGAGAGCGCGTTGACGACCGAGGAGCCGACGCCGTGGAGGCCGCCGGAGGTGGAATAGGCGTCACCGCTGAACTTGCCGCCAGAGTGGAGGGTGGTCAGGATCACCTCCAGCGCGGATTTGTCGGGGAATTTCGGGTGCGGGTCGACCGGGATGCCGCGGCCGTTGTCGCGGATGGTGACGGTGTTGTTTTCGTGAAGCTCGACCTCGATGCGGGTGGCGTGGCCGGCGACAGCCTCGTCCATCGCGTTGTCGAGGATCTCGGCCACGAGGTGGTGAAGCGCGCGTTCGTCGATGCCGCCGATATACATGCCGGGGCGGAGGCGGACGGCCTCCAGCGGTTCGAGGACCTCGATCGAGGAGGCGTCATAGGTTTGCGCGCCGGAGAGGAGGTCGTTGGGCATGGGGGGCTCACGTCTTGGGATGCGCAGGCATTAGATCACCCAAGGGGGGTGGGGCGCAAGATGTGGGGGGTGGAAGGGTCTGGGCTGCGGGCGTAGGATCAAGCGAACTCAGGAGGATCGGCGATGCGGGTATTGTTCACGGGCGGGTCGGGCAAGGCGGGGCGGCATGTGGTGGCTTACCTTGCGGCGCAGGGCCACCGGGTCTTGAACTTCGACCGGGTGCCTTTGGGGCTGGACGGGGTGCATGACCTGATCGGGGATATCACCGATGCCGGGCAGGTCTATTCCGCAATGCGGTCCCATGCGGGCTATGACGAGATGGACACGGGCACCGGCGCGCAGCTGTTTGATGCGGTGGTGCATTTCGCGGCCGTCCCGCGCCACGGGATGATGCCGGATACCGAGACCTATCGGGTCAACGTGATGGGCAGCTACAACGTGCTGGAAGCGGCATTGAAGATGGGGATCCGCAAGGTGATCGTCGCCTCGTCCGAGACGACCTATGGGGTGTGTTTTTCGGACGGGGTGGTGGACCCCAAGGTGCTGCCGCTGGAGGAAGACTACGACATCGACCCGATGGACAGCTATGGCATGTCCAAGAAGGTGAACGAGGTGACCGCGCGCAGTTTCCAGCGCCGGTTCGGGGCGGATGTCTATGCGCTGCGGATCGGCAATGTGATCGAGCCGCATGAATATGCGACACTGTTCCCGCCGTTGAAGGGCGATCCGGGGCTGAGGCGGCGGATCACCTTCAGTTATATCGACGCCCGCGATCTGGGGCAGATCGTGGATCTGTGCCTGAAAAAGGATGGTCTTGGGTTTCAGGTCTTCAACGCGGCCAATGACACGAATGCCGTGCCGCAGCCGAATGCCGAGCTGCTGGCGCAGTTCTTCCCGAAAGTGCCGCTCAGCCGCCCGGTGGGAGAGCATGAGGGGCTGCTTTCGAACCGGAAGATCCGGGAGGTTCTGGGGTTCAAGGAAGAGCATGACTGGCGGAAGTACGTGCCCTGATCTGTGGTGGGCCGCGCGGCCCTGGCCCTGCGGCCTATTTGGAGACAGAGGGCGTTCGCGGCGGTTGGACTGGCAGCAGCGGCGGGGTGCCCGCCAGGGGCTGGTCGGGCGAAGAGGCCCCTCGTCAGGACTGGACGCCGATGGCCGGGGCCTTGGAAATCGTTTGGTATGGCGCTCTGCCGCGAGCGGACGGCCTTGCCCCGAGCCCCAGGGCGAAACGGGCAGGCGCTGTTCGGCGGACCGCAGTTCAGCACTGGCCCTGAGACGGGTCTTCTGGCCGGATCCTGTGTCGCCGTTTGCCCGACTGGCGGTGGCGGGCAGCCTTGGCGAACCCGGTGGATGCAGACGGCTGACTTGATTCCGGCCTAAACGGGTAGGCAGGCTTTGCAAAAGCTGGTTCTATCTGGTTCCAATGACGTAAAACCTAAGGCTGTCAAGAATGCTGGTCGAAACTGCAGCCCTTGCCGACGTCGTGATCCTGACTCCCAGGCGCTTCGGTGACGCGCGGGGTTGGTTCTGCGAGACCTGGAACGCCGCACGGATGGAAGAGGCAGGGCTGAACTTCCGCTGGGTTCAGGACAACCATTCCTTCTCGGCCGCGAAGGGCACGCTGCGCGGATTGCACTTCCAGTCGCCGCCGCGCGCGCAGGACAAACTGGTGCGCTGCTCGCGGGGGGCGATTCTGGATGTGGTCGTGGATATCCGGGCGGGATCGCCGTCCTGTGCGCAGTGGCTGGGGGTGGAGCTGTCGGCCGGGAACGGGCGGCAGCTTCTGGTGCCCAAAGGCTTCCTGCACGGGTTCCTGACGCTGACCGACGATGCCGAGGTCCAGTACAAATGCTCTGACCTTTACAGCCCGGAGCATGACGGCGCGGTGCGCTGGGATGATCCGGCGATTGGAATCGACTGGGGGATCAGGGCACCCATCCTGTCGGAAAAGGACGCAGGGGCCCCGTTGCTTGCCGAGATCGGCAGCCCGTTCCGCTGGGGGCAGACATGAAGCTGCTGGTGACCGGGGGGGCCGGGTTCATCGGGTCGGCAGTGGTGCGGCTGGCGGTGGCACGCGGGCATCAGGTGGTGAATGTCGACGCGCTGACCTATGCCGCCTGCCTGGAAAGCCTGGCGCCGGTGGCGGGCTCGAACCTGTACAGTTTTGAACAGGCCGACATCCGCGACCGCGCGGCGCTTGACCGGGTCTTTGCCGCGCATTCCCCGGATGCGGTGATGCATCTGGCCGCGGAAAGCCATGTGGACCGGTCGATCGACGGGCCGGGAGAGTTTGTTCAGACCAACGTGACGGGCACCTATACGATGCTTGAGGCCGCGCGGGCCTATTGGGCGGGGCAGGGCAAGCCGCAGGGATTCCGTTTCCACCATATCTCGACCGATGAGGTCTTCGGGTCGCTTGGGCCCGAGGGGCGGTTCGACGAGACGGCCGCCTATGATCCGCGCAGCCCCTATTCGGCGTCGAAAGCGGCAAGCGACCATCTGGTGCGGGCCTGGCATGAAACCTATGGCCTGCCGGTCCTGCTGACCAATTGCTCCAACAACTACGGGCCCTACCACTTTCCCGAAAAGCTGATCCCGGTGGTGATCCTGAATGCGCTGCACGGGCGGCCGATACCGGTCTACGGCAAGGGCGAGAATGTGCGTGACTGGCTTTTTGTCGAGGACCATGCCGAGGCTTTGCTGACGGTCGTCGAGCGGGGCACACCGGGCCGCACCTACTGCATCGGCGGCGAGGCCGAGGCGCGCAACATCGACATCGTGACGGCGATCTGCCGGCTGATGGACGAGATGCACCCCGCGGGTGCGCCGCATGAACGGCTGGTCACTTTCGTCACCGACCGGCCGGGCCATGACGCGCGCTACGCCATCGACCCCTCCCGCATCCGCGAGGAACTGGGCTGGAAACCGTCGGTCACGCTGGACGAGGGGCTGCGCCGGACCGTGCGCTGGTTTCTGGACAACCGCGCCTGGTGGGAGCCGCTGCTGTCGCGGCAAGGCGTCGGGCAGCGGCTGGGGTCGAAGGCATGAGGCTGCTGGTTTTCGGCAAGACCGGCCAGGTGGCGCGCGAACTGGCGCGGCTTGATCCCGAGGCGCAGTTTCTGGGCCGGGACGAGGCCGACCTTGCGGACCCGGCGGCCTGCGCGGCCGCAGTCGCGGGCACTGGCGCCGAGGCGGTGATCAATGCGGCGGCCTGGACGGCGGTCGACGGTGCCGAAGCCGAGGAAGCCGCGGCGACGGTGGTCAACGGCGCGGCCCCCGCCGCGATGGCGCGGGCGGCGGCGGCGAAGGGCCTGCCCTTCCTGCATCTGTCCACCGACTATGTCTTTGACGGCCTGGGGGATCGGCCCTTCCCTCCGGACCATCCCACCGCGCCGGTGAACGCCTATGGCCGCTCGAAGCTGGCAGGAGAGCAGGGCATACTTGCGGCAGGGGGCCGGCACCTGATCTTGCGGACCTCTTGGGTCGTATCGGCGCATGAGACGAATTTCGTGAAGACGATGCTGCGCCTGGGGCGCGAACGTGAGGTCCTGCGGGTGGTTGCCGACCAGATCGGCGGCCCGACCCCGGCTGCCGCGATTGCTGCGGCGCTGTTGACCGCGGCCCGGGCGATGCGGGATGATGGGGCGACAGGCGGGACGCACCACTTCTCGGGCGCGCCGGACACCAGTTGGGCAGGCTTTGCCACCGAAATCATGCGGCAGGCGGGGCTTTCCTGCCGGATCGAGAATATCCCCAGCGCCGACTTCCCCACACCAGCCCGACGCCCAATGAACTCTCGTCTGGACTGCAGGTCGCTTGAGGCCGCGTTCGGCATTCAGCGACCGGATTGGCGCTTGGGTCTTTCCGACATCCTCAGGGAATTATCCAAATGAAACGCAAGGGCATTCTTCTGGCCGGGGGCACCGGATCGCGGCTTTGGCCGATCACGCTCGGCACATCGAAACAGCTGCTTCCGATCTACGACAAGCCGATGATCTATTATCCGCTGTCGGTGCTGATGCTGGCCGGGATCCGCGAAATCGCGATCATCACCACGCCTGAGGATCAACCGCAATTCCAGCGGCTGCTGGGCGACGGCAGCCAATGGGGCCTGAGCTTTACCTGGGTCATCCAGGTCAAGCCCGAGGGGCTGGCGCAGGCCTATCTGCTGACCCGCGATTTCCTTGCGGGCGCGCCATCGGCCATGGTGCTGGGCGACAACATCTTTTTCGGCCACGGCCTGCCCGAGGTCCTGGCCCGGGCCGATGCGCAACTTTCTGGCGGGAGGGTCTTTGGCTACCATGTCGCCGATCCGGAGCGCTACGGCGTTGCGGCTTTCGATGCCGACGGCCGCGTCACGGCGCTGGTCGAAAAGCCCAAGGTGCCTCCGTCAAACTTTGCGATCACCGGGCTTTACTTCCTTGACGGCCGCGCCCCGGACCTTGCCGCCCAGATCAAGCCCTCCCCCCGGGGAGAGCTTGAGATCGTCGATGTGCTGGAACGCTACCGCGCCGAAGGATCCTTGCTGGTCGAACGCATGGGCCGTGGCTTTGCCTGGCTGGATACGGGCACGCCGGGCAGCCTGCTGGATGCCGGGAACTTCGTCCGCACCTTGCAGGACCGGCAGGGGATGCAGGTCGGGTCGCCGGACGAGATTGCCTTCCGCCAAGGCTGGATCGACCGCGACGCCCTTGCCGGGCGGGCGAGGATTTTCGGGAAGAGCAGTTACGGCACGCATCTGACCACGGCGCTGAACGAATAGTCCCAGGTCGCGCATCCGCCGGGCGATGGCGTCCTGCTGAACCTCTCGAAGTGGCGGGTTTGCCCGGCCCCTTGCTCGCTTGCCCGGCGACGCCGGGAAGGATCAATCCGATCTAAGGCGGTGCGTCAGCGATATTGCGAGCGATGCCGGGCGTGTCAGGTGTCGTAGCCGTAATTCTCGCCGCTGGCGATCATGCGGCACTTGTTCAGGACCACGCCAAGCACCTGTGTGTGCGCGGCAAGTTCCTTGCCGCACTGCTGGATCTGGCTGATCGGCGTTTCCTCGGCGGCGGCGATCATCAGAGCGCAATCGACCTGATCGACGAAGGCAAGCGTGTCGTCCCCGACATTCATCGGCGGCATGTCGAAAAGCATTACATCGGGGCGAAAGCTGTCTTCGATCACATCGACGATATCGGCGGCAAGGTCTGACGACAGGAGTTCGGCAGAGTTCGGCACCTGGGCTGAATTCAGCCCGAAGGCGAGGTTTCTGCCCCAGCGGGTTATCTGGTCTTCCGGCTGCTCGATTCCGGCAAGGACTCCGGCGAAGTTCTGGCGGCGGTTCAGTCCAAAGGCCCGCAACATCGTGGGGCGGCGGAAGTCCAGTTCAAGAACCATCACCCGGATATCGGTCAGGCGGGCGAGACTGAAGGCTAGGTTCAGCGCCACGGTGGTCTTGCCACAGCCAACGCCGGGCGAGGTAATGGCAACGCGTGTCCAGCGGTGCTCTTGAAGCTGGCGCACCAGATTGATGCGCATCAGGTCGAACACCGTCGAATCCGGGCCAGAGCGATGCGCAACAAGGCGGTTGTCGTCCAGGACGGTGGGGGAGAGGCGAAGTTCCGTCAGTGTCGACCAGTCCACGCCGGCTTTCGACGGTTGCGGAAGGTTGGCCTTGCCGGCCCGATGTCCGGTGATGCTGCCGTCACGCGAAGCGCGGGCCTTGGCTATGGCGTTTTGGATGCGGTCCATAGGCGATCTACCCCGATGTGCTTGGCAGTTGCGGGTCGACGTCGACGCCGAGACCGAAGAATTCGGTCAGCACAGCGATCACCTCATCAACTGGTATGACATAGACAACGATGCCCAGAAGCAGAAGCGGCAGCACGACAGCAACGCCAAGACTTCCCCAGACCAGCCGCATCCGGCGGCTTCGGACATCGGCCCTGCTTTCGATGTAAGGAATGGTGGCGAAGGGAGTGATCCCCAGCGCGCTGACCAGTTCCGAGGGACGGCGAATGGTGCGGTTGAGCAGTTCAAGCAACAAGACCAGCAGACCCGACAGGAATACCCCGACGCCAAAGCCGCCTACCGCCAGCAGCTTGCGATTGGGTTCGGAGCGGAAGGTGGGCGGTACGGCAGGTTCGATGATGCTGATGCGCTGGCCACGGTCCGTAACTTCAATCCGGTCACCCATGCGGGCGTTGGCGAGGCTGGCGACGGCCTGGTCATACTGGACACGCAGGTTTTCGTAGTCGCTGGTCAGAATGCCAAGCACCATCGAATTGCCCGGGGTCGCCTCGATCGAAGCCTTGATGGTGTCGAGGGTCTTTTCGATCAGATCCTTCTGCTCGGCCAGATACTCGATCTGCCCGTCGATATCGAGCATTTGCACCTCGAACGTAGACAGCGTGCCGCCACCTGCGGCGTCCAGCTGTTCCTTGACGGCTTCTTCAAGCGCGGCGACCTGGGTTTGCAGGGCGCGGACACGCGGGTTCGTCGGGGACAGGACGACCAGCGCGGAAGCGAGTTCCTGACGCACCGTTTCCAGTTGCGCCTGTTCCGGGGTCAGGTCACCAACCGAGGTGGCCAGACGCCCGGTGCGGTCATAGAGATCGCTGAGCCGCTGGCGCCGGTCGCGCAGCGAGGCGAGTTCGCGGTCTACCTGAAGCAGACGCTCCTGCTCGGTGGCCTGACGACCGCGGCGGTAGGTCAGGCTTTCGGGCAGGGCATCGCGGTTTGCCTCTTCGAACTCAAGAATCTTGGCGTTCTGGGCGACCATCTCATCACTGAGGCGGCGGACTTCCTGTTCGAAGAAGTCGAGCGTGTTGCCGGATGCGGAGGTCCTCAACTCGACGCTCTGTTCCAGGATGTCTTCGGCCACGGCATTGGTGACGCCGGCTGAGATTTCCGGGGTCGATGCGCCGAAGGACACGGTGATAACGCCGGTGCCACCCTCTGGCTGCGGCATGTAGATGAAGATGCTGTCACGCATTGCTTCGACCATCACGTCGGGTGCGATGTCCTCCACGTCCGCGAAGATCTGGAAGCGTTCCGCCAGGGCCAGAAGATTGGCCCGCGTGAGGATACGCTGCTGGATCGAGAGCAGGGCTTCGTTGGCCGAAGATCGCACTGTCGAGGCGGCAAGCTCATCCGGGATCTCGGCGTTTTCGAACAGCAGCCGGGCTTCGGCGCGATAGACCGGTGGCACGTAGAAGGCCACCATGACGCCGACCATTGTGCTGGCCGCCATGATCATCAGCACGTAAGGCAGACGCCGCAGGAACAGGACGAAGTAGAAGTGTAAGTCAAACATCATGCCTGCATGTCACCCTTTACAGCCGCGTCGTTCACTTTGAAGAAGGCCCCGTCGTCCAGAACCTGCTGAACCGTCACAGCCGTCACGATTCGCTTGTCGTTGCTGAAGGCATAGACAAGCGACAGGTCGCAAAGCTGGTTCACAAGGCGGGGCACGCCACCGGTCCTTTGGTAGATCAGGTCCACGGCGGGTGTGGTGAAGAGTCTTTCTTCGCGCCCCGCGACCTTGAGCCGGTGCAGAATGTAGGCGCGGACGGTTCGCTGATCCATGGCGCTGAGATGGTAGTTGGAGGCAACGCGCTGGGCAAACTGGCGCAACTCGGGGCGGGAAATCATTTCGCGCAGTTCGGGCTGGCCAACCAGGACGAGTTGCAGCAGTTCGTCCTTGCCGGCGTTGATGTTGGTGAACATGCGCAGTTCCTCCAGCGCCTCGGCACTGAGATTTTGCGCTTCGTCGAAGATCAGCACAACCCGACGGCCCAAAGCGTATTCGTCGATCAGAAAGGCCTGAAAGCGTGTGAAGAGATCGACATAGCTTTCGTTCAGTCCGGCCGGCTGGTCCAGCGCCATGAGAACCCAGCGGAGGAGTTCGGCCCGCGCCCCGTTGGGGTTGGAGATGAGCCCGACGCGCACCTCGGGGCCAAGCGAGCGCAAGAGGTGCAGAAGAAGGGTTGTCTTGCCCGCACCGATGTCGCCGGTGATGAGGGTAATCGGGGAATGGGTCATCACCCCGTATTCCAGCATGGTGTAGGCGCGGCGGTGCGCGGGGGGCCAGAACAGGAACTCGGGATCGGGTGCAAGCGCGAAAGGGCGCATCGTCAGCCCGAAATGTTCCGTGTAGATGTCAGGCGAAGGGGGTCGGCCGGAATCGGATGGTGACTGCATCCGCGAAAGCATCCGGCCGCCGACGGTGGGCAGCGGCGGTTCTGCTGGCTGCGCACGCGAAGACGGCGCGATGAGGCCGTCATCGACACGACCGGCCTCCGGGCGGCCGCGGTCGGGGAACAATCGTCGTAATCTCTCGGTACGCATTTACACACCCTTCGAGGTCCACCACGTCTTCGGCGGTCTCACACCCTTTATGTAGCAAACTCATCCGGCAAAGCGATGGAAGACAAGCAACTGGTGCCAGACTATCAACAAAGTGCCGCGATGGAGGTGCTATCGACCCATTTCGACGGAAAATGAACAATTTTCTTCGCCCCGATTTCGCTCGTCGTGGCTCGAAGTGGTATAGGAGGCGTTAATATCCTTTCAGTGTGCGAATCGTTTTTGGTCTTGAGCAACCCCCGATTTGCAAAATCATGAACGGCAGCCAGGGGCACCAGACGGCCGGGCCGCGGACGTGCCGTCAGTGCCACCGAGTTGAGAGAACAAGTGCATGAGTGACACCCCCCCGACCGCAGCCACGGACACGGCGGATATCGCCATCGTCGGCATGGCCGCCCATCTGCCCGGGGCAGCCGATATCGCGGCCTATTGGGAAAACCTGCGTGACGGAAAGTCTGCGGTCCGCCGGCTGACGGAAGAGGAGTTGCTGGCGTCCGGCGAAAACCCGGCGATGCTGCGCAACCCGGCCTATGTCCCGCATGCGGCGCTTCTGGAGGGGTTTGACCGGTTCGACGCGGATTTCTTCGGCTTTTCCCCGAAAGAGGCGGCGATCCTTGATCCTCAGCACCGTCAGTTCCTTGAGGTCGCCTGGGAGGCGCTTGAGACCGCCGGGCATCCGCCCGAACGGTTCAAGGGCCGGATCGGGGTCTTCGCGGGCTGCGGAATGGGGAGCTACTTCTACTTCAACCTCTGCTCCAACCCGGCGCTGGTGGAAAGCACAGGCATGTTCCTGTTGCGCCATACCGGCAACGACAAGGATTTCCTGTCGACGCGGGTGAGCCATGTCTTCGACCTGAAAGGGCCGAGCCTGTCGATGCAGACGGCCTGCTCGACTTCGCTGGTTGCGGTGCATTACGCGGCGCAGGCGCTGTTGACGGGTGAGTGCGACCTGGCGCTTGCCGGGGGCGTGACGATCGACCTGCCGCAGGGACGCGGCTACATCTACAAGGAGGGCGAGGTGCTGTCGCCGGACGGGGTGTGCCATGCCTTTGACCATCGGGCGCAAGGGACGGTGTTCGGGTCGGGCGCGGGGGCGGTCTTGCTGCGGCGGCTGGACGATGCGCTGGCGGATGGCGACCATATCTGGGCGGTGATCAAGGGAAGTGCGGTCAACAACGACGGTGCGGCGAAGGCGGGTTATCTGGCGCCTTCGGTCGAAGGTCAGGCCGAGTGCATCGCGACAGCGCTGGGCGTGGCGGGCGTGCCCGCTGACACGGTGGATTATGTCGAATGCCACGGCACAGGCACCTATCTGGGCGATCCGATCGAAGTGGCGGCGCTGACCGAAGCCTTCCGCAAGACCACGGACGCCCGGGGCTTTGCCCGGATCGGCAGCGTCAAGACCAACATCGGGCATCTGGATACGGCGGCAGGGGTGGCCAGCCTGATCAAGACGACGCTGGCCCTGCATCATGCCCAGATGCCGCCCAGTCTGAATTTCGAGGCCCCGAACCCGGCGATCGATTTCGAAGGCAGTCCGTTCAAGGTGAATGACCGGCTGACCGACTGGCCGCAGCGGACCGGGCCGCGTCGCGCCGGGGTGAACTCGCTGGGCGTGGGCGGGACGAACGCGCATGTCGTGCTTGAGGAGGCCCCGGCTGTCGCGGCTTCGGAGGCATCTGATTGGCCGTTCCAGCTGTTGACGCTGTCGGCACGCAGCGCCTCGGCACTGGGTGAGGCGTCGTCGCGTCTGGCGGCGCATTTGCGGGCGCATCCGGAACAGGATCTGGCGGATGTGGCGTTCACGCTGAAGGAAGGCCGGCGCCCGTTCGAGCATCGGCGGGTGCTGGTGGCCGGATCGCACGAGGAAGCAGCGGCGATGCTGGAGGCGGGCGATCCGCGCCGGGTGTTCACCCAGCGGCGGGTGGGCGATGCGCCAGAGGTGGTGTTCATGTTCCCCGGTGGCGGGGCGCAGTATCCGAACATGGCGCGGGATCTGTATGAGACCGAGCCGGTCTTTGCGGAATGGATGGACCGGGGGCTGGCGGCCTTGGGGCCGATGGAGGCCGAGGTCCGCGGGCTTTGGTTGCCCGGGCCGGGTCAGGAAGCAGCAGCGGCTGAACGGTTGCGGCGGCCTTCGTTGCAACTCCCGCTGATCCTGATCGTCGAGATCGCGCTGGCGAAGCTTTGGGAAAGCTGGGGGGTGATCCCTTCGGTGCTGATCGGGCACAGCATGGGGGAGAACGCGGCAGCCTGTGTCGCGGGCGTCATGACGCTGGAAGAGGCTGTCGGGCTGGTGCATCTGCGCGGCCAGCTGTTCGACACGGTGCCGGCGGGAGGCATGCTGTCGGTGCCGATGTCGGAGGCGGCCCTGATGCCGTTTCTTGGTGACCTCGACATAGCGTCGGTGAACGCGCCGGAGCTGACAGTGGTGTCAGGGCCGGACGCGGGGCTGGCAGCGCTGGCGGAACGGCTTCGCGCCGAGGGCGTGGAAACCAGCCGCATCGCCATCGACATCGCGGCGCATTCGAAGATGCTGGAGCCGATCCTGGGGCGGTTCCGGGCGCATCTGGCGGGAATGCGGCTGATGCCGCCGCGCCTGCCGATCATCTCCAACCGTTCGGGTCAAGTCCTGACCGACGCCGAGGCGACCAGCCCGGACTACTGGGTTGCGCATCTGCGCGGAACGGTGCGCTTTGCCGGCGGGATGGCGACGCTGCGGCAGAAGGCCGAACGGGTCTATCTGGAGGTCGGGCCGGGGCGGGCGCTGGCGACGCTGGCGCAGGCCAACGGCGCGATGGGCGGGCAGCCGGTTCCGGCGAGCTTGCGGCATCCCGATGACACCGTGTCGGACGACCGGCATTTCATCGCCACGCTGGGACGGCTTTGGGCCTGCGGGGCGGAACCGGACTGGAGCCAGATCTGGGGCGGGGCGCGTCGGCGGCGGGTGCCTTTGCCGACCTATCCGTTCCAGCGGTCGCGCTATTTCGTCGAGCCGGGCAAGGCTGTGGTGACGACCGAGGCCGATGTTCTGGCGAAGCGGCACGAGATGGTGGCCGACTTCGGCTACCGGATCGGTTGGCGCACGGCCCCGGCGGATTGCCCGGTGGACGTGGAAGCAGAGCTTGGCGCGCCGTTGACCTGGCTGGTCTTTGCCGATGAGGCGGGGCTGGCGCGGGCGGCGGTGCAGAAGCTCCGGGCGGCGGGACACCGGGTGATCACGGTGCATGCGGGCGACGCTTTCGCGCGGACCAGCGACGATACCTATACCATAGCGGCCGAGCATGGCCGCGAGGGGTATGACGCGCTGCTTGCGGATCTTGGCCAGCGTGATCTGTCGCCAGCGCGGATCGCGCATTTCTGGCTGGTGACGGCAGGGGAAAGCTATCGCCCCGGCGGCAGCTTCTTCCAGCGCAATCTGGAGCAGGGGTTCTGGAGCCTGTTCTTCCTTGGTCAGGCGATCGGCGAGATCGGGCTGAAACCCTTGCCGCATCTGGTTGTGCTCACCTCGGGTGCTGCACAGGTGCGGAGCGAGGCGCTGCCCTATCCCGAAAAGGCCACGGTGGCGGGGCCTGTCCGGGTGATGCCGCGCGAATTTCCGGGGCTGACGGCGGCGATGCTGGATGTGAGCCTGCCGGACGGGCGCAAGGCGATCCCGGACGAAACCGTCATGCAGGTGCTGGAGGAGATGCTGGCGACGCCTGCGAATACTGTGGCGGCGTTGCGCGGCCCACGGCGGTTCGAGGCGCGGCTTGCGCCGGCCCCGTTGCCTGAGGCGGCAGAGGTGCCCGAAGGCTCGGTCTGGGTGGTGACGGGCGGCTTCGGCGGCATTGGCGTGACCGTGGCTGAACGGCTGCTGCGGGCCCGAGGGGCGAAGGTCGCGCTGATCGGGCGGCGCCTGCCTGAGGCGGGCAGTGTGCGCGCCGGCGTGATTGCGCGGCTGGAGCGGTTGGGAACGGTCGTGGCGCTGGCGGCGGATGTGTGCAACCCCGAGGAGATGCGCGCGGCGCTGGACCGGGTGCGGACCGAGCTGGGGCCGATCTACGGCGTGGTACATGCCGCAGGGACGGTGGACGACGCGCCGCTTCTGGGCAAGGACCCCGGCTCGGCGGAAGCGGTGCTGTCGCCCAAGGTGCATGGGACAAAGCTTCTGGGCGCGCTGCTGCCCGATGGCAGCATCGAGCGACTGGTGCTGTTTTCGTCGACCTCGACCGTCATCGCGCCGGCGGGGCAGGCGGATTATGTCGCGGCGAACGAGTATCTGAACGCTTACGCGCGGTCCCGCGCCGGGGGGAAGACCAAGGTCACGGCGATCAACTGGGGGATCTGGTCAGGGATCGGGATGGCGGCGGATGCCGATGCTCGCCGGCAGGGCAAGGACGGGGCTGCTTCCCCCTTGCCGGGGCTGATGATCCTGGAGCGGATGAGCAAGGCCGAGGACGAGACGCGGTTTCTGTCGACGCTGACCGCCGGGCATTGGGTGATGGACGATCACCGCCTGCGCGACGGCACGGCGGTTCTGCCCGGCGCGGCCTGGCCCGAGATCGCGGCCGAGGCACTGTCGGCAGCGGGGGCAAAGCCGGGGTTTGTCCTCAGCGACCTGACCGTGTTCCGGCCCTTGCGACTGGAAGCGGACATGCCGCGCGACCTGCGGGTGACGCTGACGCGCGGGCGCGATGGCGGGCAGCGGCTGCAGGCCCGCGCGCTCGAGACGGCGGGTTGGGTGATGACCGCCGAGGCGGGGATTTCCCCGCTGACGGAAAACGCGGGTGCGCTGGACCTTTCGGGGATCGCGGCGCGCTGCCCGGACCGTCAGAGCGCGCAAGGTGGGGTCAGTCTGCCATCTGCTCAGGAAGAGCGGCTGGCCTTTGGTCCGCGCTGGCAGGTGTTGCGGACGACGGCGATGGGGTCGGGCGAAGGGCTTGCCACGCTGGCCCTGCCCGCGCAGGCGGTGCGGGACGTAGAGGGATGTGCAATCCACCCGGCGCTGTTCGACATCGGCACCGGCTGGGGGTTGGCGCTGTTGCCGCCCGCTCCTGCCGGGGCGATCTGGGTGCCGGTGACGCTGGGCACGGTGCGGGTCTTCGCGCCCTTGCCAGCCGAGATCCGCAGTTGGGTGCGGCTGTCGGGAAACCCCGGGGCAGACGTGGCGAGCTTCGACGTGACGCTGACCGATGCGTCGGGGCGTGTCTTGATCGAGGTGGAGGGGATCACCTTCCGGTCGGTCGCGGCTGAGGAAGTGCTGGCGCGTCCGGCCGCTCCGGCCCCGCGCGAAGTGCTGGTGGAGGATGGGCAGCGGTCATCCTCGCCTGCCGAGCAGCGGTTGGCTCAGGCTTTGGCCGGCGGGATCCGGCCTGCCGAGGGGGCCGAGGCCTTCATGCGGGCGCTGGCGGCGGACGGCGCGCAGGTGCTGGTCTCCTCGCTGGACCTTGCGGCGCTGCTGCGGCAGAGCGCGGCGGTGCAGGCGATGCCCGAAGGCGATGGCGCGGGCTTTGCGCGGCCTGATCTGGAGACGGCTTATGTGGCGCCGCGGACAGCGGTGGAGCGGACCCTGGCCGGGTTCTGGGCGGACCTTCTTGGCGTGGCGGAAGTGGGGGTGGAGGATGACTTCTTCACCCTTGGCGGCCATTCGCTGATCGCGGTGCGTCTGTTTGCGATGATCCGGCGGCAATGGAAGATCGACTTCCCCATTTCGGTCCTGTTCGAGGCGCCGACGATCGCGCGCTGTGCCGCGCTGATTGCCGAACGCCTTGGGCCGGAAGAGGAGGCGGCGGCTGTACCGGCGGCCAAGGCCGATCCGGCCGGGCCGCGCTTTACGCATCTGGTGGCAATGCACGGCGGCGACGGCGGGCCGAAGACGCCGTTCTTCCTGGTGGCGGGGATGTTCGGCAATGTGCTGAACTTGCGGCACCTGGCGCATCTGCTGGGCAACGACCGGCCCTTTTACGGATTGCAGGCGCGGGGATTGTTCGGCGACGCCGCTCCGCATCTGAGCATTGAAGAGGCGGCGGCGGATTGTCTGGCGGAAATCCGGCAGGTGCAGCCCAAGGGTCCCTATCTTCTGGGCGGTTTTTCAGGCGGCGGGCTGACCGCGTGGGAGATTGGCCGCCAGCTGCGCGCAACGGGGGAAGACGTGGCGCTGATGGTGCTGCTGGACACGCCGATGCCGGTGGGACCAAAGTTGACCCGTCCCGACAAGGCGATGATCAAGCTGGCAGAGCTGCGGGACGGCGGGCCGAAGTTCCTTGCGGAATGGGCCCGACGGCGCATCGAATGGGAACGGTCGCGCCGGGCAGTTGCCGCGCATGAGCCGGACCCGACTGTGCCCTCGTTCCACAACGCCGAGATCGAGGCGGCGTTCCGGCATGCGGTGGGTGTCTACCAGTTGGCGCCCTGGGCGGATGGCAGAGTGGTGCTCTACCGTCCGCCGCTGGACCGGCACTGGAAGGTGACGGGCGGCAAGTGGGTCAGTGCCGCGCGGGAGTATGTGTTTGCCGACAACCAATGGACTCCCTTCGCGCCGGCGCTTGAGGTGGTCGAAGTGCCAGGTGATCACGATTCCATGGTGCTGGAACCGAATGTGCGGGTTCTTGCGGCGCGGATGCGCGGTGCCATTTCTGCGGCAGAGGAGGAACCTCTGCGCGCGTCTGATCGTAAAGTTGCTGCTGAATGACCGGAGCATGACATGAACCTGACCGCCCTTCTGATCGGCAATGCAGCCCTGACGGCCGAGTGTGGAAACCGCTGGCTTGAACGTGGTCACGCCCTGGCCGCGGTGGTGACGCGAGAGCCGAAGGTGGCCGCATGGGCCGCAGGTCACGGGCTGCGGGTGGTGGCGCCGGGTGCCGGGCTGGCCGCGCGGGTGGCTGGTTTGGCGGTGGACTGGGTGCTTTCGATTGCCAACCTGTCACTGGTGCCGGATGCGGTGCTGGGGCTGGCGCGGCAGGGCGGGGTGAACTTCCACGACGGGCCGTTGCCGGGCTATGCGGGATTGAATGCTCCGGTCTGGGCCATGCTGAACGGCGAGCGGGAGCATGGGGTGACCTGGCACCTGATGACATCGGGGATCGACGAGGGCGAAGTTCTGGCGCGGCGCTCGTTCGAGATCGAGCCGGGGGATACGGCCTTTACCTTGAACGCCCGGTGCTTTTCGGCGGCGCTGGACAGTTTCGCCGAGGTGATTGCAGCGATGGAGGCGGGCGGGCAGCCGCGCCAGCCGCAAGGCGATGGCGCGCGGCGCGTCTGGCGGCGCGCGGATCGGCCCCGGGCGGCGGGGCGGCTGGACTTTGGTCAACCTGCGGCGGCTGTCGCGCGGATGGTGCGGGCGCTGGACCATGGCGGCTATCGCAATCCGTTGGCGGTGCCGAAGATCGAGGCAGCTGGCCGGGTGCTGGCCGTTGGCGGGGCCGAGATCGCCGCGGGATCAGGGGCTCCGGGGACGGTGCTTTCGGCGGAAGCCCAGGGACTTCTGGTGGCCTGTGCCGAAGGTGCGGTGCGGCTGACGGGTCTTCGCGACATGAGTGGTGCGGCAGTAGCCGCGGCGGCGCTGGGGGTGACCTGGCTTGCCTCGCCGGATGCGGCCGAGGGCGCCCGGCTGACGGATGCGCTGGTCCCTGTGGCCATGGCGGAAGAGCGGCTGCGCGGGCTGTTGCCGGCGGCGGACCCCGTGGCGATCGGCGGGACGTCGGAAGCTGCGGCGGATTGGCGTGCAGAACCATTGGCCGGGGGGCCGATTGCGCGATTGGCGCTGGCGACACTGCGTGCCTTGGGGCGAAGCGGGGGCGATCTGGCGTATTCGGACGGGCGCGAGGCTGCAGCAGGCTATGTGCTGCCCTGGGTGCCCATGCGGCTGGAGGCGTCCGGGTCGGCGCGGGAGGCAGAGGCCCGAACAGAGCAGGCGATATCCGCGGCGCGTCTGGCGGGCGGACTTGCGGCGGATCTGGCGCTGCGCGAACCCGGTTTGGCGGACCTTTCGCCGGCAACGCTGGCGCTGAGCGAAGGGGAAGGCCCGGTCGCAGGGTCAGTAGTGACGCTTGCCTTGGGTCCGAAGCCGATGTTGTGGCACGATGCGGCACGCGTTCCCGTGGCGGAAGCCCAGGTGCTGGCAGAGCGTATCGCGCGTATCGCCGGGGCGATGGCGGCTGATCCGGCGGTGGACCTGTCGGGGATCAGCGTCCTGTCCGAGGCGGAAGAGCGCCAGTTCGCGGATGCTCTGGCCACGGCCGCCCGTGATTTTGACCGGACGATGACGGTGCCGGTGGCAATTCTTGCGCAAGCGGCGCGGACGCCCGATGCCGTGGCGGTGATCGCGGGCGAGGCTCGGGTCAGCTATGCCGACCTGACAGCACGGGCGTCGCGGATTGCCAATGTGTTGCGCGGGATCGGGATCGGGCGGGGTGCTTTGGTGGGCCTGGCCTGCCGGCGCGGGGTGGACATGGTGGCGGGTGCCTTGGGCATCCAGTTGGCAGGGGCGGCCTATGTGCCGATGGACCCAGCCTATCCTGCCGACCGTCTGTCGCTTTATGCCGAGGATTCGGGCTGTTCGGTGATCGTCACGGAACGCGGCGTGGCCCGCGCCCTGCCAGCAGGGCCAGAGCTTCTGCTGGTTGATGCCGATGCGCGGCTGGCCTGTGCCGGAGTGACGCCACCCGAAGCGGGGCCGGTGGCCGAGGATGCGGCCTATGTGATCTATACCTCAGGCTCGACCGGGCGACCGAAGGGCGTGGTCGTCAACCATCGCAACGTGATGAATTTCTTTGCGGGCATGGATGACGCGATCGGAACCGATCCGGGCATCTGGCTGGCGGTGACGTCGCTGTCGTTCGACATCTCGGTCTTGGAGCTGTTCTGGACGCTGACGCGCGGATTTGCCGTGGTGGTGGCCGATGATGCGGCGCGCGTCCGACCTTCGGGCGGCAGGACGATCAGCCCGCGCAAGATGGAGTTCAGCCTCTTTTACTGGGGCAATGACGACGGCGCCGGGCCGCGGAAGTATGAGCTGCTGCTGGAAGGGGCGAAGTTCGCGGACGCGAACGGGTTCTGCGCGGTCTGGACACCGGAGCGGCACTTTCACGCCTTTGGCGGGCCCTATCCGAACCCCTCGGTGACCGGGGCGGCGGTGGCGGCGGTCACAAGGAATATCGGCGTGCGGGCGGGAAGTTGCGTGGCCCCCTTGCACCATCCGGCGCGGATCGCCGAGGAATGGGCGGTGATCGACAACCTGACCAACGGGCGCGCCGGGCTGGCCATCGCCTCGGGCTGGCAGCCGGATGATTTCGTGCTGCGGCCGGAAAACACGCCGCCCGCGAACCGGCAGGCGATGCTGGACACGATTGGGGTCTTGCGGCGGTTGTGGCGTGGCGAAGAGGTCGGTTTCCCGCGCAAGGACGGGACCATGCATCCGGTGGTGACCCAGCCGCGCCCGGTGTCGAAAGAGTTGTCGGTCTGGGTCACCACTGCCGGTAACCCCGAAACCTGGCGCGATGCGGGGCGGCTGGGGGCGAATGTGCTGACGCATCTTCTGGGCCAGTCGGTCGCGGAGGTGGGCGAAAAGACGAAGATCTACCGCGCGGCGCTGGCCGAGGCGGGGCATGATCCGGCGGCCTTCAAGGTGACGCTCATGCTGCACACCTATCTGGCCGATGATCGGGAAACGGCGCGGGAAATCGCGCGGGAACCGCTGAAGGATTACCTTCGAAGCGCCGCGGGCCTGATCAAGCAATATGCCTGGGCCTTTCCGGCCTTCAAGAAGCCGCAGGGCGTGTCGAACCCGATGGAGATCGACCTTTCAGGTCTGGCGCAGGACGAGATGGAGGCGATCCTCGACTTCGCGTTCCAGCGGTATTTCGGGGACTCCGGGCTGTTCGGCACCATCGACGAATGCGTGGCGCGGGTCGAGGAACTGAAGGCCATCGACGTGGACGAGGTGGCCTGCCTGATCGACTACGGGATTTCGTCGGCGCAGGTGATGGCGGGGCTGGCCCCATTGGCCGAGGTCTTGCGCCGGACGAATGCGGTGGAGATCGACGACTCGATGGCCGGGCTGATCCTGCGCCATGGGGTGACGCATCTGCAATGCACCCCGTCGATGGCGCGAATGCTGGCCGAGGATGACGGCGCGCGGGCTGCGTTGAAGCGGATGAAACGGATGCTGGTCGGCGGCGAGGCCCTGCCGGGGCGGTTGGCAACGGATCTGGCCGGTCTGACCGGGGGGCCGGTTCTGAACATGTACGGACCCACGGAGACGACCATCTGGTCTTCGGTCGAGGCGACGATGGGCGGCGACGGCGTGGTGAACATCGGTCAACCCATTGCGAATACGGCGCTTTATGTTCTGGATGACATCGGCGCCCCGGTGCCTGACGGGACCAAAGGCGAGTTGTGGATCGGCGGCGAAGGCGTCGCGGCAGGCTATTTCCAGCGGCCAGAGCTTACGGCCGACCGGTTCCGCCCCGATCCCTTCGCCAAAGCCGGGAGGATGTACCGAACCGGCGATCTGGTGCGCAGGCGGGCAGATGGCCGGCTGGATTTCCTTGGCCGCGCGGATCATCAGGTCAAGATCCGGGGGCACCGGATCGAGTTGGGAGAGATCGAGGCCGCGCTTGAGGCAGTGCATGGCATCCGGCAGGCGGTGGTCCTTGCACGCGAAGATATGCCGGGGGATGTGCGGCTGGTGGCCTATGTCACTGCGGAGGGCGTGGTGGACGAGGCGGCCTTGCGCAGCGATCTTGCGGCGCATCTTCCCGAAGTCATGGTGCCCGCGCATGTGGTTCGGCTGGAGGCTTTCCCGCTGACGCCCAACCGCAAGGTGGACCGCAAGGCATTGCCAGCGCCATCCAACCGCGCAGCGCAGGCCGAGACGGTGTTCGTGCCGATCGAAGACGGTGTCGAGCAGGCGATTGCGGCAGTCTGGTCGAAAGTGCTGGGGGTGCCGAGGGTCGGGCGCTCGGACAATTTCTTTGCGCTGGGCGGGCATTCGCTTCTGGCTGTGCAGGCGCATCGCGAAATGAAAGTGGCGCTGAAGTCGGACCGGCTGGCGATTACGGACATCTTCAGGTTCCCGGTGCTGTCTGCCCTTGCGGCGCATCTGGACGTGGCGGTGCCCAAGGTCGCGGCCCCGGCGGCGGCGGCCGACGGCGACGCGGATGCGAAGATGGATGCGATGGCGCGGCGGCGGGCGATGCGCGAGGCACGCGAGAGGGCATTGGGGTGACGGCGATCTTCCGGCAAGGGGCGGTGGAAGCCGCTTTGGCGTCGTTGTTCCCGCACGGTGTCGCCGTCGCGGCCGAGGTCGTGGGCGCGGTTGAGGATGGCGGGCTTTGGCCGGAAGAACTGGCCGGGATCGCAGGCGCGGTCACCGCGCGGCGGGCAGAGTTTGCTGCCGGGCGGATTGCGGCGCGACGGTGTCTGGAGGTTCTGGGTCAGAGGCCCGCCGGTCTTCCAATCGGGGCGGATCGCGCGGCGGTCTGGCCAACGGGCGTCTTCGGGTCGATCTCGCATGGCGGGGGCGTCGCGGTGGCGGTGGCAAGTGATGTCGGCCCGGTGGGTGTCGACATCGAGGAGGATGCGGCGCTGGACGCCGAGCTTTGGCCGATCATCTGCGGAAAAGCGGAGCTGTCGGAGCTGCCCGAGGGGGACCGCGGGCGTTGGGTGCGGCAGATCTTCGCGGCCAAGGAGGCCCTGTTCAAGGCGCAGGCCCCGGCGCGGCGGGCGATGTTCGGATTTGACGCGGTTGACCTGCGGTTGAAGCCGGATGGATTTGTCGCGCGGGTGCGGATGGCCGTGGGCGACTTTTCTGAAGGGCAGGACGTGCATGGCCGACTGGCGCTTGTTCAGGGATTGATCCTGGCGGGAGTGGCAAGATGAAGCTGACACGGCGACTGGCTTTGACGGTCCCCGTGATTGCAGGGGCTGTCGCAGCTGCGATGTGGTGGCGTGCCGCCAGCCGGGCCGAAGGCGTGGCGCTGGACGAGCGGCTTGCGGCCCCGCTTGCCGCGCCAAAGGGGCCGATGGCCGTGTTTCACATCGGTCACAGTCTGGTCAATCGGGACATGCCGGCGATGCTTGCCCAATTGGCGGGCGAAGGGCATCGCTATGAGCTCCAGCTTGGTTGGGGCACGACGTTGAAGGCGCATTGGGGCGACGATACGATCAACGGCTTCGACATTGAAAACGCCAATCCGCGCTTTCGCGCGGCACATGAGGCAGTCGGGAGTGGTGAGTATGATGCCATCGTCCTGACCGAGATGGTCGAGATCCGCGATGCGCTGCGCTATTTCGACAGCCCGGTCTATCTGGCGCGTTGGGCCGAAAAGGCGCTGGCCGCCCGGCCTGACGTGCGGATCTATCTTTATGAGACATGGCATCAGCTGGATGATTCGGAAGGGTGGCTGGAACGGCTGGATGCAGATTTGCAGCGCTACTGGCTGGACGGTATCGCGAAGCCCGCTCTGGCGAAGTTGCCAGCGTCCGCGCAGCTGCGGATCATCCCTGCGGGGCAGGTTCTGGCGGCATTTGTCCGCGAGGTCGAAGCCAGGGGCGGCGTCGGGAACGTCACGCAGCGGACCGACCTTTTCGCCCGCAACCCGGACGGCAGCCAGGACCAGATTCACCTGAACGATCTTGGAAATTATCTCGTGGCACTCGTGCATTACGCGGTCTTGCATCATCGCAGCCCGGTGGGATTGCCCTATGCCATGCGCCGCGGTGATGGCACGGTGGCCGACGCTCCGGCACAGGAAACGGCGCGGATGATGCAGGAGACGGTCCTTGCCGTGATCCGCCGGCTGCCGATCACTGGCGTTTCGATCTGATTGCCCGGGCGGAATTCCCGCCGTGGTTGAAGGCTGTTGCAAATGAGGCGAAGTTTTCAGGTTCCGGCCTGCTGCCTGATCGATTCCGCTTTTCCATTGCGCTGTGGGTCATTATCCTTTTTCTGTGGTGTGATTGCGCCATCCGGTCTGCCAATCGGAATATCAGGGGAGTGGATTGTCATGAAATTGATGCGTGGCCTGATCGCGATGCTGTTCGTGTTGCCGTTTCTTGCGATGCAGGGTCAGGCGCAGGAGTATCGTTTGAAGCCTGGCGATGTGCTGCAGATTGAAGTTCTGGAAGACAACACCCTGAACCGGACCGCGATCGTGTTGCCGGACGGGAATATTTCGCTGCCTCTGGTCGGGTCGGTTCCTGCTGCCGGACGCAGTCTGGCGCAAGTCCAGGGTGAACTGGCCTCGCAGCTGGCGCTGAGTTTCGCCACGCCGCCGACGGTCTATGTCACGCTGAGCGCGCTGGCGGAACGGGTGCCTGCCGGGGCGCCGCGCACGATCGACGTGTTCATTGTCGGTGCCGCGAATTCGCCCGGCCGGATCGAGATGTCACCGGGGGCGACCCTTCTTCAGGCCGTTGCGCAAGCCGGGGGGCTTTCGCCCTTCGCCGCGAAAAAGCGGATCCAGCTTCGCCGGGTCGACAAGCAGGGCAACGAGAAGGTCTACCCGCTGAATTTCGATGCCATTGAGCAAGGTGTCGGCCAGGGGGGCGCCATGCGGATGGCCGACGGCGATGTGATCATCGTGCCGCAACGCAAACTGTTTGAGTAAGCGTTGACATGCAGCGATCTGTTTTGAAGCGCGGCGGACTACTGACGGTCGCAGCAATGATGAGCGCGCATGCCGTGGGCGCAGAGGTCGTGCTGACCTTCGGGCTTGAGCAGCGGCTTGAGGTCGGATCGAACGTCGATCTGACGGTCCCAGAGGGCGGGACCACCACGGCAAGCGTGACTCGGCTGTCATTCGGTGCAGTCAGCCGGACGCAGTTGGACACGCTCGAATTCAGCGCGGCCAGTGCTTTGGTGGTGGAAAATTCGGATGGCACAGGCGGCACCGAAGCTGAACTTGAACGTCCGGAGCTGAGCCTGCGCTACACGCGTGAAGTGCCGAACGCGCTTTTTTCAGTCGGGGCGCAGTATCGTCGCGATGACGCCGACGCCTTTGACGAAGACATTTCCGACGCCGACCTTGACGGGACGCGCACGGATATCGGCGCCGACCTGCGCATCGAAACCGGACGCACGGCGCCTTTGGGTTTTGCCTTCACCACGTCCTTTACCAGAACAGAATACCAAGACACGACCGACCCGACGCTGACCGACACCGATGTCTTGCGGGTGGGCCTTGAGACCCGGCTGCGGTTTTCGGAGGTCCTGCTTGGTCGCGTGGGGCTTGGCTATGAGCGTGAGGAAGAGACGGATGTCGTGGGTCCGGCGACCGAAACCTCGACCGCGTCCTTGGGGATGACTTACCTGTTGGCGAATGGCGAGGCGACGGCGGACCTGAGCTTTTCTTCCGATGACGACGAAGGCGACCGGTCCACCTTCGTGGTTGGCAGGACGCTGACCCTGCCCGCCGGATTACTGAGCGCGCGATTGGGCGTGACCGATGGGGACAGCAGCGGGACCGATGTTATTGGCGCGTTGTTCTGGTCGCAGGAACTGCCGCGTGGGGCGCTGGACCTGCGGCTTGAACGGGCGATCGGATTTGACGACGACACGGATGAGGCGGTCAAGAGCACGACTGTCTCGGTCAGTTTCACGCAGGATGTGAATGCGGTCTCGTCTCTGGGGCTGAGCCTGTCGCACGAAATCAGCGATGCGCCTTCGGAGCGGATCGAGGTTTCGGAATTCGGGGCAACCTATCGGTATGCGCTGACCGAAGACTGGGGTCTGGACAGTGGCGTGACCTACCGGGTCCGCAAGGATGCCGACGGTCGCTCTGACTCGCCGGGTGTTTTCGTGGCGCTGAGCCGGAGTTTTGAATTCCGCCCCTGAGCCGCCGACACTGGCGATGGTCGCGCCCCGCACAGGCTTTCTTGCCGGGCTGACCTTGTCATTTTGCGGGCTACAAGCCTCCGGGCGTCATCCCTTGGCGGTGGCAGCGCGCGCAGGACTGCAGCAGCCATCGTCGCCCGGGTCACGGGCTGGATCTTCGAACGGGCAGTTCCATGACGACATCGCCAGTGTGCGACCTCTACGATCCCCGAGAATGGATCGCGGATTCGAACCACCGGATCGGGCTGCCCGGGAACTGCTTTGCCAGACGCCTGGGACGGCCCTGCGTTTCGTGCTTTGCTTAGCCGGATATGACAAAGATCAGCGAACCCATGTCCGAAACCACGATGACAAGGGCGACCCGGCAAGTTGGTGCCGTCGTCATCGGCCGGAATGAGGGGCCGAGGCTGGTTGCCTGCCTCGCGTCAATCCCGGCCGGGGTGAAGCCCGTGGTCTATGTCGATTCCGGATCAACCGATGACAGCATTGCCGCAGCGCAAAGGGCTGGGGCCAAGGTTGTGGCGCTGGACATGACTCAGCCATTCACCGCGGCGCGTGCGCGCAATGCCGGGCTTGAGGCGCTGAACGCGCTGGGTGGGGCGGATCTGGTGCAGTTCATTGACGGGGATTGCATTTTGCAGCCGGGCTGGATCGACGCGGCCTGCAAGGCCTTTTCAACCCATCCCGGCGCGGCCGTGGTTTGCGGCAGGCGGCGCGAGCGATTCCCCGAGGCCTCGGTCTGGAACCGGCTTTGCGATGCCGAATGGGATACGCCCGTGGGCCAAGCCAAGGCCTGCGGCGGTGATGCGCTGAT
The DNA here is from genome assembly GCA_013821825.1 of Rhodobacter sp. GTDB lineage: Bacteria > Pseudomonadota > Alphaproteobacteria > Rhodobacterales > Rhodobacteraceae > Tabrizicola. The sequence continues at coordinate 33,379 of PNJK01000004.1, forward strand.
GCGGACAGATGCCGTCACTGCAGTTGGCGGCTTCAACCCTGGTCTGATTGCAGGCGAGGAGCCGGACCTGTGCCTGCGATTGCGCGCCGCCGGGTGGCAGGTCTGGCGCATTCCGGTCGAGATGACGTTGCACGATGCCGCGATGACCCGCTTTGGCCAGTGGTGGAACCGCAGCCGTCGCGCCGGCCACGCCTATGCCGAGGGTGCCGCGCTGCACGGCTCCCCTCCCGAACGGCACTGGGTCGCCGAAAGGCGCCGCGCGTTGATATGGGGGCTTTATCTGCCGCTGGCCGCCCTGGTCGGACTTCTGGTTGCGCCCTGGATGGCCGGGCTGATCCTTCTTGCCTATGTTCTGCAAACCCTGCGGCTGATCCACCGATTGGGCCTGGAACAGGGTGCCTTCCTTGTGCTTGGCAAATTGCCCGAAGCGATTGGCGTGATCGAATACCACCTGAACCGAATTCGCCGGCGTCGCACCGGACTGATCGAATACAAGTGATTGCATCAAAGAGGCTTCGGCTTTCTAGCCCTTCTCCCGCGTTCGCCGCGACAACTTGGATGAGGCCAGCTCCGGACACCCTGACCGGGATTGCCAGGGTTCGGCCAGAACCGGACCGTCGTTCAGGGGGGTGGGCGACTTCAGGTGCCGGCAGAACCGGTTTTTGCGTCCCCTGGCCGAAGCCGCCCTCCGGCACCGCCATTGCGGAGGATCTCTGCCAGCCAGACACCTTCAGTGGCGATGTCGAACTCCCGCTCGACCACCGCTCTTCCGGCGCGACCCATCGGCGCAGCCAAGTCCGGATTGGTCATCAACTGCCCAATCCGATCGGACAGCGTCGCCACGTCGCCCGGCGGGACGGCAAATCCCGTGACCCCGTCCTCGACCAGTTCCTGAACCCCGGCGACCCGGGTTGCGATCACCGGGATGCGGCTTGCCATCGCTTCCATCAGCACCACCGGGACGCCCTCGGCGAAGGACGGCAGGACCATCAGGTCAGCTTCCTCCAGCATGCTTGCGACGGTGCCCTGAGACTGGAACCCCGCAAAGGTCACAATCCCCTGCAGACCCAGCGCAATGGCCCTTGCTTCGGCCAAGGCGCGCGCCGGGCCATCGCCGACCAGCGTCAATCGCGCATCCGGATGGTCGGCCATCACCCTTGCCATCGCCTCGATCAGCAAGGTCGCACCTTTCCCCGGGTCCAACCTTCCCACAAAGATCACCCGCTTGCCAAACGCTCCGCGCAGCTTGCGCCCGTAGGCCGCAGGGGAAACCCCGCAATGCACGATGGTAATCTTGCCCCAATCCGCCGGGTTCGAAAACAGCATCAGTTGTGACCGGCAGAAATGGCTGATTGCCACCACAAACCGTGCGCGCGCAATCTTTTCCCCAAGCGCCCAACGGGCCGCCTCGAAGAAGATTGCCGAGCCATGTTCGGTGAAGCTGAACGGGATCCCCGACAATTCTGAGGTCATCATCGCGACCGAGCAGCTTGAATTGCCGAAATGGTTGTGCAGATGGCGCACGCCGCTGGCCCGCAGGTGATCTGCCAACACGCCGGCTTCGACAAAGTAGAACAGCTGCCACAACAGGGCCTTGAGCCCGGGAGGCCGCGTCTTGAACGCCAGCACAAGTGTTGAGAACCAGCGCCCCGGCGACCGCACCAGAATCCGCGCATGCGCTGTCACGGTTCGCAGCGGATTCTTCGCTGCCGCCAGGACATAGAAGGTTTCGGCCAGAGCCTGCCGCTCTTCCTCGCCCTTGAAGTCTGCCGCGGCAGGCTTTCGAATCGAACAGGTGACAACCTCCAGGCCTGCCGCGCGCAGGCTTTCGACCTCTCGCAGGATGAAGGTATGCGACACTTTGGGATATTCGCCCGTCAGATAGGCAATCGGTCCATCAAGGTTGGCGGGGACAGGACTATTGCTCATGACAACCGCTTTCATTGGATACAGGGGTTTCGGAATTCGCCGGATGTACGCGCAAGCTAACGCCCTCGGGTCCATTCGGCCGTGGCCGGCTTCAGCCTGACTGCAAGATGGACGGCCAGATAGACGCCAAACCCCAAAGGATCGGCCATCAAGAGGCGGAATGCCCGGGCCTTTGAGACCGGAGCCTTGGCCTCATTCGCAAGAAGAGCTGGATAGAGGCGCCGGACCTCTTTGACACCCTCGTCCTGGCGGCGGCGGACGCGGACGAGGTTCCGGAAACCTTCGACCATTGGCCAGTGATACTGCGCCGCAACTTCAATACGTTCATGAGGGGCGAACTGCAGGCGGGCGAACGTATCGTCCGAAATGATCCGGGGCCAGTCGCCCCAGCGCGCCCGCCCCGCGCGGTTCATGGCGAAAAGACCCGCGCCGACAGCACCTTGCTCGACGAATGGCAGCCGCTGCCAGATCCGGGCGTAGGCGCGTGTTATGATGTTGTCTGAGCGCGCCACGGCTATGCGACCCGTCGCGTAAAGAGGCCGGGGTACGTCGAGCACCTTGGCCAGCTGGCCAAGCAGAGCCGGGTCGCAGAGGACGTCGGCATCCAGGTAGACCATGCTCCGGCCGGTCGCAGCCTGTTCCGCGGACGAAATTGCACCCAGTTTGCCGCCGTCAGCCAAGGATATCACCTGCAGGGTCCAACCACGGGCCTCAAATCCGGAGATCATTTCGCGGGCCTTCGCGACGGTTGCATCCGTGCAAGCGTTTGCCGCGACGATGACCTCTATTGGCCCGGATTCCACCGCGTCTTGTCCGATGAGCGCTTGAAGGCAATTCTGGATGTAATGTTCCTCGTTTCGGGCTGCAATTATGACACTGACAGCGGGCGCGGCACTTGAATGGTTCATCGAATGGCCCCAAGCTTATCAAGGCGATAGCATAGGCAAATATGCAGGCTGGACAAGTGTGCCTGCCTCATGCTCCCCTTCGGGTGATCCGCGGCGGAGAGGTTCGTGAGCATACTGGGGAACCGTCTGGAAAAAGACACAAGAAGCGAGTTGGAGCTGGTCAATTTTTCATCGGAACGCGCGCTTCTGTCCGCAATTTCAACGTGCCTTGACACGGAGCAGGGGTTTTCCGTCGCGACGCTGAATCTTGACCACATCGTCAAATTGCGCCGCAACCCGGAGTTCAGCGCCGCTTACCGCGCCCACACCCATGTTGTTGCGGATGGCAACCCGATCGTGTGGTTGTCCCACCTTGCCGGGCGTCGCGAGGTGCGGCTGGCGCCGGGATCCGAACTTATCGCGCCTCTGGTCGCGCTGGCGGCAGGGAAGCGCGCGCCCATTGCCTTGCTTGGCTCGACCGAGCCGGTTCTGCGCGCTGCGGCCGAGCGTCTTCAGGTCGATCATCCCGGCCTTGAGGTGGTTGCCTGCCTTGCCCCGGCCTTTGGATTTGATCCGACCGGCGCATCGGCGGATGACTTGCTTGATCAGATCGCCGACGCTGGCGCGAGGATCTGCTTTCTGGCCCTTGGTGCCCCCAAGCAGGAAATCCTTGCCGCGCGCGGGCAGGCCCGTCATGCCCATATCGGCTTTGTTTCCATTGGTGCCGGGCTCGACTTCATCGCCGGACACCAGACCCGCGCGCCGGTCTGGGTGCGAAGACTTGCGATGGAATGGCTCTGGCGGATGCTGACCAGCCCCCGGCGTCTGGCGCGGCGCTATCTTGACTGCGCGCTGATCCTGCCCGGGCTGGCCGCAGCAGCTTTGGCGGCAAGACCTCGCAACGGATCGGCCAAGCCATGACCGGATTTCCACAAGCACCCAGAGTTCTGACCGTCATCCTGAACTGGCGCACCGCCGAGATGACCCTGCGGGCTGTTGCGGCTGCCGAAACCGCGATGCAAGGAATTGCCGGGGCGATCACCGTGGTCGACAATGATTCAGGCGACGGCTCGTTCGAGAAGATGACCGCAGCGCTGGCCGACCACCCGCGTGTCCGCGTCGTTCAGTCCGGCCGCAACGGCGGCTTTGGCGCGGGCAATAACGTCGGCATCCAGCTTGGTCTGCCAGACGGGTCGCGCCCGGATTTCGTCTATATCCTGAATTCGGACGCCTTTCCTGCGGCGGACGCGATCCAGCACCTGCTGACCTACCTCCAGACCCACCCCAAGGTCGGGTTTGCCGGCAGCTATATTCACGGCCCCGACGGTGAGGCTCACACCACCTGTTTCCGCTTTCCTTCCATCGCCTCGGAGTTCGAGGGGGCAGCCCGAACCGGCCCGATCTCGCGCCGGCTTGCACATCGCGCGGTGCCGCTAGATGTGCCAACGGTCAGCGGGCCGGTCGACTGGCTTGCCGGCGCCAGCCTCATGATGCGCGACAGCGTGTTGCAGGACATCGGCCTTTTCGACGAGAGCTTCTTTCTCTATTTCGAAGAGACCGACCTCTGCCGCCGCGCCTGCGAGGCCGGATGGGCCACGCATTTTGTGCGCGAAAGCCAGATCGAGCACATCGGCTCTGTCTCGACCGGGATGAAACGCTGGTCCCGCGTGCCGCAATACTGGTTCGACAGTCGCTGGCTGTACTTCAAGAAAGAGGGCGGCCGGTCCCACGCCATCCTGGCGACGGTTGCACATGTGGCTGGCGCTTTGATCCTGCGGACGCGCCGCCTGATCCAGCCCCGCCTCAGACCGGACCCGCAGCACTTCCTGCGCGACCTCATGTCCCATGCCCTGCGGCAGTCGGTTCGGTTTCGTTAGCGACTTCGGCAAGCATCTGGACCGGATGCGCTGAGAAGGGCCAGAGTCTGCCAGAGGTTGATGCATAGTCAATTTACGGGCGATTTGGTAACGTTTGGCTTTCCTATGCAAGGGGGGGCGTGTTCCTGTCTGGTGGCCTTATTGTTTCCGTTTGGTGAACAATATGGCAATTTGTCCCATAATGATTTTAGAAAGGAAACAATAGGGTGCTTGATCATTCAATCGACTGTTTCAGCCAGATGAAACGCCACGCCGCAATCCATGGCCTGGCTTGACGACCCGTACTGCGATCTGTGGATGGTGAAGTCAGGGTGGCATCGCGGCTGTTCGTCCAATTCAAAGCCCGGGCGGCACGCATTCCGATTTCCGGCCGGGTGCAAGGAGGGCGCGAGCCGTGCGACCAATTGTACGCAACACCATTATGGGCAGGGTATCGTTGCGGAACGGAAATCCATCTGGCCTTGATCCAGGTGTCGCGGCTTGCAATGTCGCGGCCTTCCCGCAAGACTGCAGGCCAGCGCCCGTTGTGTGGCGCCCCCTTCTCGATGCGCGGAGATCAGAACGGCTATGGCCACCCTCTACCCGGTCCTACTGTGTGGCGGCTCTGGAACCAGACTCTGGCCGCTATCCCGCAAGGGCTTTCCCAAGCAGTTCGTCCCGTTCACCGGGCCCGGCACGCTGTTTCAGGCCGCGGCCGGGCGCATGAAGGGCTTCAGCGATACTGCGCCGCCGCTGATTGTCACGAGCTCGGACTTCCGGTTCATCGTTGCGGAGCAGCTGGCGGACAGCGGCATTGATCCCGCCGCCATCCTGATCGAGCCTGAAGCCCGCAATACCGCCCCTGCGATCCTGGCCGCGGCGCTGCATCTGGGCGCGACCGATCCTGAGGGGCTTCTCCTTGTCATGCCGACGGACCATGAGATCCCGGATACCGCGGCATTCCACGAAGCCGTCGCAACCGGCATTCCGCGTGCCGTTGCCGGTCAGATCGTCACTTTCGGGATCCAGCCCGACCGGCCGGAGACTGGCTATGGCTGGCTGGAACTTACCTCAGCGCCGCATGACGGCGCTGCCCGCCCGCTTGTGCGATTTGTCGAGAAGCCGGATGCCGGGCAGGCTGCCAAGATGCTTGCTGAAGGCAGGTATCTCTGGAACTCCGGCATCTATCTGGTGTCCTTTGCCACGCTTGTCGCTGCCTTTGAAAGCCATGCCGCCGATCTGGTTGCCCCCGTGTCCGAAGCACTCAAGACCGCGCGCACCGACCTTGGCTTTCTGCGACTGGCGTCCGAGCCATGGGCAAAAGCCAGGAGCGTCTCGATCGACTATGCGGTGATGGAGCATGCCGCCAATCTGGAGGTGGTTCCGTTCAGCGCAGCCTGGTCTGATCTGGGCGACTGGAACGCGGTCTGGCGCGAAATGACAGAACCCGGTGAAACGACGGCGATCCATGGCGCGGTGACGCAGATCGACTGCGCCGGCAGCCTGCTTCGATCCGAGGCGGAAGGGATGCATCTGGTCGGCATCGGATTGAAAGATATGGTAGTTATCGCCATGTCCGATGCTGTGCTGGTCGCCGACCGGTCCCGGGCGCAAGAGGTGAAAGAGGCCGTAGCCAGGATGAAGGCCAGCGCAGTCCGGCAGGCCGAGGTGTTCCCGCGCGATCACCGACCGTGGGGGTGGTTCGAAACGCTGATCCTGTCCGACCGGTTCCAGGTCAAGCGGATCGTGGTGCATCCCGGCGCGTCCCTCAGCCTGCAAAGCCACATTCACCGGGCGGAGCACTGGATCGTCGTATCCGGAACGGCGCAGGTGACGGTCGGTGATGATGTGCGGCTCTTGACCGAAAACCAGTCGGTCTATGTGCCGTTGGGTGCGGTACACCGCTTGGCCAACCCGGGCAGGGTCCCTGTCGTGCTGATCGAGGTCCAGACCGGCGCCTATCTGGGAGAGGATGACATCATCCGCTACGAGGATGTCTATGCGCGCGGCCAGGGCGCCAAGGGCTGATCGGACCCACGCGTGGTACCCACGATGTTTCCCTGCGCCTTCAGCTCGTGGAGCCCCGGCCTTGGCAGCAATTATTTCATGGGTTGGATCATTGCCGCCCTCTATCTTCTTGCAGCCGTCACCAGTGCCATTGCGGCCCGTCGCGATGGCCAGCTTCCAGCGCAGACCCGGAGCCGGGAACAGGCGTTCTGGTGGGTCTCTGCCGCGCTGCTGATCTTTCTTGCGGCGAACAAGCAGCTAGATCTGCAATCGCTCCTGACCTCGGTTGCGCGGTGTGTGGCTTTGGACCAGGGCTGGTACGAAGATCGCAAGGTCGTGCAGCGCTGGTTCGTGCTTGGTGTGCTGACCGGAGGCATCGCGGCCATTCTGGCGTTGGGTCTTTTCCTGCGCGACACAGTCGCAAGGACTGGCCTTGCCCTTCTGGGCCTTGGTTTTGTCAGCCTGTTCGTGATGATCCGGGCCGCCAGTATTCATCAGGTGGACACCCTGATTGGCGGGCAGATGCTTGGCCTGCGCGTGAACTCGCTGTTGGAGCTGCCCGGTCCGCTGATCGTCCTGATGGCGGCAACCCGTGCCATCCGACACCGGATTCCGTGATCATGCAGCGGGTCACCTGTTGAAAATCTTGGGGGCCTGTCCGAATCACCCTTGCTGTCCGCAATCCGGATTGGCGTCATTGGTAGCCTCAAATCGGAACCTTTCGCCGGTTGCGAAGTCTTTAGCGAAGAATTCACAGTTTCCGAGTCACGTATAATGCCTGTGGACTATTTGCCGTCCATTCCTGCCTCTGCCTGCTTCCTCGGGCTTTGGCGGCAGGCTCAGCCCCCCCGTCCGCGGCGACGGAATCTGGCAAGAATAAGGCATTTACGGCAGTTTCGCCATGATCTTGGCCGCAAAAGCGCACCCAATCCGACTCCCGCCAGACTCTCGCTTTGCGCCTTGGGGTGCAACCTTAACGTGTAAGTCAATGACAGATAACCATTTTTGCGATTCCAGGGTTTTTTGGTCGTGATTGCGAGGCGATTTTTCTGATGTTAGTTTTGGCGGGATGCTGATCGGCACAGGGGATGGTCGTCGATGCGCGTTTGAGTATGTGTCCGTCTGCCGGGTCTTAGCTTTTGGGACAGCTGCCGGTGTCCATTTGTGGAGGCTTTGTGAATGGTTGAACGACTTAAGTTTGGCCCCTCAGATTTGACCCGACCGCTGCTTCACAAGAGAGGCCGTTGGGACCAGCCGAATCGTGACCGCCCCTATCGTCAGGGGCTGAAGCGCAGTCTGGACGTCCTGTTTGTCCTTCTGGCGCTGCCGATCGTAGTGCCCACCATCATCATCGTTGCGGCGATGATCGCAGCACACGGGCATTCCCCGTTCTATTGTCAGAACCGGGTGGGGCAGGGTGGCCGGATCTTCACCATGTGGAAGCTGCGGACGATGGTGCCGGATGCGGACAAGCGGCTGAAGGAATACCTGGCGCGCAATGAGGAGGCGCGGCGTGAATGGGAAGCCTTTCAGAAGCTGAAGAGCGATCCGCGCATCACGCAGCTGGGGCAGTTCCTGCGCAAGTCATCGCTGGATGAACTGCCGCAGCTCTGGAATGTGCTGAAAGGAGAAATGAGCCTTGTCGGCCCGCGCCCGATGATGCCCGATCAAAGCGAACTTTATCCGGGACATGCTTACTATTCCCTCCGCCCCGGAATGACCGGGTTGTGGCAGGTGTCGGACCGGAATTCTTCGACTTTCGTGCAGCGCGCGGAATTCGATGATATCTACGAGCGCACGTTGTCGTTTGCGACAGATGTCAAAGTGCTGGTTGCAACCGTTGGCGTCGTATTCCGCTGCACAGGAAAATGAGGCTTTGACGGCGCCGTGCGTGGTCTCAGCCGGTGATAGAGACTGATAGACGCAAGTCCGAACAGCATCACCAAGGTGCCCGTGATCGGGTAGGCCAGCAGAACGACCCAAAAGGGCGAGGACATGGTGACAAGCGCCAAGGAAACCATGGCGCCTGAGACAATCGCGGTGAGAAGCAGCCCGACGACCATCAAGTTTTCCTCAATCGTGACCAACTTGGGTACGGTTGGTCAGTACAATTACCCTAGAGTCTATGGATTCGCCGATCAAGGCGAAGGACCGGTTTGTCGGGGCGACATGGCGGAACTCGGCCTAGATTACCCTGTGACTCTTAACGGATTCTTGCCGAAATTCGGACTTTTCCTGTGTTCACCGCTGTTGCGGCTGTCACAAGGCGGTCGAGGAAACCTCTTGAGGCGCGCTTTTCCGAACCGTGCGCAGTGTTTCCGAGCTGAGTACGACGGCGGCCGCCAGAAGACCGATGGCCCCGGTGACGGGATAGGCAACGACAGAAGCCCAGAACGGAAGATCAAGCAGTTGAGCTGCACCAACTCCGGCAGCACCACAGAAGATCGAGATGATTACAGTGACCCCCAGCATTTTTGCCCGATCCTTTCGTTGACCTTTGTTACAGCGTCCGGCCCGGATATGGCGAAAATGGGGCGGGCTTGGGATCAATCTGCGTCATCAATCGAGGCCGCTGTTTGGCGTTGGTCGGCAAACGCTTTGCGGGTCGCTCTCATTCCTCCTGCCAGCGCGGCAGCGGAAGGCCGATCGTGCGCCTTTGTGCCGGTCTTTTCGCTGCGGGTCAACGGGATGCTACGCTTTGCCGCGGACCAGGACAGCTGCCCGATTGCCGACACTTCGGTCATCACTTCTGCCGGTCGTCTGGAGATCGGCACCGCATCCAAGCTGGTGGAACCGGATGTGCGGGCCGGGATATGGTTGCAGGGGAACGCGACACCGGCCTGACGCGCGATCCTTTGTTGCTGTCGCGCGGCGTCAACTCGCACAGGTCCGCCGAGCCCCCCGTTTCTAAGCCTGGGCATGTGATGTTCATGCCCAGGGATGCGGTTGATGTCCGTTGTGCCGCTTTCGATCAGCTTCGCCGCCCTGACAGATCGGATGAGGCGTCCAAGCTGGTTGCGCTGCCAGAAATCTCGTCTGCCAGCAACATCAAGGGTCGCTACCCGCTTTGCCTGCGCATGACTGCCATTGAAAGGCAGGATGCATGGGGTATGGGTGTTGGAGATTCTGTCTATGGTTCGCCCGGCTGGGGTGTGGGGAGCGATGGCGCCGATGGTCCCCAGAACGCGGCGCCGGTCGTCAACGACGATGATGCCTTTGCCTATGTCGATCAGCCGGTGATCAGCGACTCCGTGACCCTTGCCTCTGACCCGGACGACGGCGCGATATGGGGGCGAGGGCGCGGCCGATCCGCGCTTTGGCGACGTGCCGGCGCTGACCGACGGGCGACTTCTTTATCGCGCGAAACTGGGGTATGCCGACGCAGACCTATTCTGCTTTTGGGCTGCGGGCGGCGCGGGCGACTTTGCGACTGCCAAAGTCCGGATCGGTGTGGTTCAACCGTGACTTTCCCTGTATCAGTTCACCGAGGCCCAGGCAGATCCGTGTGAAAGTTCATCTGCAACCGCCTTCATTTCGTCGCTTCGCTTTTGCAAGATAGGCGATCGAAGACCCCGGGAGTTCCTGTGTGATCGAAGTCTATCGAAAGATTTTCCTCTTGCTGGATCGACGGGAGCGTCGGCAGTTCTGGCAGCTTACCGCCGTCATGATCCTTGTGGCCCTGATGGAGGTGGTTGGCATAACTGCCGTCCTGATGCTGTTGAACGTGCTCGCCAAACCTGAACTCATTCACGATAACAGCGTGCTGAGCACGCTTTTTTCCGGCCTGGAATTTTCCAGCGATTTCCGTTTTTTGGTCGGACTTGCGGTATTTGTCCTTATGGTCGTCATGTTCGGGCTGGCAATCAAGGCGGGGGGGACCTACGCCGCGATCCGCTATGCTGCCATGCGTGGGTTCACGGTGTCGAGCCGCCTGCTTGGGGCATATCTCAACCAACCCTATGTCTGGTTCCTTGACAGGAACAGTTCCGAGATTGGCAAGAACGTTCTGGTCGAGGTGGACGGTCTGGTTTCCCGTGTCCTGGCGCCGGCACTTCGCCTGATCGCCAGTGCGCTGATAGTTCTGGTTATCGTCGGCTTGCTGATGTTCATCGATCCCATGGTCACGCTGCTGTCTGCGGGCCTTCTGGGCGCGAGCTACGCCGCGGTGTACCTCATGCTTCGCGAGAAGCTCCACCATGTCGGCCAGGAAATGGTGCGGGCTCTTGGCGAGCGCTTCCGCACGGCGCAGGAGGCGATGGGCGGCATCAAGGATGTCAAGCTTCTGGGTCTGGAAGACAACTATGTCGCCGTCTACCGGAAGGCCGCCCAGAAATCGGCGCGATCCCTGGCGGCAATCGGAGTTATTTCGGAACTTCCGCGCTTTGCGCTTGAGGCGATCACCTTCGGCACACTGCTTGCTTTGATCCTGCTGCTGCTTCTGAACAGCGGCGGGGAGATCGCTGAAATTGTGCCGGTCCTTGGCGTCTTTGCCTTTTCCGTGATGCGTCTCTTGCCTGCTTTGCAGCAGATCTATCACGCGCTTGCATCGATCCGCGGAGGGCGGGCGGTGCTGGAGACTGTCGTCAACGACTATGTCTCGGCCCAATCCTTGGCCGACGTTACACGGCCGACCGCCGAGCCGCTGCGGATGGACAGACAACTGGACCTGTCCGGCATCGGATTCTCTTATGCCAAGACAGCGCGTCCGGCGTTGCAAGCGCTGGATATGAAGATCAATGCCCGAACCACCGTCGGGATCGTTGGTGGCACCGGAGCCGGGAAAACGACACTGGTCGATCTGATCCTTGGTCTTCTGACCCCGGATGAAGGGGTGATTTCCGCCGACGGAACCGCCGTCACTCCGGCAAACCTGCGCGCATGGCAGAAGTCGCTCGGATACGTGCCGCAAACGATCTTTCTGACGGACGATACGATCGCGGCAAATATCGCTTTCGGCCTTCCAGCCGACCAGATCGATATGGCTGCGGTCGAGCGTGCGGCCCGCACTGCGGCCTTGCATGATTTCGTTTCGACCGACCTGCCACAGGGTTATGGCACCATCGTGGGCGAGCGGGGAGTGCGCCTTTCGGGGGGCCAGCGGCAACGGATCGGGATCGCGCGCGCGCTTTACCGCGACCCCACGCTTCTGATCATGGACGAGGCAACGTCCGCCCTCGACAACATCACCGAGCGTGTCGTGATGGAGGCCGTGCAGAATATCCGCGCCGACAAGACCATCATCCTGATTGCGCACCGGCTTACCACGGTCCGCACCTGCGACACGATTTTCTTTCTGGAACAGGGCCGCGTCGTTGCGCAAGGCACGTATGACGAGCTGGTCAGCGGCAACGAAACATTCCGTAAAATGGCAATCGGGGTCTGACGACCCGCCCACAGACCAAGTATCCAGTCGCGACCAAAGCAGGACGACAGCAGCTCTACGGCGGAAGGTCGCAGGCCCCGAGCTGATCCGGGGCAAGGCTGTCGCGAAGTCATCGACGCCCGTGTGGCGGGCGATTCCAGTGCCGCAGCTTGATCCGCTAGCGCGGCCGGGGCCGACTGTGACACTATTCCGATGCCCTCTGCCGGGCAGTCCGCCGTCGACGCCGCGTGGCGCCCTTGCCGGCCATGACCCAGCCTGGCTCCTGCGCTGCAACGTCAGGCCGCCAGAGGACATAGCCGGTCAGTCCCCCCGCAATCAGCCAGACATAGCTGACCAGCCCTGCATTCGGGATCTGGTCGATCAGGGTTGCGCTTAGCACCAGCATGAGCCCCGGCGTGATCAATGATGGCCCGAATTTATTGTGCCTGATGACGTAGAAAACGATCGGTAATGTCAGAAGCCCGAAGTGGGCAACATAGCCGAGCCACCCATAAGTCCCGATCAGAATGACCCAGGCGCCGTCCGTGACGCTGACCATCTTGCCCGTGTCCGGATCATAAAGCTGGTTGCGCCCCCAACTACCCCAACCGAACAACGGTTTCTTGTTGGCATGCTCCAGCAGCGCATCCTCATTTTCCAGGCGGAACTTCAATGACTCTGCGCGCTCTTCATCGACCGACTTCGCGAATTCATACACAGCATCAACCGGAATCATGCCAGCCCCGCGCAACATCGGATAGAAGACAACCACAGCGGCGACCACCATCGCGAAAGTCGTCTGCACGCGCCGACCGGTGAAAACGGCAAGTGTCGACAGAACTGCGGCAATCCCCAAAGCCGCAAGGTTCTTCGACACAAAAAGAATGATCGCCAGCCAGATGGCGGCAATCAGCCAACCTGAGGCTATCTGACCGTCTCGCAGCGCCTCACGCCACAAAGTCAGGGCTGAAACCAGGGCCATGCACAGGAATATGCCGAGCATCAACCCATGGCTCAGAAACACGATCGGCCGGAACCCGCCCGCACGGATATGCTGGGCGAAGTCATGGGGAAAGAAGCCATAGACCCAGGTGTGCAGCTGCGGGCTGAGCCGAACTTCGGCCAGTGCGGGCAAAGAATAGATCAGTGCGCCAAAGACAAAAGCCTTGAGCAGCGTCTTGTGCGCCTCGCGCGTGTTCAGATAGCGCAGGCCGATCCAGAAAGGGACGATCGAAATCATGACGGCCACGATTGTCGAGATCGCGTCGTAAAGGCCAAGCCCAGGAATGAACCGCGGCCCTGAAATGATTGGTTCGGAGTTCTGCAGGACAGTGACCAGAGGCGTCGCGATCAAAAGTCCGGTCAGCGCGACAATGACGAGCCGGCCAGACTTTCCAGCCCAGTCCCGGGCAAGACCAGCCTTCGACGCGTAGATCATGCTCAATGCAAGTGTACTCAGCGACGAGACCATCGTCTTGTCGAGATTGGGCAGAACCGGCAGGTCGATCACGGTAGCGGATGGCAGGATCAGATAACCCCCGAGGAGCGACCAAACCACTGCATTCTGCAGCGGCAATACTCGAAACAGGGCCAGCGTTACCACCGGCCAGCTGATCAGCATGAAATAGGCGAACGCGTTTGGCATCCGAAGCCTTGGGCAGTTGAGAAGGAGGCACCTTCTTTTAACCGCGTTGGTCGCAAAAGGCCAATCCAATGCCAGGATGAGCGCGAAGATTCATTGAAGGTCGATGTCACGCATCATCGTGATGCTGCTTTCAAGCGGAATGCGACGATGCAATGTTTCGGTCGACTGAAGTCCGAACTGACGGATGGAAGTCTGGATTTCGCCAAAGAGTTTACCGCAGCCCCGGTTCCTGGGGGAAGCGAAGGAGTGCGGCCCATGGCCACAGCGCGCCAAATGTGCAGGTTTCAGGTCAGTCCAGGGCCAGGCTGGTCCCATCTCCGAAGGTAATGACTTCGAAGTTGACCAGCCAGGTGTCCTGATCGGGGCCGGTTACGCGGATTCCCTTGCCTTCGGGCTCGATGCCATAATCCTCCCTTGGGCCGAGCAAGACATAGGTATCGGTGCCGAGCCCGCCATTCAGGCCGTCGCGCCCGGAGCTTTCAACGAAGGTGTCGTCGCCGCCGAGGCCTGCGAGATAGTCTTCCTCGTCAGTCCCGACGATCCGGTCGGCGCCCTCGGTTACGCTGGCGGTGATCCCGTGCAGATATTGCGGACCGCCGCCCTCGCCCCACCACGACTTGCCCAGCGTCGACATTGCGGTCAGGAAACGCGATCGAGGCGTGCTGTCGCCGGGATAGGCGAAGAGGCCCCACGATCCCCAGCGCGACGGCGCGCCCATTTCGACAAATTGCATGAAGGGCCCGTCACCGATGTCACGCCAGCCGTCCCAAAGCTGACTGTAAAGCGCGCCCATCTCAGAGCTGCGAACGAAGTCTTCCATGATTTTCAACAGAGCTTCCGCTTCTTCCTCCGACATGCCTTCGACACCGAAACTGTGGTGCATGTGCTGGCCGCCTTCGTAGGCGACAAAGCGCAGGCCGAGCCGGTTTGCGATCTGCCGCTGGGTGGAGAGCATCTCCAGCACATCCGGCACGGTGTCCACATTGGTCGCTCGTTGCGAGACTGTCTCATAGAGCCAGGCAAAGGCATTCGCGGGGGACTCTGCAAACTTTCCAACCAATTCGGCGCGCAGCGCCGGATCGCTGGCAATCGACCCGCCAAAGTAAAGCGTACCGGCCACTTCCTCGAAAACCGTCTCTGGCGGGGTGAAAGCGTCCGGGTCGCGACTCTCCCAGATGCGGGAGGTGAGCTGCAGATCCGTCAGCCATGCATTGCCCGATTGGGTCCCAAGAACATTCACAAGCCGTGCGGGGGCTTCGCTCTTGTAGACGTCCTCCCAGATCAGCGCCAATTCGGTTGCCGCCTTCGTCTGGTAGGCGAAGATGGATTCCCAATCATCGGCAATCTCTTCACCCCATTCAGCGATGGCCATTTCACGCAGCCACTGGAATTGCCCGAAGGATCCGTTCCAGTGTTCGTTGGAGTATTCGACATGCGCTTTCAGGCGCGGATCAAGTTGATCGCGCACATAGCTTGCAAAGCGTCGGTTGTAGTCTTCATCCGCCTTGTGCGGCATCGTGAACCAGGGGTCGATACCTGCCTCGTTGGCAAGGCGGACCATAAGTTCCACCGGGACCCCCTTGCCAGACCATGTCGCGTCGTCGGGCTTGGGGCGATCGTTCCAGACGGTCTGTTCGGAATTGTTCGTTTCCATCCAGTCCATGAAGCGCAATTCTCGTGCATCCGTCACCACGGCCAGCCAGTCGGGATCGAATACGGCGCCGGCTTCGGCAAGGGCGATGTGATCGGCGCGCAAAAGGGACATCTGGCGGATTGGATCGTCTGGATTGATCCGGGTGATGTTCAGCCAGAAGGGGCCGCCCTCGGCGTTGTCAAAAATGATGCGCCCGGGCGCGGAACTGACTACGGTTGCGTTTCCGCCCATCTCCAGCGTGGCGGAGCCGGCATGGGTGAGGACATAGCGGCCAGCGCGACTTTTGGCGCCAAAAGGTGAATCCCACGCCCAGATCGTACGTATGCCTTTCATTCCCGGAGGAATACGGATGGGGTAGCCATTCAAATCCAGATGGCCGCCAGCAGCGAGTTCTGAATTCGAAAGGGTTTCCCAATCATCGTTGGCATAGGCAAAGAAGGGTCGCATCATGCGTGCCCGGTCCAGCAGCGGCAAAGCCGTTGACCAGTCGCTGATGGAAGTAAGGCCATAGGAGATTACGGGATCCGACACGCCCAATGCTTCGGCGGCAGAACTTGAGGGCAGAGCCAGCGCAATGGCCAGGACAAAGCAGGCTGGCGGCGGGGCGCGGGGCGACAGGGTTGGAAAACCGTTCGACATCTGGAAGAGCCTCATGTGGAAAAGCCTCATGGGCGCCCGGAGGCGGGTCTCGTCCTTGAAGTCTAGCAGGCGGGAATTCGGCACGTCCAGTCACGGTAGCGTCTTCTTGCCGGATCGATCGTCAATTTCGGGCGGCATGACGGGCGGCGACATCTCTGGCGCGAAGGTGACCGCCTGAACCCCGCAGCAGCATTTGAACAACGAATGGACCTCGCAATGGGTTCGGCCTTTGGGGCGGCATTGCCGTCCTTTTGACCGGGGTGCTCAGGTCATCCTGGTCCCGCGCCCCGGGGGCCCAACGATCTTTGAGGATCTGGTGCGGGTGGTCTGACCCCAGTTCCGCAAGTCGGCATGTCCGGTTTTTTCCGGACCGGCTATCAATGAGCGAAACGGCGGGGGGTGATGATGAGCAGCCTTTTCTGACTGACGGACGCGCAGATGGCCCGGCTGCAGCCCTTCTTTCCCAAGAGCCACGGCAAGCCTCGGGTGGATGACCGGCTGTGCTGAGCGGGATGATCTTCATCAATCGCATTGGGTGGCGTTGGTGCGATGCGCCCCGGGAGTATGGCCCGCTGAAGGCACCGAGCAGACGACCGGCATGATCGACGCGACCTACCTCAAGGCGCACCGCACGGCTTTGAGCCTGCGGACGAAAAAGGGGGCCCGACGACCAGCGCGGAGGCTTGATCGGGCGTGCGAAGGGCAGGTTGAGCGGAAAGCGGCAGGCTGTGAGGGACGCCAGGGGTCGCCCCTTGAGGTTCTTCATGACTGCGGGCCAGGCCGGGCGACTTCACCGGCGCGGCGGCACTACCAAGCAGTCTTCCCGCCGCCGAATGGCCGATAGCCGACCGGGGCTACGATGCCGACTGCTTCAGGGAAGCGTTGTAAGACCAAGGGATACGTCCCTGCATCCCGGGCCGGAAGTCGCGTGGCAAGCCTGTCAAATACGAGAAGCGCCGCTATCGCCGCCGCTATCGGATAGAGGTCATGTTCGGTCGCTTGAAGGAGTTGCGCCGCGTTGCCACGCGATACGACAGGTGCGCCAAGGCCTTCCCCCCCCCCGTCGCCCTCGCCGCAACCGTCATGTTCTGGCTATGAGCATCAATGAGTCTGGAGCCTGGCGGAGGCAGGGGTCGATTTCGGTCTTCCCCGCCCCGGAAGGTCCCTCTGATCTGGTCAAATGACGCGCCCGGCATTCGCGGGGCAGTTTGTGTCTTGGGCCAGTGAATTCAGGATTTTGTGGGGGGCTATGCCCCCCGCGACCGTCATTTGAGGTCAGGCCGGTTCTGCCATCCTTGCAGCCCACATCTGCCGGAACGCGGGGCGGGACTGGCAGGATTCAAGCCATGTTTTCACTGCCGGGAATTCTGCGATCAGGGTCGGGTGGTCCTGTGCGTATCGCAGGCATTCGGCAAGGTTGAGGTCTGCGACAGTGAACCGGTCAGAGACGAGGTGGCTATGGGTGGCAAGATGGGCCTGAAGCCTGCGCAGAGGCCGGCGGAGTTTTTCGGCGGCGATTGCGATTGCTGCCTGGCCTTCCGGGGTGGCCTCTCCGCCGTCACGCAGGACGTAGGTAATCTCGATGGCGCTATTTTCGACCGCGGTGACGGCGAAGAGTGTCCACTGGTCGATCAGTGCTGCCTCGGCCGGGGTCTGGGGGCCGATGGCGCCGCCACGGGTTCGGGCGATGTGGTTGGTGATGGCAAGGGATTCGGTCAGGGTCAGGTCGCCCTCGACATAGGCGGGGACCTGGCCAAGGGGGTTGACCCTGAGAAACTCGGGCGAGTTGGTGTTCAAGGGCGCGTCCGGGGCCGAGGCCCGCTCCAGACGATAGGCCTGGATCACCGGAACATGGGTGAAGGGCAACCCCAGTTCGTAAAGCAGCCAGATCGGGCGCGAGGCGCGGGACCGGACAACGCCGTAGACGGTAATCATGAAGGAAACTCCTGCAGGGTTCACGCCAACCTAAATCTTATGCAGAGCGATAAAAAGGGGGGGGGGCTGTGGGCCCGTCGCAGCCTGAGGTGCGGCGTCTTTTGCAACAGGAATCGCGCATGACCGGGCCTGCTCCCATCTCTGCCAGCGCTGCCCTTGTCGATCGCGACCGTCGGGCTGAGATGGTCGGGCGACCCGATGACGTAGCGGCGGTAGCTGATTCTGGGCGGGGCATCAGCATTTCAGGTGCGACGGGTTCCGGAACCGGGCCGCCCCTAGTGTTCTTTGGCCTTGTTTGATTGGGATCAAGGCAAGAAAGCGCCCTCTGTGTCATCCTGTCCACTTGACAAAATGAGGGAGGTTCAAGTGGAAGAAGGCACGGCAGAGTTGGCCCCACGACCGGTCCCCGCCCGGGATGAAGCGGCAGAGATGGTCGCAGAAACGGTTCCCGTTCGGGCTGAAACGCCAGCGTCAGGAGGGGTGCGAAGTTTCCCGGATGCCGGGGCCAGCACTCTGCGCCAGGCCTTCGAGGCAGGCCGGTATCCTTATGCCCGGCTGATGGGTCGCAGGGTTTACGAGGCGGAAAAGGCCAGGTTGCAGGCCGAGCTTCTGAAGGTTCAGATCTGGGCGCAGGAGACCGGGCAGAAGTTCGTGATCCTGATGGAAGGGCGTGACGCGGCCGGCAAGGGCGGCACGATCAAGCGGTTCATGGAACATCTGAACCCGCGCTACGCCCGGGTCTGCGCGCTGACGAAACCCAGCGATGTGGAAAAGGGGCAGTGGTTCTTTCAACGCTATATCGCGCATCTGCCAACTGCCGGAGAAATGGTGTTCTACGACCGTAGTTGGTACAACCGCGCCGGGGTCGAACGGGTTATGGGCTTCTGCTCGCCTACGGAATATATGGAATTCATGCGCCAGGCCCCTGAACTGGAGCGGATGCTGGTCCGGTCGGGAATCCGGCTTTACAAATACTGGTTCAGCGTGACCCGGGAAGAGCAGCGCGCGCGGTTTCTGGCGCGCGAGACTGACCCCTTGAAGATGTGGAAGCTGTCGCCGATCGACAAGGCCAGCCTCGACAGGTGGGACGACTATACCGAGGCGAAAGAGGCGATGTTCTTTTACACCGACACCGCCGATGCACCCTGGGAGATCGTGAAGTCGAACGACAAGAAGCGGGCGCGGCTGAACTGCATGCGGCACTTCCTGTCCACGATTGATTATCCCAACAAGGATCATGCGGCGATCGGAACGCCCGACCCGCTGATCGTGGGGCGGGCGGTGCAGGTTCTGCACATGGGCCCCGGCATATATGACACGGCCACGCATCCCGCCATGCAGCGCGGCTGAGCGGATGGCGGTCTGCCGCCGGGGCTCGGCCTCGGCAGGTCGTGGCGACGGGGCACGGTCACGACCACGCGCTTCACAATGACGAGCCGTGTCCGACCTGCGGCCATGCGCAGGGGCCGACGGCCGGGGAGGTGTCGCGTCTGACCGGTTGGCGCGACGCGGTGGTGCCGGTGGCGGGGATCACGATGCGGTCATGCTCGGGCGCGCTGTTCGTGCCGGTGCTGACCTGGCAGCTGGGGATCGGGCTGGCCCGGATCGCCTGGGTCTTCGTCTTGACACTTGGCACGGCGCTGGTGACGCGGGAATCCTGTCAAACCCCACCTTGTGAAGGTCCTGCGGCACGGGTAATCCGGAGGCATGACCGCAGCCATTCCGAAATCCGCCCACGTAAGGCAAACCCTTGCGCTGGGCCTGCCCCTTGCGGGATCGAATCTGGCGCAACTGGCGCTGCATGTCAGCGATGTGGTCATGATGGGCTGGTATGGCGTGGTGCCGCTGGCGGCGGTGGTGCTGGGCGCCTCGTCTTTCTTTGTGGTCTTTGTGCTGGGCTCGGGCTTTGCCAAGGCGGTGATGCCGATGGTGGCTGCCGCCCTTGGCCGGGGCGACGAGGCACAGGTGCGGCGCGACACCCGGATGGGGCTTTGGCTGTCGATTGCGTTCGGCATTGCGGTCCTGCCGGTCTTCTGGTGGTCCGGCGCGATCCTGCTGGCCCTTGGCCAGGCCGAGGATGTGTCGGCGATTGCGCAGGACTATCTGCGGATTGTCGGTTTCGGGATGGTGGCCGCGCTTTGCGTGACGGTGCTGCAAAGCTATCTTTCGGCGCTGGGCTGCACGCAAATCGTCCTTTGGGTCACGCTGTTGGCGGTAGCGCTTAACGTCGCTGTCAACTGGGCGCTGATCTTCGGGAACTGGGGCTTTCCGGAACTGGGCGCGCGAGGGGCCGCGGTGGCAACGATCTCGACCCAGATGCTGTCGCTGGTGGTGCTGGGGCTTTACGCCGGGTTCCTGCCCAGTCTGCGGCGGTTCCACCTCTTTCAGCGCTTCTGGCGCCCGGACTGGCATGCGATGCGGCTGGTCTGGCGGCTGGGGGTTCCGATCGGGCTGACCGGGCTGGCCGAGGGCGGGCTGTTCCAGGCCTCGGCCCTGATGATGGGCTGGATCGGCACGGTGGAGCTGGCGGCGCATGGCATCGCGCTGGAGGTCGCGGCGCTGACCTTCATGCTGCATGTCGGCCTTTCAAGCGCCGCCACAATCCGCGTCGCCCGTTTCGACGGGCGCGGTGAGCGGACGGAACTGCGGCGGGCGTCGAAGGTCGCGGTCGTCATGTCGCTGGTGATAGCACTGGCATCGGTCCTGCTGTTCGTCACCCTGCCCGAGCCGATCATCGCGCTGTTTCTGGACCTGTCGAAACCCGAAAGCGCCGAGATCATTGCCTATGGGTCGATCCTGCTGATCCTGGCGGCGCTGTTCCAGCTGGCCGACGGAATGCAGGTGATGGCGCTGGGCCTGTTGCGCGGCGTGCAGGATACGCGGGTGCCGCTGGCGCTGGCGGCGGTAAGCTACTGGCTGATCGGTATTCCCTTCAGCTATATCCTGGCCTTTCCGCTGGGCTTTGGCGGCGTGGGATTGTGGCTGGGTCTGGTCGTGGGGCTGGTCTGTGCGGCGGTCAGCCTGATGTGGCGGTTCTGGCGGCTGGTGCGCTAACGCCAGAGATAGGCAAGACTGGCGAACCGGCCCTGCAGCTTTGCCGTCAGGCGGTTCAGGCGGCCGGGGCCCGGGATCGGGCCAGAGGACAGCCGGTCAAGGATCACCTCGGGCGGGCAGGGGCGGCGGCTGACCGGGTCCCAGTAGCGCGGATAGCCGATCAGCGCGGCATGGGCGAGGCTGGCAAGGTCCGCCGTGCCACGCCAGTCCGGCACCGGGCCAAGGTCGCGGGTCAGGCCCCAGCCGGCGTAGAAGGGCGCACCAAGACAGGTGACGGGCAGGCCGCGGATCAGCGCCTCGAACCCCAGAAGCGAGGTCATGGTCCAGACCTCTTGCACCTCGGCCAGAAGGGCGGCGGGGTTGGCTGACGGCAGCGTGATGTCGGCGAGGCCCGCCAGGCTTTCGTCCGGGATCGCGCCGGGGCGCAGGCCCGCCACCACATCGGGATGCGGTTTGTAGATCAGGACAGCGCCGGGGTTCGACTGTCGTGCGGCCTGAAGCAGGGCAAGGTTGGTCCGTACCGTCCCGGCCCCCTTCATGATCGAGGCGTCGTCCTCGACCTGTCCGGGGACAAGGATGCGGTGGCCTTGGGGCAGGGGCGGCAAAGGTTGACCGGTCAGGTTGTATTTCGACAGTCCAGCTTGCCGCAGACGGGACAGCAGCGCCTCGGCCCGGTCGCGGCCACCGGGGGGCAGGGGCGCGCTGATCAGCGCGTCAAGCCGTGAAGGGCGGCTGGGGTCATAGTAGATGCCCCGGTCATCGGTCACCAGCGACAGGGGCGGGATCAGGTCGGCGCCAAGGCCGCGTGAGCGCAGGAAGCCATCCTCTACCCGCAGGCAGGGTGCCTTTGGAGTGAAGCCAGGCGGCTCCTTCCCTGCCCAAAGGATCAGACTGCGGCCCGTAGCGATGGCAAGCTTGTCGGCGCGGGCAGGGTCGTCGCGAAAACGCAGCGCTTGCGGGGTGCCAAAAAACGCCTGCAGGCGGCTGCGTTTCCACAGTCGCATGCCCGCCGCGACATGGCCCATACGGTCTTCGCGGAGGGCCCGGGTCTCGGCCTCCAACTGGTCGATGACGTCTTCCAATGGACAAAGTTGGTCGCGGCAGGGGTCATACCAGAGCGGGGCAAGCAGCATCGCCCCGGCGAACAGCTGGTCGGCGCTCAGGCGGCGGGTGCGGCGGGGCAGGGGCTGTTCGTCGTGGGTCAGGCCCCAGCCTGCATAGAAGGGTTGGCCGAAGACGTGGGGGCGGTGGCCGTGCAGGATCGCCTCGAAGCCCAGTTGCGAGGAAACGGTATAGACCTCGGCCGCCGCGGAAAGCAGGCGGTGGGGCGAGACAGGGTCCGTCAGAAGGGTCACGCGGCCGTCGGCATCGGCAGGACCGAAGTGGCCGGGGCGCAGGTTGGCCGAGGTCTCGGGGTGGCTGCGGATGACGATGCGGGCATCGGGATGATCGCGCAGGGCTGCGTCCAGCATCCTGCGGAACGTCGCCTCGGAAGCCCCGGCGTGACGGATGGCGGCATCGCCCCGGGTCTGGTCTACGATCAGGATGAAGCCCGGGGGAGGTGCGGTCAGGTCTGGATCGTGAGTGTTGTATTTTGACAAATGAAGATGCTTGATCCGGGCCATAGCGACGCTTGCGCGGGTCAAAAGGTTCGAATTCTGCAAATCGTCGGTCAGAAGGATCTGCTCCAGCCGCGAGGGTTGGCCGGCGTCGAAGTGGACGCCGACCGGGTCAACCAGCAGACCGAGGGGCGGTTCGCCCGTTGCGCGGCCGGGATGGAGCGAGCGCAGGAAGGCATCCTCGACCCGGATCAGCGGCAGGTTCTGGCGGGCGGCAAGCGCCTCGCCTCGCCAGGCGGTCGGACTGCGGCCCCAGACAAGCACGCCGTCGCCGGGGGCGGGCAGGCCAAACCGGACCTCGTGCCCGGCAAGGTCAAGCATGCGCCGCAGGCGGCGGTTGCGCAAAAGCGAGAGGTTCTGGTGCCAAAGCCGCCGGGGAACCCCGGTCAATGCCTCTGGCCTGACCTTGCCAGACATGGCGCTGTCAGTTGCCGGAGTTCGCGGTATTGGCGAGGCTGCTGGCTGCCCCGGCAGTGCCGGTGATCGCGCCGATGGTCTTTTGCCACTGCACGAAGGGCGCTTCGGTCACGTAAAGCGTGTCGCCGTCGCGGACCTGGAAATCCCGGGCTTCGAACAGGCCGGTCGGTTCGGTCAGGTCCAGCACATAGACGATGCGTTGGTCGCCGATCAGGTCGCTGCGGCCCAGGATGGCGCGGGCAATCGCCTCGCTTTCGTCGCGCAGGATGAAGACGCCGGTCGGATCGGCCGAGTTGGTCAGCAGGCCGCCGACGGTGGCAATCGCCTCAAGCGCCGAGAGGGATTCGGATTCGAAGGGAACGATATTCTGTGCGCCAGTCGCGCCAAGGGCGATGAAGCTGCGGCTGTCCTCCTCGATCACGATCTTGTCGCCAGGACGCAGGGCGATGTCGAGACCGGGGTTTTCATAGAGGTCCTTAAGCCAGATGCGCCCGGTCTGGCCGCCCCGGGTGACACGGACGATGGCAACATCGGGATCGATCACGACCCCGCCGGATTTGGCCAGCATCGTGGCCAGGGTGCGGGTCGGGGCTTCGATCGGATAGACGCCCGGACCGGCGGATTGCCCGGCAACCGAGACGGTGGAGCCGTTGCCGGCAAGCCGCGTCACGGTGATCTGCGGATCGGGGGTCTGGTCTTCCAACTGGCGGGTGATGGCCTGTCGCAGCCCCTCGGGCGTCTGGCCAGCGGCGCGAATCCGACCGGCGTAGGGGATATAGATATAGCCCTGGCCGTCGACCTGAACTTCAGTCAGCGGGGTGACACGCTGGCCGGTATTGCCCAGCAGCGGATCGTCCTTCACGTTCTCGAACACCGTCACGCCAAGCGAGTCCCCGGCGGAGATGGTGTCGGAACCGACAAGTCCCGCGCTCTGGAAAGAACTGCTGAAGCCGAAGCTGGGTTGCGTCGCGGTCGCTCGGGACACGGCCGGAGAGACCGGAACAATGAAGGCGTCGCCCTTCTTGTCGATCGATCCGGCCAGCAGTTCACGCTTGTTCGGGCCGGACCGGGGCAGGCCGCAAGCGGCCAC
Source organism: Rhodobacter sp. (assembly GCA_013821825.1). GTDB lineage: Bacteria > Pseudomonadota > Alphaproteobacteria > Rhodobacterales > Rhodobacteraceae > Tabrizicola. Next base: position 57,473 of record PNJK01000004.1, read on the forward strand.
CAGCGCGACCGATACCAGCAAGGCCACTGCCTTGGCCGCGTCCGAGCCTGTGAACCGCACTGCCTGTACCCCTGCGTCCGTTTTTGTTTTGTCGGAGAAACTACCGAAAGAAGGGCGGGATGGCCAGCGCACAGTGTCGAATTCAGCGCACCAGGCGCAACTGTTGCCGAGGTGCCGCTTTGCCGGATGTCAGAGCCTGATACGGGTCTTCGGGCGAAAGCATCAGGTCCACAACTTGTCGCAGCAACGCGCGGCGTCCCCGCGACGAGTAGAAGCCGCCCACGATTTGCGACGTCTCCAGCAGAAAATGCCGATAGTCGCGATAGGCGCGGGTATCCGGGCGTTCGGGGGCGGCGAAGAATTCCTCAATCGGCTGTGAGGACACGAATTCAGGCTTGGCGTAAACCGCCGCGCCGAAGCTGCGCAGCGGCAGACCGCGCCAGAGCGCCTGCTGTCCGGCGGTTGAATTCACCGTCACGGCCGAGCGCGCGTGGTTCATAAGCTCGGCCAGTTTGCCGCCGCGCACAAAGTGGACGCGGTCCTTCAGGTCGTGAAGCCTGGCCAGTCGCCGGATTTCCGGGGCCAGCGGAAACCGGCCGTCTTCCAGCGGATGCGCCTTGAAGACCAGATGGTGATGCCGGGGCGCGCCCTTGACAAAACCCTCCATCACCAGGGCCAGAAACTCGGCCATGCTGGCGAAGGGGGAATGGTCACGAAAGCTGGCGTCATGTTCCAGTTGGAGGATGGCAAGGTGATAGGGAAACCCGCCGCGCCGGATTCGGCGGGTGGCAAGGCGACGTTCCATCCGATGCAGCGGTATCAGCAGGAAGCGCCTGAGGTAAAGCTGGAATTCCTGGCCGACGGTCAGCGTCCGGTGCGGGCGGAAGTTCCGATAGGCGCTGCGTCCAAGTGCCACGCAGCCATGATAAAGCGCACCCCAGAACATGTGCTGGCGCATGTCGCCCCACGTGGCGGGGGCGTCGGGCAGGTCAACATCGACCTTGGCCAGTGCGGCCTGCATGTCGGGAACCGCAAGGTCCATCAGCCGGGAATGGCCGTTCGCCCCTCCGCGTTCGTAGGTGATCCAGTAGGGGCGAAGATAACCTTCCTCGAACACGTGGACCGTAATTCCGCGACGGCGGGCCAAGGCCGCGGCCTGAGCATGGACCGGCCGGGTATCGCCATAAAGCACAAGGTCGGTGATCCGGTGGCGCGACAGAAGGTCGGCGCAGGTATCGGGCCAGAGATCATGCCCGTCGCGAAAGGCGATATAGCCCGGGCCGGGCCAGGACATCCGGTCGCCCAGATTGAAGCCGACGCGCCACACCTGCGCCCCTGCCGCACGCAGATGCGTGGCAAGGCGGTGAAACCATGGCCCGTGCGGGCCCTGCAAAAAGAGGAATCGGCGGTCTGGTTCGGTCACGCGGCGGGTCCAATCATTCGGGGGTTCTTGCACCGGACTGCAGCAGAACTACAGCAAAATCCGCAGGAATTCGTGAAGAGATCATGGCAGGATCCGGGGGCGGTCTTGCAAGGACGGGCATCGGGGTCTAGGTCGAAGGAAAGGGAAAGGGGCTGCCATGTTTACCGGAATTGTCACCGATATGGGCCGGATCGTCGAGACGAAGGTTACCGGCGACCTGCGGGCGCGGATTGCCACGCACTATGACGTGGCGGCAATCGACATCGGCGCCAGCATCGCCTGTGACGGGGTGTGCCTGACGGTCGTGGCGCTGGGGACCGAGCCGGAGAACTGGTTCGACGTGGAAATCTCGGCCGAGACGGTTTCAAAGACCAACCTGGGCGGTTGGGTCCTGGGAAAACGGGTAAACCTGGAACGGGCGCTGAAGGTGGGCGATGAACTTGGTGGCCACATCGTCTCGGGGCATGTCGACGGGTTGGCCGAGGTGATCAGCGTCCGGCCGGAGGGTGGGTCGGTGCGGGTGAGGTTCCGCGCGCCCGAGGCCTTGGCCCGGTTCATCGCGCCGAAAGGCTCTGTCGCGCTGAACGGAACCTCACTGACCGTGAACGAGGTCGAGGGGCGGGACTTCGGGGTGAACTTCATTCCGCATACGCAAAGTGTGACGACCTGGGGCGAAGTCGTCGCGGGGGACCGGGTTAACCTCGAGGTCGACACGATGGCGCGCTACGTGGCACGGCTGCGCGAATGGGACTGATCGGTCACAATCGCGGACCGTCGCTGGAGGGCGGGGTGAGCTGGCGCAAACATTGCTGGTCCGCAGCGCGCGAGCGGCTGCTGCCGACCCTGCCCATCGAAGTGGTGCGGTTGCGGGTCAAGCGGGCCAAGGCCCTGGGGCTCGACTACAAAACCTACGCCGGGGTGCGGGCCTCCACCGGGCATGATGTGGTGGCTTTCCTGTTTTCCTCGAATGCCTTGCGTGTGAGTTTGGTTCGGCCCGCGATGCCGCCGGATCGGGAGGCAAAGCTTGCCGTGCTGAACTGCGGACGGCTGGCGCTTGCGGTCGCCCCGTTGTCGCCTTGGATGGTGGAGGCCGCAAATCCCTCCCTCCTCGACGGCGCGCATCCCGCCCCCTTTGCTTTGGCGGCTTTCAGCGAAACGCGCAGGGTCTTGCGGGACGCACTGGGCAAGCTGCCGTCGGATCAGGTGCTGCTGGTCGGAGACCTTGGCCTTGAGCGTGACTGGTGCGCGGCGGGGCGGTTGGCGGGGTATCTGCCGGCGGAGCGGTACTTCGGATAAGACTGAGCTGGCTTAATTGGCCGTGGAAACGGAACAGCCGAATCTTTCGCTTCTCTCCGCAATGGAAAGAATACGTTGCGGTGAAGGGATCCGGTGGTTGCTTCCCAATCGACCACATGTATGGCGAGACACCAACGGTCTATCTGCCCTGCGAAGAAGATTGGCAGCGCATAGCTCCGCCTTGGGGGCAAGATCCGTGGCCCGTGCTTCGGTCAGAATTGGAAGACTGGTGTGGACGAAAAGGAATACATTTGGCGATCGATCCGCCCAACAGGCACCAAGGCCTTGGACGTTGCTAGGGATTGGCGCCTGAGTTGCCTTGCGAACACCGACAGCAATGAAAAACGGCAGCCCCTTCGGACCGCCGTTTCGCATTCCCTGAGCCCGTCAGATCAGGCCGCTCGGCCAACCAGCACCTGGTCCACCGTCTTCGCCGCACCCGCCTCATCCACGCCAGAGACCGCCGCGACTTCGCGGGTCAGGCGTTCGAGAGCGGCCTCGTAAAGCTGACGTTCGGAATAGCTTTGCTCGCGCTGGTCGTCGGTGCGGTGCAGGTCGCGGACCACCTCAGCGATCGACAGCAGGTCGCCAGAGTTGATCTTCTGCTCGTATTCCTGCGCCCGGCGCGACCACATGGCGCGCTTGACCTTGGCCTTGCCCTTCAGGGTATCAAGCGCCTTAGTGATCACATCGGGGGCCGAAAGCGCGCGCATGCCGATTTCGGTGGCCTTGTGGGTCGGAACCCGCAGGGTCATCTTGTCCTTCTCGAAGGAGATGACGAAGAGCTCCAACTGAATTCCGGCAATCTGCTGTTCTTCGATCGAGATGATCTTGCCCACGCCATGCGCGGGATAAACGACGAAATCATTCGGACGGAATTCAGGCTTCTTCAGTTTGGTCATGCATCGATCCCCAGATGGGAAACCTGTTCAAGTGACAAAAACCCAAAGCTCAGAGCACTCCGCCCTGGCTTGTGGAACCGGTTTATCACAAGAAAATTGGGCTTAGGCACGAGGCTCCAAGCCGTCGGTCAGGCTTCCATGCTTGTTTGTGAGCAAACTATAACACAAAACGCGGGTAATTCCAACACGCGTGACTGCGCGCGAATCTTGCGCAAGTCATTGTGTTTGTGTTATTTTTCGGCATCAACCCAACCTGTTCGTGCTAGAGCCGTGCGAATCGCTTGGACGTCAACCGCCGGCGCCGGGGGCTTCGGAGAAGTACTTCTCAAGCTTGCCGGTTTCGCCGTCGCGGTCTTCATAGCCCGGCAGCGGATCTTTCTTGGTCACGATCACCGGCCATTGCACCGCGTATTTGCGGTTGAAGGTCACCCAGGCCTCCATGTCCGGTTCGGTGTCCGGGCGGATCGCGTCGGCCGGGCATTCGGGTTCGCAGACGCCGCAGTCGATGCATTCGTCAGGGTGAATGACGAGCATGTTCTCGCCCTCGTAGAAGCAGTCGACCGGGCAGACCTCGACGCAGTCGGTGTATTTGCAGGCAATGCAATTGTCGATGACGACATAGGTCATGGGCGGGCCCCGGAGCGGATCGTTTGACTGTTAGCTAGAGCAGGCGGGCGGATCATTCAAGCGGGTCTGGCGTGATGGGGCCGGGATCCAGATCAAGAAAAAGCGCCTGCGCTTCGGTCGCCGGGCCACGACGCAGGCCAAGCGCAAGGATGCGGATCACCCGGACGCGGGGGCCCAGCGGGAAGGTCAACACGTCGCCGGGCGTGATATCGCGGCCGGGGCGGCTGACGCGGGTGCCGTTCACGCGGACGGCACCCGCTTCGATCAGGCTGGCGGCAAGGGCGCGCGATTTCAGAAAGCGCGCCTGCCAGAGCCATTTGTCGAGCCGAAGGGTCGGCGCGGCTGCGGGGTTCGGTTTGCCGGAGGGACCGGCCAAGCCTTAGACCTTGGACTTGAGCGCCAGAAGGACGGCGAAGGGGTTGTCGGGGTCGATGGGCTTTTCGGGTCGCGGCGGGCGAGCCTCGAAGGACTTCTGCCGGTCGTCGCGCTGCTGGGGCTTGCCGCCTTTGTAGTCGCCCTTGCGATCCGGACGCTGGCCGTCCTTTGGCCGGTCACCCTTGGGCCGGTCAGGCTTTGGCCGGTCGCCTTTCGGGCGATCCCCCTGCGGACGATCCCCCTGTGGACGATCCCTCTGTGGACGATCCGCCTGCGGACGATCGCCCTGCGGGCGGGCTTCACCTTCGGCCTGGGGCTTGCGTTCCGGCCTTGCAGAGCGCTCGGGGCGCTGGAAGCGGGGCTTCGGGGTCCAGGTGAAGGTGTAGAACACCTCAATCTCCGGGGCGGCTGCTTCGGCTTCGGGTTCGGGTTCCGCGGGGCGTGCCAGAATGGACACTTCTTCCGGGATCGGCTGACCGGCCGCAATCGCGGCAGCAGCTTCGGCCGAGATTTCGGGCGCTTTTGGCGCTTCGACGGCTTTCGCCTTCGGTCGCTCGGCTTTTTCGCCCTTGTAGCCAAGGCCGGCCATAAGGTCGGCGAACTGGTCCAGCGTCATGCCGGTAATCGACAGCATGTCGGGTGTGGCCTCGAACCCCGCGCGGCTGTCTTTCTGGCGCAGGATGTCCGCCAGGCGTTCCAGCATGTCGATGCGGATCGCGCGAGTGCCTGCCGGGTGATAGCCGGCCAGCGTATAGTGCTGCTTCGGCACTTCGGCCACGTTCGGGATGGTCACAAGGCCCGGCGGCGGGCTTTCGGGGAATTCCTGCAGGCCGTTCCACAGCGACCAGAGCACGAGGCGCAGGCGGGTGGCGGCGGGCTTGAGCAGAAGCGGCAGGAAGATGGTGAACTGGCCAAAGCGGACGCCATGCTTGCGCAGGGCGGCGCGGGCTTCCTGATCAAGCTCCTTCACTTCGCTTGCGACGGCCTCGCGCGGCAGCACGCCCATCGCTTCGGACAGGCGGAACGCGAAGCCGCGGGCAAGGCCGGTCAGGGCTTCGTCGCGGCCCATGGCCAGAAGCGGCTCGAACTGGGCGGCGACCTTGCGGTCGATGAAGTGCTGCAGACGGCGGCGGACCTTGTCGATCACCTCGGACCCGGCCTCATCGTCGACGAAGGCTTCGACCTGGGGCTTGGCCGGTTCGGCGCCCTTGACCAGCTTGCCCACCGCGCTGCTGCCCCACATCAGGCCGCCCTGTTCGGTGAAATCAAGCTCGGTGTCCGGGGCGTTGTAGAAGCGGTCGGCGCGCAGATGGAACTCGGGCCGGAGAGCCTGGATCGCGGCTTGCGCAAGTGTGCGCGCCGCGTCTTCAGTGGCGCTGGCGTCCTGCCTGAAGCGGAACCCTTCCAGCCGACCGGCGAATTCGCCCTCGACCGTCACTTCGCCCTTGTCGTTCACTTCGGCCACGAGGACCTCCTTCTGCTTCAACCGGCGGAGGAGGACAGAGGTCCGCCGGTCAACAAATCGTTGCGTCAGTGCCGCGTGAAGCGCGTCTGACAGGCGGTCTTCTACAGCGCGCGTCTCATCCCGCCAATGGGTTTCGTCTTCAACCCAGTTTTTCCGCTGGGTTACGTAGGTCCAGGTGCGAATATGCGCCAATCTGCGCGAAAGCGTGTCGATATCGCCCTCGGTCTTGTCGATGCGGGATATGGCCGCGGCAAGCCAGTCGGCGGGAATGCGCCCACCGCCAAGCCCCCGTCCCACCAGGAATTCGAAGATCCGGGTCAGAAGTGTGGTGTGTTCCGCGCCCGAGGACGACCGGAAATCGGGAATGCGGCAGACATCCCACAGCAGTTGCACCCGCTTTGGTTCGGTCAGGCGGTCCTGCACATCGGGCAGCGCCGCGAGCGCCTTCAGCGCCAGCACGTCATCGGCGTCGCGCGCACGGGTCAGCCAGTCGTTCGAAGTCGGCGCCTCAAGGCTGCGGATCAGGCGGTCGGCCGTGCCGAAATCCATCGATTCGTTGCGCCAGTGCAGCTTCTTCACCGGGGCAAAGCGGTGGGTCTCGATTGCCTCCACCAGGTCTTCGTCAAAGGGCCGTGCCTCGCCGGTGACGCCAAAGGTGCCGTCCTCGGTATGCCGACCCGCCCGGCCGGCGATCTGGGCCAGCTCCTGGGGGAAAAGCGCGCGCATCCGGCGGCCGTCGAATTTCGACGTGGCCGAGAAGGCGGCGTGCTTGATGTCAAGGTTGAGGCCCATGCCGATGGCATCGGTGGCAACCAGAAAGTCGACGTCTCCGTTCTGATAAAGCGCCACCTGCGCATTGCGGGTGCGGGGGGAAAGCGCGCCCATGACCACGGCGCAACCACCCTTCTGGCGGCGGATCAGTTCGGCGATGGCATAGACGTTTTCCACCGAAAACCCGACGATGGCTGATCTTGGCGGCATCCGGCTGATCTTTTTCGACCCGGTATAGGCGAGGGTTGAAAACCGGCCGCGCTTGACGAAGGTCACATGCGGCACCAGCGCAGCGATGGCCCCGCGCATCGTATCAGAGCCCAGAAACAGCGTCTCGTTCAGGCCCCTTGCCCGAAGCAGCCGGTCAGTGAAGACATGGCCCCGGTCGGCATCGGCGCAAAGCTGGATCTCGTCCACGGCCACGAAGTCGGCGCCAATCTCCAGCGGCATCGCCTCGACGGTGCAGACCCAGTACTGGGTGCGTTCGGGGACAATGCGTTCTTCCCCCGTGACCAGCGCCACCACCGAGGGGCCGACACGGGCGACGATGCGGTCATAAACCTCACGCGCGAGAAGGCGCAGCGGCAGGCCGATAACGCCGGTGCGGTGGGCCAGCATCCGTTCGATTGCGTGGTGGGTCTTGCCGGTGTTCGTCGGTCCGAGGACCGCCGTCACCCGCCGGGGGGCGTCCATCGGAATTAAAGCTCCTGCCCCTGATCCTGGGTCTCAAGGCGCTTCACGGCGTCGCTTACGCCTTCCAGATTGGGATGTAGGTCAAGCGCGGCCTTGTAGACATCAAGCGCGCGGTCGGTGTTGCCGGTTTCTTCCAGTATCATCCCAAGACCGGCCAGGGCACCGAAATGGCGCGGGTTCAGCTTCAGCACCTGGGCGATGTCGGCCACCGAGGGGCCAAAGTCGCCCGCATTGAAATAGGCGGTGGCGCGGGCGTTCCAGGCCTCGGCGAAGTCAGGCGAGTAGTCGATGATCGCAGAGAAGTGGTCGATCGCGGTCTTGTTGTCGCCCATGGCCATCGCGTCGCGGCCCCGCTGCAGCAGCAGATCCATCGCGGGAGAGCCGGATTTCGACCACTCGATCCAGATTTCCCGTTCGATCCGGCCCGCTTCTTCCACGCCCGCGACCTTGAGACGGGTGAAAAGGTCGTCCAGCTTGTAACTGTCCTGTGCCAATGCCGCGACACAAGTCAGGAAAAGCGGCAAGACTGCCGCAACGATACGATTGAGAATGGTGGCCCGGATACCCATAAGTGAATGGTAGCCGATCCGTGCCGAATTGCCAGAGGTCCACGGGTCACGAAGGAGAGACTTGCATGAGCGATATGATCGATGCCGCAGTGAAGGCGCTGAGCGCCAAGGTTTCGGGCGCATTTGACGGGGTGGCGAAGTTCGTGATCCCGGGCGAGGGGGCGATCATGATCGACGCCAACGGCGTTCGGGCGGGCGACGAAGAGGCGGATGTCACGCTGACCGCCGATGCGGACGTGTTCCGCGCGATTCTGGAAGGCGAGATGAACCCGACGATGGCGTTCATGTCCGGCAAGCTGGCGGTCGATGGCAGCATGGGCATGGCGATGAAGCTGGGCTCTGTCCTGGAGTGAGCGAAGCGCCCTTTCATGCAGCATTGGCCGACGCACCGCCGGGGGTGGTCCCGGTCTGGGTAAAGTCGGGCAGTACGCGGCTTCGGATTGCCTCGTGGAAAACCGGCGAGAAGGGGACGGTCCTGCTTCTGCCCGGTCGCACGGAATGCATTGAGAAGTATGGCCGCGCGGCAGGTGATCTGATCCGGCGCGGCTATTCGGTGGTCACGATAGACTGGCGCGGTCAGGGTCTGGCCGACCGCGCCCTGCCGGATCGGATGGCGGGCCATGTCGACGATTTTGCCGAATATCAGGAAGACCTCGACGCTCTCTTGGCCGAAGCTGAACGTTCGGGTCTGCCGAAACCCTGGTTCATGATGGCCCATTCCATGGGCGGCTGCATCGCGCTGCGGGCTTTGCAGCGCGGGGTGCCGGTGAAAGCTGCGGTGTTCTCGGCGCCGATGTGGGGCATCTCGATGGCGGCCTGGCTGCGTCCGGTGGCGCAGGTGATCACGGCGCTGGCGGTGCCGTTAGGTTTGGGGCACCGCTATGCCCCGGGCAGCGGGTCGGAGAACTATCTGCTGCAGGTCCCGTTCGAGGGCAATGTCCTGACCACCGACCGCGAGATGTGGCGTTATATGCGCGCGCAGGTCGAGGCAGCGGCGGAGCTTGGCCTCGGCGGGCCGTCGCTGGCCTGGCTGCGCGCGGCGCTGAAGGAATGCGGGGCGCTGGCGGCACTCCCGGCGCCGGCGGTTCCGGCGATCTGTGCGCTTGGCACGGCGGAAAAGGTAGTGGACGTGGCCCCGGTGCATCTGCGGATGGCCGGTTGGGCAAGCGGCCAGCTGGACCTCTACCCCGGGGCAGAGCACGAGATCATGATGGAAGGCCCATCGGTGCGGACGCGCTTTTTCGACCGCGCCGCATCGCTGTTCGACGCCCACCGTTAGCAATGGCGATCCAGCTTACGCTCGATCGCGGCCAGCCAGACAAGGACCGTATCCCCGAACACATGCGGTTCCGCCCGCTGGTCTTCGGATGCGGCCTCCAGCCCCGGTGTCACCGCATTCATCAGGATGACGACGATCGGAAACGCGCGATCTGTGGGCGGTCAAGAGACTGGCGACGGCTGGGCGCCTGAAGATCAAGACCCCGTATCGGTTCCCGCCGAAATGGAGTGTCCGGGGGCAACGAACCATCCTTCGAATGGAAAGCATTTCCGGCGGTCCCGGTGTTCGCCACCCGACACAGGATTCCCGATGGAAGTAGGGTATCGGACACTTGTCTGGCATCCCTGAGCGAAGCCGGCAGATGACGGCTCCGAGCCCAGTTTGCAGATTTCTCTGCAACCCACGAATGACCACTCCACGCGCAGGGATCAAAAAAAGATTTCGTGCGCCGGAATTTTTTCCGGTCTCCTTCGTAGTTCTGTTGTCTGCAGTCTGGCAGGCCTGAACAATCGGAGAAACCAATGTCGTTCAAAACGCTCACTCTGGCCGGTGTCCTGCTGGTCGCAACCTCAGTTGTTGCATCTGCTACTGAACATACCACCGCGCCGGTTGCGACCGGGGAATTCGACGGTCAGATGTTCCTGATGGATGCACAAGAAATGACGCTCTACACGTTCGACAAGGACGGCATGGGCATGTCGAACTGCTATGACGAATGCGCCGCAAACTGGCCGCCGCTGATGGGCGAGGCGGGGATGGACCTTCCCGAGGGCTACAGCCTGATCGAGCGCAAGGATGGCGGGATGCAGGTCGCCTACAAGGGGCAGCCGCTGTATCTCTGGAGCAAGGACGAAAAACCTGGTGACATGATGGGCGATGGCGTCAAAGGTGTCTGGCGCACCGCGCGTCCCTGATCAAAGGCCAAGGGGGTGGGCAAGTGCCCGCCCCGACCAACCAGCATGACCCAATCGTTCGAGACCAAGCTTGAAGACTGCCTGCCCGATCTTTGGCGCTATGCCTGGTCGTTGACCCGCGATCGGGACGCTGCTGACGACCTGGTGCAGGACTGTGTCGAGCGCGCCCTTCGAAAGCGCCTGTTTTGGCTGCCGATGCGGCCCTTGAAGCCCTGGCTGACCAAGATGCTGCTCAACATCTATCGCGACCGATGGCGCCGCGAGAGCAGCCATCGCACCGTCGATCTTGATCACGTCACCGATCTGGCCGCCATCACCAGTACGGCCGAGGAACGGCTGGAACTCAAGTCGATCTGGAAGCGGGTGGAAGAGCTGCCGCAAGAGCAGAGCGAAGCGTTGCTGGCGGTCGTGATCGGCGGCTTAAGCTATGATGAAGCGGCAAGCGCTCTGGCCATTCCAAAGGGCACGTTGATGTCGCGGATCTTTCGCGCCCGGGCCAGGATCAAGGCGGAGATGGACGGATCGGCCGCCACGAAGATCAGGAGCGTGAAATGACTCTGGACCCATCCATTGAAGAACTGATCCAGCGCAGCATTGATGGCGATCTGTCTGCGACCGAAAGTGAGCACCTTCGTCACCACCTGGCGATGCACCCGGACGCCGAAGCGCGGCACAACGAATTGCGACGGCAGCGGGACATGATCGACAAGGTGGTTCCGGTTCCGTCGGCGGCGCATCTTCGCGGCCTTCGCAGCCGGGCGCGGACAGATTCGCCGCCCTTCTTGAGGCTTGCCGCCTCAGTTGCGCTGTTCGCGGTCGGGCTTGGCTTGGGATATTCGCTTCAGCCTGGCGGCAGTGGCGCGACCACCGATCTTGCGGCGTTTGCGCGTCAGGCAAAGGCGGCACATTCATTGTATGTCAGCGAAGTTCTGCATCCCGTCGAAGTCGCCGCGACCGAGAAGGATCACTTGCAGACCTGGCTGTCGAACCGGCTGGGTTCTACCATTGTTGCGCCGCAGCTTGGAGAAACCGGGTTTGCCCTGATCGGCGGCCGTCTTCTGCCGGCCGGCGATCGGGCCTCGGCGCTTTTCATGTATGAAAATGCGGAGGGCGATCGGCTGAGCCTTTTGGCCACATTTGGAAATTCGGCCCAGGACCAGTCGTTCCGGTTTCAGGAAGACGACGGATATCTGGTCGTTTCCTGGCAGGACGGGCCCTGGCAATATTCCCTTGTCGGGGATCAGCAAAGAGAGCCGATGGACCAGATCGCCCGGTTGATTTACGACCAAATGATATAAGGTCGGTGCCGGGCACCATGGAGATGGTGACTAGAGACGGCCGATACCCGACATCGGTTCAAGCGCAGCGAAAGCCCGCTTCGTCCGCATGGCTTCCCTTTGAACCGTTGTCCGAGCAACCGGGGCGCGCCAGAGGCATAATGGGAGCGTTTTTCAGGCGGCGAGCCCTAATCGTCAGCCTTGCATGTCTTGCAGGTGGTCGGGTTGCTCATGATGTCCCGGACGAATTCCATGCTGCGCCCATCCGGGCCGGTCAGGACCAGATTGCTGTCGCCATCCGGTCGCAGCGCCGTCATCCCTGACAGCGCTTCGAAAAACACCCTTTCGTCAGCCAGCTTGTCGCAGGCCATGCGGGTGGCGCGGATACCGCGCATCTGCAACGCGGGCGGGGTGGCGCTGTTGACTGTTGACCAGCGGTTGCAGGGGGCATCGCCGGTGATGATACCGTCAGCCTCGATCCGCAGAGTGGCGTGGGTGTCGGTCGCCGTGCCGTCGATGGCCAGCAGTTGCCAGTCGATGCCGTTGATGGTCTGGGCAGGGGCCATGCTGGGAAAGAGGGCCAGGACAAGGGCCGGGGCAAGCGGGTTGAAGCGACGCATGGGCAACTCCTTTCAGGGGCACATGACCATCGGACGCGTCAGAACGCCTCGGGCTTGGCCTCGCGCGCCATGTGGTCAAGGACGGCGTTCACGAACTTGGGTTCCTTGCCATCCGGGAAGAAGGCCTTGGCCACGTCGACATATTCGGTGATCGCCACTTTCGGAGGTGTGACCATGTCCACCAGTTCCGCCCCCGCCGCGCGGAAAAGCGCGCGCAAAACCGGGTCGATCCGGTCGATCGGCCATGCAGCGACCAGCGCGCGGTCGGTCAGCTGGTCGATCTTGGCCTGCCAGTTCACCGCCGCCCCGACGACGGCACGGAAATGGTCCACGTCGCCTTCCGCAAACTCGCCTTCCTCGTAGGTGGCGCCGAAGCGGTGGGTTTCAAACTCCCTGGTGACAGAGTCGACGGTTTGCCCCGAGCTTTCCATCTGGAACAGCGCCTGCACGGCATAAAGCCGGGCGGCGGATTTCATCTGTCGCTTTTTGTCACGTTTGGCGGTCGTCATGGGCGGAAGCCGATCCCCTTGGTCATCCCGGCCCATTTGCGCGAAAGCGCGATCAGGTGCAAGGCGGCCGCTGCGGCACCGCCGCCTTTGTTCTGCCCGGCCGGGTCGGCACGGACCACGGCCTGCGCGCGATTTTCCACCGTCAGGATGCCGTTGCCGATACAGGCGCCTTGCAGGCCCAGCAGGCTGATCGCGCGGCTGCTGTCGTTGCAGACCGTGTCGTAATGCGTGGTCTCGCCGCGGATGACGCAGCCAAGCGCGACATAGCCGTCATACTTGGCCATCCGCTCGGCCAGAGAGATTGCGGACGGCACTTCCAGCGCGCCCGGCACCTCGACCAGATCGACCTCGGCGCCGCAGGCAGCGCCAACGGCCCGCGCCCCGGCGACCAGATTGTCGGCGATGTCCTTGTAATAGGGCGCGACCACGATCAAGAGCTTCACCGGCTTGTCAAAGGTCGGCAGCGGCAGGGTGTAATGGGTTTCCGAACCAGCCATGATTACTCCGTGATCCGGCGGGTGCCGACAATTGACAGACCATAGGCTTCAAGACCGACGACCTTGGGCTTCGGGGAATTGGTCAACAGAATCAGTTCATGCTGACCCAGCGACACCAGAATCTGCGCTCCCAGGCCGTATTGGCGCAGGGTCTGCGGCGAGACCTCGCTTTCCGAGGTAAGCTTCATGTGCAGGTCGCGCAGCAGGACCAGCACGCCGCGACCTTCCTTGGCGATCACGCGCATCGCGTCGCCGAACTCGCTCGTCCGGCCTGCAGGGCCAAGGCCCACCACATCCAGCAGCGGGTCGAGCGTGTGCATCCGCGTCAGCACCGGGCCGCCGGTCGTGATGTCGCCCTTGATCAGGACCACATGCTCGGCGCCCTCGGTCACGTCGGCATAGATCCGCATTGTCCAGGTGCCGCCGAATTCAGAGACAATCTCCTGCTCAGAGATGACCCGCACCAGATTGTCGTGCCGACGCCGGTAGGCGATCAGGTCGGAAATCGTGCCGATCTTCAGCCCGTGGCGCTGGGCAAAGGTGATCAGGTCGGGCAGGCGCGCCATGGTGCCGTCATCGTGCATGATCTCGCAGATCACGCCGCTGGGGTTCAGCCCGGCCAGCCGCGACACGTCGACAGCCGCTTCGGTATGGCCAGCGCGGACCAGAACCCCACCGTCCCGCGCCCTGAGCGGAAAGATATGCCCCGGCGTGGCGATGTCGGCGGCACCTTTGGTCGGATCGATAGCCACCGACACCGTGCGGGCGCGGTCGGCTGCGGAAATGCCGGTGGTGACGCCTTCGCGAGCCTCGATCGACATGGTGAAAGCGGTCTCATGGCGCGAGGAATTCTTCGGGCTCATCAATGGCAGCCCAAGCGCGTCGACGCGGGCGCCGGGCAGGGAAAGGCAGATCAAGCCGCGCCCATGGGTCGCCATGAAATTGATCGCCGACGGCGTGCACATCTGCGCCGGGATCACCAGGTCACCCTCGTTCTCGCGGTCCTCATGATCGACCAGGATGAACATGCGGCCGTTGCGGGCGTCTTCGATGATTTCCTCGGTCGAGGAGATGGCATCCGAGAAATCAGTCATGGGGCGGGTTCCTGTGGATTTGGCAATTCATGTATCGCGACCTTGGTCCAAAGGCCAGAGGCAGGCGCGTGCGGCAGTGCAGGGTCAGCCTGCGCTTGCGGCGAGGACGGCAAGGCAGGCGGCTTCGGCCAGTTGCTGCGAAGCGCCGAGGATGTCGCCGGTCTGCCCGCCGATCCGCCGGTGGGCAGAAAGCGCAAGCAGGCCCGTCGCAAGCGCAACCAGCGCCAGCATCGGGATCGCAAGTTGCCCGGTGAATATGACGGCTGTGGCAAGGGCCAGGGCCGCCCCGATCAGGGCCGTGCGCTGGTCTGGTTGCCCCGTGGCATGTGACAGCCCCGCGCCCCGCGCATTGGGCAGCGTCGACATGATCACCGCCATCGGCGCGCGGCTGACCGCTCCCGCGGTAATCAGCGCGGCCCAGTGGGCGCCGATGGACAGGATCGCCACCAACGCCGACCAGCGCGCCAGCGTGACCAGCAAGAGCGCCAGCATCCCATAGCTGCCGATCCGGCTGTCCTTCATGATCTCCAGTCGGCGTTCCCTGGTCCAGCCGCCAAACAGGCCATCGGCGGTGTCGGAAAGCCCGTCTTCGTGCAGCGCACCGGTCAAGAAAGCCAGCACGCCAAGGACTGCCGCCGCCACGACGCCCGGCGTCAGGCCCAGCCATAGCGCCAGGCTGGCAAATCCGGCAGCAATTGCCCCAAGGATGCCCCCGACCAGCGGCCAGGCCCAGGCCGAGGCGGCCCCGCTGCCTTTATGGTCGGGCAGCGGCAGGCGCGTCAGCAGCGCGAAGGCCGAAAGCACATCCGGCCAAAGCCGCGGTACGATGTCGCGAAGCGTGGTCAAAGTGGCTGTTCCCGGCTGGCGTCCCCCAAGACTCTGGGGTAGCCCCAAGCGGACGAAGGATCAATGCGGGAGAAGACGATGCCGTTCACCAGCCTGGCCGAATTCCGGGACCTGCTTGGCCGGATGCCCGCCCCCGACAGCGCCGCAATCGCGGCGGCCGAGGCGCGGAACGGCCAGCTGACCAAACCCCCGGGGGCTCTGGGTCAACTGGAGCGGCTGGCGATCTGGATGGCAGGTTGGCAGGGCACCGAAAAGCCCCGCGCTGATCAGCCGCAGATCGTGATCTTTGCCGGAAATCATGGGGTTACTGCCCGTGGCGTGTCCGCTTTTCCGGCCGAGGTGACGGTCCAGATGGTCGCCAACTTTGCCCATGGCGGCGCGGCGATCAACCAGTTGGCCAAGACTTTCGGCGCCAAGCTGGACGTCCATGCACTGGATCTTGACCGCCCGACCGCAGACTTTACCGAAGGCCCGGCGATGGACGAGGCCGAAGTGGTCGACGCCCTGCGCAAAGGCTTTGCAGCGGTGGACCCGAAGGCCCACATCTTCGTCGCCGGGGAAATGGGGATCGGCAACACCACCGTCGCTGCGGTGCTGGCTGCGGCGCTTTACGGTGGCACCGGCTGGGCCGGTCGGGGCACGGGTGTCGATGACGCGGGCCTGACCCGGAAAGAGGCCGCAGTGGCTGCGGGCATCGCCCGTCACAAGGCCGTCCTTGCCGACCCGCTGGAGGTTCTGCGTTGCCTTGGCGGACGCGAGATTGCGGCCATGGCGGGCGCGATTGCAGCGGCACGCATGGCGCGGGTCCCGGTCATTCTGGATGGTTTCATCGCCTGTGCGGCGGCGGCGGTGCTGGCGCGGACCGTGCCGGGTGCGCTGGACCATTGCGTCGCTGGTCACCTGAGCGCCGAGGGCGCGCATGGCCGGCTGCTGGGCGAATTGGGGAAAGAGCCGCTGTTGTCGCTGGGGCTTCGGCTTGGCGAAGGTTCCGGTGCGGCGCTGGCCATCGGGATATTGCAGGGCGCTGTCGCCTGCCATTCCGGCATGTCCACCTTTGCCGAAGCTGGGGTTGCGGCGGGCTGAGGCTTGCTGCCTCAGGCCTTCGGCATCTTCAGCGCCACCAGTTTGCCGCCCTTTCGATAGCGGACCTCCGATTCGGTGATCGCCTGCACTGTGCCGCCGTCGATCTTGTCACCGACCTTCACCTTCTTGTAGCGCCCGTTCGACTGGCGGATCAGCGCATAGCGCCGCGAATCGGTGCCATAGGTGCCGATCAGGTTGATCTTCGACAGGTTGATTGCGTTAACGTAGGTCGCATGCTCGGCGACGTTGGCCCTGGTCGGGATCGACGGCGCGGCAATTGACGTTTCCGGTTCGTCCAACTCGTCGGTCTCTTCCGGCTTCAGGGCCGGGGCGGCGGCGGTCTCGATCACTTCTGGCGCAGGCTCGGGCGCGCGGACGGCGGCGGCAACGGCGGCCTCGACCGCGCTGCTAAGGTCGCGTGGGCGCTCGGCTGGGCGCATCGAAATGGCGACGATCGAGGGGTTCTCGGCCTCAAGCGCAGCGGCGGCGGCAAGCTGGACCTCGGCCTGTGCGGCAATCGACGCGCCCTGAGCGCCAAGATCGGCTATGTCACCCGGGCGTGAGGCTGAGGCCGCGGCCAGAACGCTGGACGGGCGCGGCAACGGGCGAATCGTCGCCACATCGCTGCCGCCATCGGTAGCAAGGCGTGCGTCGTCTTCTGTGGTGGGCACCAGTTCCGGGGGGCGCGGCCGGGGGCGGAAGCCGGCCATTGCCGGGTCTGCCGGGGCCGGGACAATGCCGGTCGGGGCCGCATCTGGCGCGGCGCCGCCATCGGCAGTGACCAGCGAGGCATCGGTGGGCGAGGCGGTGTCTTCAGCGGCGGGCGTCTGTGGCAGCACCGCAGCGGCTGCGGCGGCAGCGGCCGCCACTTCGCTCCGCGCTGGCGGCAGAATCGGCGGCTTGCCCGCAATCAGCATCACACCGTCCGGCGAAACGATCCCTTCGACGGTCGGCTTCAGCAGGCCATTGGCGTCGAACTGGTAGACCGTGCCAAAGGCCGGGGGCGGCATCGGCGTATCGGGAAGCGCATCGACGGTGTTGATCGGCGCGGGCAGCGCCAGGGCGTCCAGAGCCGGGGGCGGGGCGTCCATGGCCGACAGGAAGATCTCGTCCTGATCCTCCACTGGTGGCTGACCGGCAGAGATCTCGGTAGCGACGGTCGTACCAGGGGCAGGTTCGGGCAGGGCTTCTGGTGCCGGTTCAGCCAGCAGCGCCGCTTCCTCGGCTGCGGCTGCGGCTGGGTCGTCGGTCGGGGCCTCGGCAAGCGAGCCGACAGGCAGGGCTCCATCCGCTTCGCCGCCCAAGTTGACCGGCAGGCTTTCGGTGGCCAGAGCCGCAACCTCATCCGCCGCCAAAGCCGCACCCTCGGCCTCGGGCAGGGGGGCGGTCATGCCCTCAGGGTCCTGCATGTCAGCGAGCATTTCGTCTTCGACGCCGGGCACTGCCTCAAGGGCGAGATCGGTCGGGGCTGCCGCGTCGTATCTGGCTGTCGTCAGGTAGAATGAGGCCCAGGCCCCCACCAAGGCCAGAAACAGCAAGAGCAGTGCCACCAGCACCAGGAAAACGATGCCCGACCGGCTGCGGGGCGCCGCGCTGGACGAGAAGGTGCCACCGGGGCGGGCGGGCGACTTGACGGTGGTCGGCCCCTTAAGACTGGGGCGGGGAATTTCGCCGATGGGAAGCTTTACCTTCGGCTTCGCGCGGGTTCCCGGAATCGTGGGGGCCGTGACCGACCCGGGGAAACCCTTGGCCGGGGTTGTCCGTGCGGCGGGGGCACCAAGCCTTGCCGCAGCCTGCGCCGAAGGGGCGTCTGCCGCATCGGAGCGGCTTGCCCTATCAACCGGGCGGGCCTGACCGGATGGCGGGGCCGCGACCGCGCTCCGCCTGCTGGCAAAGGCCGCCAAGGCCGCAGAAGGCGGCGCCGGCGGGAGATCGTCGTCCAGATCGGCTGCCAGCGTTCTCCGCGAGGTCGGCATTTCGTCATCGCCTTCGGGGAAGGCGGCTGTGTCGGTCACATGCGCAAAAGGCGCTTCGTCAGCCTCGGGCTTGTCTGCCGGGGACCGGGCGAAGATGTCACGTGTGCTTGTCCAGGGCTCGACCTCTGCGGCAGCAAGGTCTGCGACCGCAGGTTCCTGCGCGACCGGTTCGGGCTTGACTTCGGCCTCGGCCTCCGAGGGTTCGGTTTCGGCGCCAAGGTCCGGCTTGTCTTCCGGTTCAGGGGCTTGCCCGCCAGGAAGCGTATCGCCCTGATCCTCGAGCCGGGGTGTCAGCGGTTCGGGAGCAGACGCCTCGGCAGCCGCAGTCGCGTCTGCTTCTACGTCCGCTTCGGCACTCAGCACTTCTTCCAGACCAGGCAGGAGTTCTTCGGCTTCGGCAGCTGCCTTGTCCGCCTCCTTGCCAGCGTCCGTTGCTGCACCCGTCTCGGCAGGCGCCGCCCCTGCTGGCAGTTCACGGTGCAGGATCGTCACGGCATCCCGGTCGCGTTCCACCCTTTCGCCAGGCGCAAGGGTCCCGGTGGCGGCAGCGGTCGGGCCGAACCATGCTTCGCCGACAAAGGTGCCTTCTTCCGGGACAGCCACAAAGGACACCGGGTTCAGCCGGTGCGTCACGGCGAAAGCCTCGGCCTCGTCCAGTGTCTCGCGGGCGACGACGGCCACCTTGACGGTAGCGCCCTTGCCCGACCAGTCGAAGACCAGATCCTCGACCGCATAGGGGGTAAGCCCTTCCAGCCCGGCGGCGATCTGGTTGCGCTTGTCCTCGCGGCTGGGCCCCGGGGCATGGATCTCGGTGTACAGGATCTGGCTGGCCGGCAGGATGATCTTTGTGGCCATGCCCATCGGCGACAGCCCCAGCGCGGTCCTGCGCAGATAGTCCAGCGCTTCGTCCAGGTCGGGGGCGTCGAAAGGGGTTTCGCCGATCGACAGCCAGCCTTTCGGCGTCCGATGCAAGATCGCGATGGCGTCACGGGTCAGGTCAAGTGCGAATGTCGGTTTCATAAGGCGGGTCTAGCACGATTTGAGAAGGCGCGGGAACGTGCCCCGGACGGTTGGCGCAGAACTATAGCAGCTTTTCGCCGAAAGAAAGGAAAACGGCCAAGGATGCGCTTGCGGGGCGCGTCAGAAGTCTGAACTGTCACGCCATTCTCAAGGAGTCTCCCTATGCGTGTGCTTTCCGTCCTGATGCTGACCGCCGTTTTTGCCCTGCCGCTTCCGGCTTTTGCCGATGAGGCCTCTGCCCCGATGATCACCGTGACCGGCACCGGCACGGTCGAGGTCGCGCCTGACATCGCCACCCTGACCATCGGCGTGACCACGCAAGGCGACACCGCCGCCGCCGCCCTTGCTGCCAACTCGGCGGCGCTGGAGGCGGTGATGGCGCGCCTGACTGCCGCCGGGGTCGAAGCGCGCGACATGCAGACCTCGAACCTGTCGCTGAACCCGAACTGGGCCGGCTATGACAGCAGCACCCCGACCATCTCGGGCTATGTCGCCGCCAACATGCTGACCATCCGCGTGCGCCAGCTTGACGGGCTGGGCGCTGTCCTTGATGCGGCGGTGGCGGATGGGGCGAACACCCTGAACGGGCTGAACTTCGGTCTGGCCGACCCGGATCCGGCGCTGAACGAGGCCCGCAAGGAAGCCGTCGCCGATGCCCGTGTGCGGGCAGAGCTTCTGGCAACCGCCGCCGGGGTGAAGCTTGGCCGCATCGTGTCGATCAGCGAGGTGAGCGCGGGGCCCGACCCTGTGCCGATGTTCCGCGCCGACGCTTCGGCGGCTGCCGTGCCGGTGGCCGGGGGCGAACTTGGCCTCTCGGCCAACGTGACGGTCTTCTACGAAATCGTCGAATAGCCTGACAGTGGCCGGCGGAATTCCGCAGAGTTCCGCCGTTTCGGCCTGATTTTGCCCTAGTTGCATGACCATTAGGCAACAAGATCAAGAAGACAGGAGCAGTCTTGGATGGTGCGGGGTCCGATCAGTCTGGTGATTGTCGGCATCGTTTCGCTGGTTGGGTTGGCAGTTGTTTTCGGCGGCCCACAGGTCTTCGAAAAGGTGCTGCCGCCTTCCGCCATCAGCTTTGTGGATGATCTTGGCGGAAAGGCTGGCAAGACAAGCCTTGTTGGCGGGGCGGTCAGGGCGGGCGACAGCCCGGCGGATTTCCTGAACAACTCCAAGGAGGGGCTTGACGCTATTGGTCCGATTGCGGCGGGTGCAGGCAATGGAGCGGTGTTCATCGCCGACGTTATCTCCGGGTATTCCACGCAGGTGGCAACCGACGTCCCGGCCGAGATCACCACGATCCGGCCGATCCTTGGCTGCCTCCTAACCCCGCCGCAGCCGGGAACGGTGGTCGGTCACGCCACCTCGGGGCGCAGTGACCTGGCTACGGCGCTGTCGACCTATGGCGACCGGCATCTGGCCGAAGCCGTGCAGACTTTCGTGAACCTCTACCGAAAAACCGGCAAGGCTGACCCCGAGACCAGTGCTGGCATCGCTTATGAAGCGTATGATGTGGCAGTGACCGAAACAGACACACCGGTCTATCTGGTGCTGGAAAACCGTTATGGAAACCGGATCTGGAATATTCACCTGGCCGAAGGCGCCCGGATCGAAAGGGTGGTGCTGCTGGGCGGCGATCAGGCGGGTGTCGCGAACCTTGATCCGGTGATCCCGGTCGAGGTGATCCTGAACGACGGACTTGACGCCTGCGGTATCCGGCCCGCCTATGACCTGAACCCCGGCCATCTGTTCTTCCAGTCGCTTGAAAACGGCGCCATGTCCGCCGAAGAGGCCGAAACCAGGCTGGCCGCGCTGCGGTCGGCCGTCGACGCCTTTGACGTCTGGTTCAGGGACAGCTTCGGGGTGCTGGCAGGGCAAAGCCGGGTGGGCTTTGACAAAGGCACGATCTCGTTGATTGGCCCGGTCCCTGGCGAGGTTGACCCCAAGGCGGTCTATGCGCCGATTGCAGGGGCGAAGATCCGGATGACTCAGGACAAGTTCTTCGAGATCGAGGGCCAGCAGGCCGAGGGCGAAGATTTTGCCTCTCGGGTCATCGCCATCGCCAAGGCCTTCGCTTTCGGTGACCTGGACACGCTTCGTCAGGGGGTAAACTTCTGATGCTGCGGATTCTGATCGGAACCGGTCTGCTCTTGATGGTGGTGGGCTTTGGCGCTGCGGGCTGGCAGTATTGGCAATCCCGGCCCGAACGCGCCCCGGAAGTGATCGCCGAAGTTGCAAGCCAAGAGGTCGGCCCGCAGCAGACCTGGCTGATTTCGCCGACCGGCGGTCTGGTGCCGCGCGACGATGTCCAAGCCTTTCTGGCACAGGACCGTTTTGTCCCCAGCCGGACCGTCGCCATCACCCGCACTGCGCCGCTGACCGACCTGCTTGCCGATGGCGAGACGCTGCCCGAAACGCCCTATCTGCAAGTGCTGGCCGATATCCGCGCCCCGAAGACCGCTGACGGGTTGTGCTCTGTGCTGCTTTCGCGTGTCGCGGCGGATTGTGCTGTCAACGCAGCCCGTGTGGTGGACGGCAGCGTCGATCCCGTGATGGGGACTGCCCAGTTCCGGATTGAACTGGTCTACCGCCTGAAGCCGGCAGACGCCGAGATGCCCGATCTTGCGGCCAATGTGCTGCAGGGCGACCGCATCAGAGCAGAGCTTGAAGCAGGGTCCGAAGCCTCCGCCACCATCGAAGCTGCCCTTGCAGCCACGGTCGAGGCGGGTCTTGCGGCCTGCGCCGAAAGGGACGCCGGTCAGACGTGCCGCATCCTCGGGCTGGCTTTGGACTGGTCGCCGGATGCTCCCGCTACGGGCCGGGCCGATATCGCCTGGCTGGCCCCGTTGCCGGACGGCATGTTCGCCGCACCGCCGCTGGAGCCCGCGCCCGAAGGCTGAGCGCGGGCCCATGGCGTGTTGTCAGGCGGTTGCTTTCTCCAGCGCCTGATTCAGGTCGGCGATGATGTCCTCGACATTCTCGATCCCGATCGAAACCCGCACTACATCCGGTGCGGCCCCCGCCCTGATCTGCGCCTCTTCCGACAGTTGCCGGTGCGTGGTCGAGGCCGAATGGATGATCAGGCTGCGCGTGTCGCCAAGGTTGGCGACGTGGCTGAAAAGCTTGACGTTGTCGATCAGCTTGACGCAGGACTCGTAGCCGCCCTTTACCGTGAAGGTGAACAGTGCCCCGGGCCCCTTGGGCGTGATCATCTTGGCAAGGCTGTGATAGGGCGAGGATTTGAGGCCCGGATAGGTCACATTGCTGACGCGCGGGTCCTGCTCCAGCCACTCGGCCACGATCTGGGCATTCTCGACATGGCGTTGCATCCGCAATGACAGCGTTTCGATCCCCATCAGTGTGTAGTGGGCACCTTGCGGATTCATCGTCATGCCAAGGTCGCGCAGACCGATGGCGATGGAATGGAAGGTGAAGGCCATGTTGCCAAGGGTCGGGTGGAAGACGAGGCCGTGGTAGGCCGGTTCCGGCTGCGAAAGGGACGGGAACTTGTCGCTGGCCGACCAATCGAACTTGCCCGAGTCGACTACGATCCCGCCGGTGACGGTGCCATTGCCGGTCAGGTATTTGGTGGCCGAATGCACAACCAACGTCGCGCCATGCTCGATCGGGCGGCAGAGATAGGGCGAGGCGGTGGTGTTGTCGACGATCAGCGGGATGCCGGCGTGGTCGGCCACCCGGGCAATCGCGGGAAGGTCGGACAGCGCGCCGCCGGGGTTGCAGATCGTCTCGCAGAAGAGGGCGCGGGTATCGCCGTCGATGGCTGCCGCGATGGCCTTGGGATCATCGAAATCGACGAACTTGGCTGACCAGCCGAACTTGCGGATCGTGTTGGAAAACTGCTGGATCGTGCCGCCGTAAAGCCGGGTCGAGGCGACGACGTTCCGGCCCGGGGCCATCAGCGGGAAGAGGGCCATGAGTTGCGCCGCGTGGCCCGAGGAGCAGGCAACCGCCCCCGCCCCGCCTTCCAGCGCGCAGACCCGGTTTGCCAGCGCCGACACGGTGGGGTTGGTCAGGCGGGAGTAGATGTAGCCCACCTCTTGCAGGTTGAAGAGCTTGGCCGCGTGGTCGGCGTCGCGGAAGACATAGGCGGTGGTCTGGTAGATCGGCACCTGCCGCGCCCCGGTGGCGGGGTCCGGCGCGGTGCCGGCATGGATGGCGAGGGTGTCGAAGCCCATGGGTCTGTCGGTCATGTGGTCCTCCCGTGTTTCGGGGCGAGGGTAGGGGAGGATCGGGGGCGAGGCAACCGGGGCCTGTCCACGGTGGACAGGCCCTGGGAGGATAGGGAAAACAATGGCTTGGGCGTGGGCGTTTGCAGAATATTCATCCTTGCCCTGCCGGTTTGCCGTGATTTTGTTGCGGGATGGCGGGGTTTCGGGCAGGAGTGACGGGATCGTTTCCCAAGGAATGAAGCCATGCTGACCCCGTTCCATCTGGCCTATCACGTCACCGACCTTGCGGCCGCAAGGGCTTTCTATGGCGGCATCCTCGGTTGCCACGAGGGGCGCAGCGCCGAGACCTGGGTCGATTTCGACTTTTTCGGCCACCAACTGAGCCTGCATCTGGGCGAGCCTTTCACCACGACGAACACGGGCCGCGTCGGCGACAAGCTGGTCCCGATGCCGCATCTGGGGCTGGTCCTCTTGCTGGACGAATGGCGCGCGCTGGCCGACCGCTTGACAGCCGCCGGGGTGGCCTTTGTGTTGCCGCCCTCGGTCAGGTTCGAGGGCGATCCGGGGGAGCAGTGGACGATGTTCTTCCGCGATCCGAGCGGCAATCCGATAGAAGTGAAGGGGTTTCGGGATATGGAGGGGGTGTTCAGGGGGTAAGGGGCACCGCATCGGCGAACGGTTGCTTCGGGCCCATTCCAACCGATGCTGCGCGTTGCACGAATGTCAGCTATCGGCTTCTAAGGCCAGCCTTCTGACCAATACCAAGGTTAGCATCACTGCAATTAAGAGAAACCCCGCCCCCAAAATCCACGCGATAGGTGTGGAGTACATTTCGGCGACGGCTCCGGTCAAAACCAGACCCAATGCGGCCCCCAACTGTTGTACCAACGATCTGAGCGACAGCATGGTCGACCGCTGACGATCTTCTACGCAGCTATGCAGAATACTGCTGGCAGGTGTCTCGCTGACACCAAGGATCACAGAATACAGGATGAAAACTGTCACAAAACCGATGATACCGCCTTGCAATGCCAATGCGATCTGAGCGCCTGCCAAGCAAGCAAAGGTTGCCGCCAGCGTCATGGCGTGCCGCCGCTTGAAGATTCGGCTGATGTGCGGAGACAGAGATGCGCCGAAAGCGATCGAGAAGAAATAGGTCGCAGTCACGACACCGATAACGGTGTTTGCGTAACCCTCATCCAACATGGGTTTTGCGTGGGTCGGCCAGATCACCTCGACAGGGTTGGTGGCCATCAGAAAGAACGCCAACGCTGCCAGAAGTATCGACAGTGCGGGATGTCTCAGGGCCAAAAGACTCGCGTCCTTTATCACCATTGGGACATTGGCGAAGCCGTGCCTGAGAGCAGTGACGTTCACCGGACGTGGTTTTTCGAGAATGGCCAACATCGTGAAAACAAACACGCCCAGCATCACACCAAAGCTTGCCGCGTAGGACACATCATAGATGCTGAAACCGAGACGTTCCGCTGCCGAGCCCAACATATCAGGCAGAAGACCTCCGAGGACGGCCCCAGTGGCCAACCCGACGGCATTGGCCCATTGCGCTTTGGCCAAGGCGGGCTGGACATCCACGTTTGGTGCGGCAACCTTGAAAGTTTCGACAAACCACGCATCAAGCGTGCCCGACCGAAGCGCGCGCCCAAAACCTATGAATGCAAATGAAAGCGCCAGAACATAGAAGTCACTCGTCGAGAGAAAGAGCGCGAGCGAAATCAAGCTGGCGACGACCGCCGTCAAAAAGACCGGCTTGCGGCCAATGCTGTCGGCAAGACCGCCAAACGGTAGCTCCATCGCCATCGTCGTGAGCGAGTAGACCCCAAAGAGAAGCGAGATTTGGAAAAGGTCCATGCCCCGGTCGGTCAACGCCAGAGCAACAACAGCAACCGTCAGTCCCATCGCGAAACGGTCAAGGAACTGGTGTATCTGAAACACGCGGATGTGCCGTCGTGCCGAACTGGTAAGCGCTGCGAAGGAGAACTCTATTTCAGTTGCCATGCTTGCAACATCAACTTAGCTGCCGCCGCCTACAATACCTTAGATGCTAGAACCTATCCGGCGTAAGCCATTGCGGTCGTTCGAACAAGCGCAGCGAAATGGTGGTTTGTCCGCGAAGCCGACCATGCGATCTTACGCCCTCTCATCCTTCTGGCTGCCCGTCACCACAAATGCGGAGATCGACCGGACCTGCGGCAGGAGGCCCAGGACGTCAGTGTGCCATTGCTTGCAGGCCGCAAGGTTGGCGGTCCCGATCCGGAGGAGGTGTTCCACGGTGCCGGTGATGTCATGGCATTCGCGGACATGCGACCCGCGGTCAGGCGGTTCTTGCCACGCCGACGACATAGTTCTTGCCATAGGCCTTCGCGCATTTCGGGCAGGTGGTGTAGAAGAAATAGACATCGTCGCCCGACCCGCCCTGCTTGCGGGCTTCCGCCTGCATTTCGGCGTGCCAGGTCTTGGCTTCGCGGTAAGGCCCTTCGAAAACCCTGGTGATGAAATCCCCGGTCAGGGTCACCGTTTCCTCGTTGGGAAGCGGGGCGGGGAACGAGAAGAGATGTTCGGATTCCCAAGGCGAAAGATCGCGGCTGAGCACGATGCAATTGTCTGGATCAGTGCCACCCGCATCTTCGATCTTGCCCTGCACGCGCGCAAAAACGCGGCCCATGTTCAGTGGGATATGCATGGCGCTTCTGGTGGTGGCGCGGACGAAATCCTTTTCGACGAAGTGCAGCTTCTGCCCGTCCCAGCCCTTGGGGTTGAAGCGCGGGCAACAACCGGTCGTATTGTCGCTGTCGTCGTAATGGGGAACGGCGTTGGTCTTCATGGCATCTCTCCGTCCAGAACGGGACTCTGCCTAGCAGTAATCCGGGCGAATCGCGTTGACCCGCGTCAACCGGCGGGCCGGGACGGGGCGAGTGCTGCGGCAACGCGCCTTGAGGGCGTCGAGGGTGTCAGGCCCTGTCGTCCTTCGGGCTGCCCATGACGACGAAGGTGGTAATCGACTGGACCTGTGGCAGGATGCCGAGGACATCGGTGTGCCAGTGCTTGTAGGCGGCAAGGTCGGCGGTTTCTATGCGCAGGAGATATTCGACGGTGCCGGTGATGTTGTGGCATTCGCGGACCTGTGGCGCGCGGGCGACGGCGCGTTCGAACGCCTCTTGCGCCGCCTTTGTATGGGTATTGAGGCCGACGGTGACATAGGCGATGAAACCCAGCCCCAGCTTTTCAGGATCAAGCACGGCGCGGTAGCCGGTGATGACGCCGCTGCGCTCCAGCGCCTGCACCCGGCGCAGGCAGGCCGATGGCGACAGGCCCACACGGTCGGCCAGCGCAAGATTGGACTGGCGACCGTCGCGTGACACCTCGCGCAATATCCGGCGGTCGATTTCATCAAGTGTGGTCATTTGTTGCTAGATTAGGCGACGTGGCACCATCTTTGCAATCTCTCATCGTATTGGGCGACGCAGGATTGTCCGCATGACATATGACCTCTTTCTTGCGCTGCTTGGCTTTGCCTTTGTCACCTCGGTCACGCCGGGGCCGAACAACATGATGCTGCTGGCCAGTGGCGTGAATTTCGGGGTCAGACGGACGGTGCCGCACATGCTGGGGATCAGTCTGGGCCATGCACTGATGGTGTTCCTGCTGGGCCTTGGGGTGGCCGGGGCAATGCGGGCCGTGCCTTATGCGGGCACGGGGCTGAAGGTCGCTTCGGTGGCCTATATGCTGTGGCTGGCCTGGAAGATCTCTCGCGCGGCGGCCCCGGGCGAGGGGAGGGCGGGGGGCAAGCCGTTCACCTTTCTGCAGGCGGCGGCGTTTCAATGGATGAACCCGAAGGCCTGGGCGATGGCGCTGGGCGCAGTCGCGGCTTATGCGCCGGGTGGCGGGGTGGCAGAGATGGCACTGGTTGCGGCGGTATTTGCCAGCGTCAACCTGCCGTCGGTGACGGTCTGGGCGGCGGCGGGACAAGGCGTCCGGCGCTGGCTGGAGGGGCCGGAGCGGCTCAGGGCGTTCAACTGGACGATGGCGGGGCTTTTGGTGCTGTCGTTGTGGCCGGTGGTGACGATGAAGTTCTGAGGCGGCGCCATGCCATGTCCTGGCGCCCTATCGCAGCCAGAATCCTGCGCGTTTCAGCGCATTGCGGATCATCTGTTCGCGCTGCGGCAACGCGCCGCGGTCGAGCAGCGCCCGCGCCTTGCGACCCTTGTTCTGGTAGACCATCGTCTTCAGCGCCGGCCAGTCGCGCAGGGTGGGACGGATTGCCTTGTCCCGGGCCACCTCTTCCAGGACCGCGACGGCATGGTCGCTTTCGCGGGCGTAAAGCAGGGGCAGCGTGCGGTAGTGGCAGGTTGCGGTGCCGTCCAGCGGCGCAAGCTCTGGCCCCGGCCTGCCGCCGCAGAAGGAGTGGATGACCAGCGGCAAGGCGATCTGGTCAAGCCAAGGGAACAGTTCCTGACAGACCAGTTCATCGGGCGGGTTGTCGCGGATCGACCTGGCGTAGGACAGGAAACGGTCGCCGAATGCCCGGGGACTTTCGTGGAAGAACCAGCCGGCGTTGAAATAGAGGTGGCGCTGCCAGTATTCCTCGGGCTGCGACAGGTCGAGCGACGACGCGTAGTCAAGCCCGAAGCAGTCGTAGAGGGCCTTCCAGGTCTCGGCATAGGTCGGGCCGTAAAGCTCGACCTTAGGCCAAGTACCTTCGCGGCGCATCGAGGCGGAGGGCTTCGAAAAGTCGAACGGCACCTGCGACAGGGGGCCGGTGATCAGCGTGTCGGTATCCAGAAACAGGAACGGCGCGTCGGGCAGGGCCTCCAGCGCCTCGATCTTGTTGCCGTGGGGGTAACTGGTCCCGAAAGCGCGGTTCTCGAAGGGCAGGATCACTGCGCCAAGGCTTGCCAGCAGCGCCTTGCTCGGGTCCGCCATCCGGGGATCGCCCTGCCATTTCGGCCCCGGTTGCGGTTCGGCGATGTAAAGCGTGCCGGAAAATCCCGGGTCGGAATGGCGAAGCGAGGCGGCCAGCAGGATCGCCTCGAATTCCAGCCGGCCGGATTGGCCGATGGCAAACAGGTTGAAGGTCATGGACGTGGGGTAAAGCGCAGGCTGAGGCAGGACATGCCGCCGTCGAGCTTGGCACATTCGGAATTGCCGATCTCGCGGACGGTGAAGCCGGCAGCGGTGATCGCGTCGCGCGTGCGGGGAAAGCCCGCAGGCATCAGGACAAGCTCATTGAAGCGGATGGTGTTGGCGGCGGCCTCTTCGCCTTCGGCCACCGGGATCACGCGGTAGTCTTCAAAGCAGCCCGAGGCGGCAAGGCGGCTGGTGGACAGGATGGTATCGATGTCCAGAAGCGAGCAGTCAGTCTTGAAATGCAGGACTCCGGGCGGGGTGTGCACCTCGCGCAAGGTGTGGCCCCAAGGGGCGACGACGAGGGTCAATTCGGCGATCCCCGCCGCATTGGTGCGGGCCGACCGGCCGACGAGGACTTCGCGTTCGGTGACCAGGATGTCGCCGCCCTCGATAAAGCTGTCCTGAGCTTCGATGCGGCGGATATCGCCGTAAAAGGCGGCAAGATGCGGGGCCATCTTGGCGGCCTCACCCAGACGGGACGGCGCGCCGGGGCGCATGATCACGGCGCCTTGAGGCAGACAGAGGGCGGTGTCTTCGACGAAGACGGAATCCGGGTAGGCGTCAAGGGCTGGAAGCTCGATCACGGTGGCCCCGGTTTCCTTCAGTGTCGCGATATAATCGGCATGGTGCGACTGCATCAGGGCAAGGTCGGGGCTGCCGGTGTCAATCGCGCGCAGCCCTGCGGTGATTGATGGCGCAGGGCGCCGGGTGATGGCATGGGTGAAGTGGGTGGAAAAGGACATCGCGGTTCCAGAGCTTTTTGTCAGGTGTCGCATCCTCGGGCGGTGATCGCAAGGGGGCGGGCTTTGGCCTGAGGGCGCAGAGCCATAAGAGCTCTACGGCCTGAGGGTGTATCGGTCAGCCTCGGCAAAGACGTCGACCACGCGGGTTCCGGCCTTGATCACCGCGCCGTGTTCGACACCGGCGGGAATGGAATAACTGTCGCCAGGGCGGTAGAGCCGGGTCTTGCCTCCAATCGTGAATTCGATCTCGCCCTCGATGACGGTGCCCCACTGCGCACCGTGGGCGTGCATCGGCAGGGTCATGTCCTGCAGGAAGGTGAAGAACGCCACCATCCCGGCATCGGATCGCACGGCTGAGGTCTGAACCACATCTTCCGGGAAGGGGACTGCGATTCCGGGGAAGGCCTTGATGAATTCGGGAAAGGGCATGGTCGCTGCCTTCGGATGAAGAACGGATTGGCGGCCAGCATAATCGGGAACGGGGGCGGCTGGCCAGCATCGTGTCGCCCTGCCCGTGGGCCGATCTGCAACCGGGAAAGGGAAAGCGTTTGGCGGCTGCCGGGTCAACCTGACCAAGGCAGGGTCAGCGCCGGGTGGAAGACCCAGCGCCACCAGGCGTGGTCGAGAAACTGGCCGGACAGGATCAGGAAGCTGAGGGCCAGGCTGATGCCCATCGCGATCAGATACCAGATTGCCGTGAAGAAGCGTGACGGTGCCCTTGCGGGTCCTGCCGCCTCGGCCGCTTGCGTGCCATCCCAGAGGCCGGGTCTCAGGCCTGCGGCGCGGGGGGCGGCGCGGGCGTAGATACGGGCGCCGAGGTGGCGCAGGAGCCAGAGCGAGAGGAAGGCCCAGGCGGCGAGGGCGAGGGCGATCTGGGCCCTGACCTCGGCGATCCGTTCGGGGGGGAGGTCTTCCAGCCATGGGGCCCAATCGGTGGCTGTGGTGATGAGCCCGCGGGCGGCGGCGAAGGGGAATGCGCAGAGGGATGTCAGGGCCATGAGTGCCGGGACGCGCCAGCCCGATTGCGCGACAAGCGCGCCGATGCGGCGAAGCTCGAACCCGGCGGAGAGGCGGTCTTCGGTGGCAAGATAGGCCAGCATCAAGGGCAGCGCGGGCAGGATCAGCGCCGCGATCAGGGTGCCGAAAAGGAAGATCGAGGGGCCGACGAAGGCTTGCTCGTAGCCCTTGTTGAACGAGTTTTCCCAGCCTGCCCACCAGGCACCCATCCAAAGCAGCGTGAACGGCAGGGTCCAGGCGAAAAGGGCGGCGAGGGTGATCATCCCGGCGCGGATATTGGCACCAAGCCCGCCCAGGGCGCGGGCGATGCGGCTGGTTTCGCGACCATGAACCTCACGCGGGCCGAGGAGCCAGCCGGGGGCTTCTTCGGCAAGGCCAAAGCGGCTGCGGGCGTGGTGGGCCGAGCGGCGGGTGAGCCAGCCAAGAGCTATGACGGCGCTTACGGGGCCGGTGCAGAGCAGGGTGCCAAGACCGCCGTTCAGCAGGAAGCGGCCGATGCGGGCGAGGCGGCCAGGAGCGCCGAGGGGGCCGGCGAGGATGTCCGGAAACCGGGCAGTCACAGGAATGCCCCGTCGATGGCGCGGCCTTCGGCGCGGGTCGCGGCAAAGCCCATGGCGGCGGCGATGGTAGGGGCGATGGCGGACTGGTCGACGGGGTTGTCGAGGACGCCCTTGCCGATGCCGGGGCCGAAGATCAGCGCCCAGACTTCATGCGCGGAGCGGGAGTTGAAATGGTGCTGGAAAGGCACGTTGGCCAAGGGGTTTGCGTCGCGGCCGCAATCAGGCGTAATCACGAAAATGGTGTTGTCCCGATAAAAGGGGTCGGCGTCGGCCATGGAAACAAGGCGTTGCAGGCCCTCGTCGATCACGGCGATGGCGCGGGTGTAGTGGCTGGGGTTGCCCCAATGCACGTAGTCCGGGTCCTGATAGTTCACCATCATGAAGCGGGGTTTCAGTTCGGCCATGGCCCGGGTGGCAAGTTCTGTCA
Organism: Rhodobacter sp.; assembly: GCA_013821825.1. GTDB lineage: Bacteria > Pseudomonadota > Alphaproteobacteria > Rhodobacterales > Rhodobacteraceae > Tabrizicola. The sequence continues at coordinate 88,791 of PNJK01000004.1, forward strand.
AAAGCCGGTCGCCGCGGGGGTTGCGCAAGCCGTCGTCGCCGAAGCGTTGGCGCCAGCGGGCCCAGAACGCCTCCACCTCGGGCGAGGGCTCGGGGGTGGTGCCGCGCGGGTCGATGGTAAGAAGGCGGGTGCGTTCTTCTTCTAGCGCGAGACGGGCTTCGTCGGTCAGGCCGCTTTCGGCGAGCTGTTCCCGGGTGCGGTAGAGCTTGTAGCGGTGGAGCGAGAGCATTTCCGAACGGAAATCGATGCCGAAATGGTCGCCAGCGCCAAAAGTGAAGAACTCTTCCTGCGGTCGGTCTTCGCCGTTGATCAGGAGAACCTCGTGAGAGGCGAGGTTGTAGGCGCGGCGCAGGTATTCGAAAATCGTGGGTTCGGTGGGTTCCAGCCGATCGGTCAGGAACTCGCCAGCGTCGCGATAGGCGAGATAGCGCCCCGTGAGGAGGTTCAGCGTGCCCTCGGCATGTGAGGTGTTGACGCCTTCCAGTTTGTCGATGCGCAGGTCCGGGATGAAGGTGCCGCGCGGCGCGAGGGTGTGGCGCAGGTAGGGGGCCCAGGTGGCGGCTTCGTCAATCGTCTCGGCCCGGCGGACGCCGCCACCGAAGCGGACGAGGATGACGTTCGGGCCCCGGTAAGCTGGGCTTTGCGCGAGCGTGGGACGAGGAGAGGCAAGGCTGGCGGCGAGGCCCAGCGTACCAAGGGCAAAACTGCGACGGTCCATGAGGCCTCCGGCTTTGTTAATGGGATTAACATTACACAAGGCGCGTTTTCTGGCGAGTGATTCCTTTGGGGCGGAAGGATCCGAATGGATGTGTTCAGGAAGTCCAGGCGAAAGCGGAAGCCGCCCCAAGAAGATGAGGAGTTCGCAATGCACCATTCTGGAAATGGTGGGCGACCCTGGAATCGAACCAGGCGTGGGTCGCCCCGGGGGAGTTACAGTCCCCTGCCGCACCTTGCAGCTCGTCGCCCGCCGGGGGTGGGTCTACTCAAGGGTGCGGGGGGCGTCAAGGGCAGACCGCGACGTTTTCGGCTTGCATCGCTGGGCGGTCCTGACACAGAGTCCGGGCCGGATTTTCTGGGGGTAGGCGAATGAAGACTGGTGCCAAAAAGCCTGCCTGGGTGGTGGACAAGGAACGCGGTCAAAAGCGCGAGGCGCGCGAGACGTTGTGGTTGTTCGGGCTGCACGCTGTCCGCGATGCGCTGGAAAATCCAAGGCGGGAGAAGCTGCGGCTGGTCCTGACAAAGAACGCGCTGGACAAGCTGGAGGCGGCGGTTGCGGCCTCGGGTATGGAGCCGGAGATCGTGGACCCGCGCCGCTTTGACGTGCCGATCGACGAAGGCTCGGTGCATCAGGGCGCGGCGCTGGAGGTCCGGGCGCTGGACTGGGGACGGCTGGAAGAGGTCTGCATCTCGGGCGAAGGCCTGCCACTGGTGGTGCTTCTTGACCGGGTGACTGACCCCCATAACGTGGGCGCGGTGCTGCGGTCGGCCGAGGTGTTCGGGGCCCGTGCGGTGATCGCCCCCCGGCATCACGCGGCGCCCGAGACCGGGGCCTTGGCCAAGACCGCCAGCGGGGCGCTGGAACGGCAACCCTATCTGCGGGTCACGAACCTGTCCGAGGCGATGGAAGCGTTGAAGGATATGGGGTTTACCCTGATCGGGCTGGACGGCGAGGCCGAGATCACGCTCGAAGCGGCAGTTGCCGATGCCGGCGGGCGGGCGATCGGACTTGTGCTGGGGGCCGAGGGTCCTGGCTTGCGCGAAAAGACCCGCGAGACTTGCGACGTGCTGGCGCGGATTCCCTTCGACGGAGCCTTTGGCAGCCTGAACGTTTCGAACGCGGCGGCGGTGTCGCTTTACGCGGCGACGCGTCGGTGATCACAAATTCGCGAAAGGTCTTTAACGGGACTGGTGACTTCCTACATTTAGGCATTGAGGCACGGGCCGGAACCCCGGCCTTGACTTCACTGTCCCTCGTTCCGCACTTGGCGCCCCCGGCTTGGCCCGTGGGCGCCTTTTTCTATGGGTGAACCCATGCCGACCGACCGGGAAATCCGCGACATCCTGACATCTGTGAAGACCATCGCCCTTGTCGGCTGGTCACCCAAGCCCGAGCGCCCAAGCCACCGGGTCGCGGCCTATCTGGCCAGCCGGGGCTATCGGGTGATCCCGGTCAACCCCGGTCACGCCGGACGGATGGCGCTGGGCGAGGTGGTTCGGGCGACGCTGGCCGAGGCAGGTCAGGTCGACATGGTCGACATCTTTCGGCGCAGCGAAGCGGCAGGCGCCATGGTGGACGAGGCGATTGCGGCGGGCGCCAAGGTTGTCTGGATGCAGTTGGGCGTGATCGACGAGGCAGCCGCCGCGCGGGCCCGGGCGGCGGGATTGCGTGTGGTGATGGATCGCTGCCCGGCGATCGAGATTCCCCGGCTGGGGCTTTAGGGCCGGGCCAAAATCCTTCAAAGGATTTTGCAAATCTTTTCGAAAAGATTTGCGACCGGTCTTCGGGTCAGCGCCCCGCTTTTTCATCCAGCCCGGAGGTGCCTTCGCGGCGGGCGAGTTCTGCCAGCACGTCGTCCAGCGTCACGTCTCGGGCGGCCAGCATGACCAGCAGGTGGTAGAGCACATCTGCCGCCTCGCAGGTCAGGCGGGCGCGGTCGCCCCTCACGGCTTCGATGATCGCCTCTACCGCCTCTTCGCCGAACTTCTCGGCGCATTTTTCCGGACCCTTGGCCAGGAGCTTGGCCGTCCATGAGCTTTCCGGGTCTGCACCCTTGCGGGCGGCGATGGTGGCGGCAAGACGTTCAAGGCTCATGACAGCCTCACTGGGATGCCCGCGGCGGCCAGGTGGGCCTTGGCCTCGCCGATGGTAAAGGTGCCGAAGTGGAAGATCGACGCGGCGAGGACGGCGCTGGCGTGGCCCTCGGTGATGCCTTCGACGAGGTGATCAAGGGTGCCGACCCCGCCACTGGCGATGACGGGGATGTCCACCGCATCCGCAACGGCGCGGGTGAGGGGAATATTGAAACCGGCCCGGGTGCCGTCGCGGTCCATGCTGGTCAGCAAAATCTCGCCGGCGCCCTTGGCGGCGACAGTGCGGGCAAAGTCGACCGCGTCAATGCCTGTGGCGCGACGGCCGCCGTGGGTGAAGATCTCCCACTTGCCCGGAGCGACGGTCCTGGCATCGATCGCCACCACGATGCACTGCGACCCGAACCGGTCGGCGGCTTCGGCCACCACATCGGGCCGGGCAACGGCGGCAGAGTTGAAGCTGACCTTGTCGGCCCCGGCCAGAAGAAGCTTGCGCACATCCTCGGGCGTGCGGACGCCGCCGCCCACGGTCAGCGGCATGAAGCACTGTTCGGCGGTGCTGGTGACCAGATCGTACATCGTGGCGCGATTGTCCTCGGTCGCCATGATGTCGAGAAAGCAAAGCTCATCCGCGCCGGCCGCATCATAGGCCTTTGCGGCCTCGACCGGGTCGCCAGCGTCGATCAGGTCGACGAAGTTGACGCCTTTGACCACACGGCCGTTGGCGACGTCGAGGCAGGGGATGATGCGGGTTTTCAGCATGATGTCAGCCTAGCGCTTGCGGCAGGCCGGGGAAAGGGGGCGCTGCCCCCTTGGGGCCCCTGGCCCCGACCCCCGGGGATATTTGGGAACAGAAGAAGTATCAGGTCCGCAGCGCCCTCAATGCCGCACCCAGATCGATCGCGCCGTCGTACAGCGCGCGGCCCGAGATGGCGCCGGCGATCGTGCCGGTGTCACGAAGGGCCAGCAGGTCCGCCATCGAGGCGACGCCGCCGGAGGCGATGACGGGGATGGAGACCGCGCGGGCGAGGGCCTCGGTCGCTGCGATGTTGGGCCCTTCCATCGCTCCGTCGCGGTCGATGTCGGTGTAGATGATCGCCGCCACCCCGGCGTCCTCGAAGCTTCGGGCGAGGTCGGTGGCGATGATTTCGGTTTCCGTCGCCCAGCCCTTGGTGGCGACACGACCCTTGCGGGCGTCGATGCCGACCGCGACCCTGCCCGGGAAGGCCTTGGCGGCCTCGCGCACCAGCATCGGGTTTTCCACGGCCACAGTGCCAAGGATGACGCGGGCCAGGCCCTGTTCCAGCCACATCGCGATGGTGGCCATGTCGCGGATGCCGCCGCCAAGCTGGCATGGCACCGAGACGGCGGCGAGGATTGCCTGCACCGCGGCGGCGTTCACCGGCTTGCCCGCGAAGGCACCGTTCAGGTCGACAAGGTGCAGCCATTCGCAGCCTGCCGCCTGGAACGACAATGCCTGCGCGGCGGGGTCATCGCCGAAGACGGTCGCCGCCTCCATCTCGCCGCGCAGCAGCCGGACGCACTGGCCGTCCTTCAGGTCAATCGCTGGGTAAAGGATCATCGCCGGCCCCCGGTTTTGTCTGGCGCGGTCTTTGGCATGGGTCGCGCGCGATGAAAAGGTCTGGCGCGCGGCCCGACGTCACGTTTGATTGGTGTCCCTACCGGCGCAAAGCAGAGGGCCTGAGCTCTCGGATCGAGAGCGCCGATGAAGACTTCCGCAATCGCTGCCGTGTTTGCAGCACTTGGAACCGCCGCTTTCGACGATCCGGTCGAAGGCATCTGGAACACCAAGACCAATGACAACGACAACTATGGCCATGTCGAGATCAAGCCCTGTAGCCCGGCCTTGTGCGGCACACTGGTCAAGGCCCTCAACGGTGCGGACAAGGAAATCGAAAGCGACAATATCGGACGCAGGATCGTCTGGGACATGGTGGCCTTTGCCGAGGGGCTTTATGACGACGGCGGGATCTGTTCGCCGGACCGTGACAAGGAATACAACGGCGACATGTCGCTGGCCGGAGACGGCCTGGCGGTGCGCGGCTGCGTGCTGGGCATCTGCCGCGATGGCGGCAGTTGGAAACGCGTCAACTAAGGCGCAGGTTTCGGGTCGCCAAGTGGCCCGGCCCCTGCGATAGCCGCGCATCGGGGAGGACGTTGATGCGCGGCACTGACTGGCTTTGGCTTTGGGCCTTGTCCCTTCTGTGGGGCGGGTCATTTCTTTTTGTCGAACTGGCGCTGGCCGGTCTGCCGCCCCTGACGGTGGTCTGGGGCAGGGTGGGCCTTGCGGCATTGATCCTTTGGGGCGTGGTTCGACTGCGGCGGACCGGGGGGCCACCGCGCGAGGTCTGGCCGGCGCTGCTGGTCATGGGGCTCTTGAACAACGCGGTGCCCTTCACGCTGTTCGCGCTGGCGCAGGGGCAGATCAGCGGCGCGCTGGCCTCGGTCCTGAACGCGACGACCCCGATCTTCACGGTGCTGGTGGCACATCTGGCGACAGTGGACGAACGGCTCGGCCCGGCGCGGGCGCTGGGCGTGGGCCTGGGCTTTTCGGGCGTGGTCGTGATGCTTGCCGATGGCGGCATGGCAGGGACGCGGCTGGCGCTGCTGGCCGGCCTTGGGGCTGCGTTAAGCTACGGGCTGGCCAGCGTCTGGGGCCGCAGATTTCGTGCCGCCGGTCTTTCGCCCCTGACGACGGCCGTCGGTCAAGTCACGGCAAGCAGTCTTCTGCTGCTTCCGGCCTGGTTGCTGGTGGATCGGCCCTGGGCGTTGGGCTGGCCCGGCACCGGACCCGTGCTGGCCGTCCTTGGACTGGCAACCCTGTCGACGGCGGTCGCCTATCTGATCTTCTTCAAGGTGCTTGCCTCGGCCGGAGCGACGGCGATTTCGCTGGTGACCTTCCTGATCCCGATCAGCGCCATGGGGCTGGGCTGGCTGGTGCTGGGCGAAACCCTGGAGCCGCAGCAGATCGCCGGCCTGGGCCTCGTTCTGTTGGGACTGGGCGTGATCGACGGCCGCCTGATGGCAGAGATTGTTCGATAATGTAAAGGAGATTTCTAAAAAGGCGGCGTCTCAGGGAGTCCAATGCAGGAAGTTTGCAATAAGTCGCAACCCGGCAGCTTGCGATTTCTCGGGGTGGAACTGGGTTCCGACGATGTTGTCGCGCCCGACGATCGCGGTGATCGGACCGCCATAGTCGCAAAAGGCCAGCCGATGCGCCGGATCGGCGACGCGGAAGTGGTAGGAGTGGACGAAATAAGCGTGATCGCCGGTGGACAGACCGGCCAGCACCGGATGGGGGCGCTCGATCACCAGATCGTTCCAGCCCATGTGCGGCACCTTCAGCGCGCGGTCGGCGGGTTCGATCCTGACCACATCGCCATCAATCCAGCCGAAGCCTTCGGTCAGGCGGTATTCGTGCCCGCGCGAAGCCAGCATCTGCATGCCGACGCAGATGCCAAGAAAGGGGCGGCCTTTGACGGTCACCGCCTCTTCGATGGCCTCGTAAAGCCCGCCATAGCTGCCCAGGGCGGCGCGGCAGGCCGGAAAGGCCCCGTCGCCGGGCAAGACGATCCGGTCGGCCCTTGCCACATCCTCGGGGCGCGAGGAGACGAGAATGTCGCCGCCGCCAACTTCAGACGTCATGCGCTGAAAGGCCTTTTCGGCAGAGTGAAGGTTGCCGCTGTCGTAGTCGACCAGAACCGTCAGGCTCACAACGCGCCCTTCGTGCTGGGCAGCGCGCCACCAAGGCGGGGGTCAACCTCGACCGCCTCACGCAAGGCGCGGGCGACGGCCTTGAAGGCGGCCTCGGCGATGTGGTGGCTGTTCAGCCCGTGGATCAGGTCGACATGCAGGGTGATTCCGCCATGCGTGGCCACTGCCTGAAAGAATTCGCGCACCAGTTCGGTGTCGAAGCTGCCGATATTTGCGGCGGGAAAGGGCAGGTTCCAGACCAGATAGGGCCGAGCGGAAAGGTCCAGCGCGACAGCCACCTGCGAGTCGTCCATCGCCAGCCGGAAGTGGCCATAGCGGCGGATACCGCGCTTGTCGCCAAGCGCCCTGGCAAGGGCCTGACCAAGGGCGATGCCCACATCCTCGACAGTGTGGTGATCGTCGATGTGCAAGTCACCCTTGGCCCGGACGGTCAGGTCGATGAGGCTGTGGCGGCCCAGCTGGTCCAGCATGTGATCAAGGAAGCCGACGCCGGTCTTGCAGTCATGCGCGCCGGTGCCGTCCAGATTGACGGCAACGGAAATCTCGGTCTCGGCGGTCTTGCGGCTTACCTCGGCACGGCGCATCGCGGGTTCTCCCTTGCGTTCGCGGCCTTATAGGACGCGGGGTGCGGCATGGGAAGGCAGTTCAGGGCCTCAACCTGCCGATAGCAAGCCAGCCGAGCGCGGCCATCACGCCTGCAGTTGCCAGACAGGCGGGAAGGCCCCCGAATTGGTAGCTGAGCCCCGAAAGCAGCGTGCCGATCAGTCGCCCGGCCGCATTTGCCATATAGTAGAAGCCCACGTCGCGGGTGATCCGGTCCGCCGATCCGAAGGCAAGGATCAGGTAGGAATGCACCGATGAGTTGATGGCGAAGACGAAACCGAAGGCAAGCAGCCCCACGATCAGCGTAGCTGTCAGCGCGGGAGAGGGCGCGCCGGCAACCCACGCTGACCCGGCCAGCAGGAACGGAATCGGAACCAGCAGACCGGCCCAGCGGATGGCCTTCGCGACAATCGCGGCTTCTGGCTGGCCCCTGGCGCCCAGCATTCGGGGCGCCAGAGCCTGCACGGCACCATAAGCGATGATCCAAAGGGCTAGGAACCCGCCGATCAGGAAGAACGCCTCGCGCCGGCCCTCTGCGGTGCCGTCGGACAGCACCGTCTGGAAATAGACCGGCACGCCCACGACGAACCACACATCCCGCGCGCCGAACAGGAACAGGCGCGCCAGCGACAGGCCGTTGACGCGCGGATCTGCAGAACGCCAGCCGCCCCACTGCTCATCCGTCTTTATCCGGCCAGGGAGGCCCGCGGGCAGCAATAGCACAATCGCCAGCAGGATCAGGGCCAGAACCGCTGCCATCCCCCAGACCGCCGCCTGAAATCCGACAAGCGCCAGAAGAGCCGCGCCAAGGAAGAAGCCCAGGCCCTTGACGGCGTTCTTTGATCCGGTGAGCAGTGCGACCCAGCGGAAGAGCCCGCCAGCTTCGCCGGGTGCCAGCAGTTTGACGGCGGATTTCGAGGACATCTTGGCCAGGTCCTTGGCCACCCCCGACACCCCCTGCACCGCCATCACGAAAGCGACCGATGCGGCGATGCCCCAGCCTGGATCAAGCTGCGCCAAGGCCACCAAGGCTGCGACCTGCAAGCCAAGCCCGGCGTAAAGCGTCGCCGCCAGACCGAAGCGCGCGGCCAGCCACCCGGCGGCGAGGTTGGTAAGGATTCCGGCCAGTTCGTAAAGCAGGAACAGCCAGGCAAGTTGCAGCGGGCTGAAGCCCAAAGCGTTGAAATGCAGCAGCACCAGCATCCGAAGTGCGCCATCGGTGGCCATGAAGGCCCAGTAGGCGGCGGTGACGGCAGCATAGGCGCGTAGCGGGTTGGCGGTCATCGGTAGCGCCTTTGGCTGGTGGAGGACCGGGGGCCTTCAGCCCCCGGACCCCCCGAGGATATTTGCAAACAGAAGAAGGTGTCAGAGGCTTGCGGCAACCATCCGGGCGATATCGGCGAGGCGGCAGGTGTAGCCTCATTCGGTGTCATACCAGGCGTAGATCTTCACCTGTGTCCCGTTCACCACCATCGTCGATTGCGCGTCGATGATGGCCGGGCGGGGATCGTTGGTGAAATCGGATGACACCAGGGCGCGGCTCTTGCAGCCGAGGATGCCGCGCAGCGGGCCGCTGGCTGCAGCTTTGAACAGGGCGTTGATTTCGTCCACCTTGGTTGGGCGTTCGACCTCATACACGCAATCGGTCAGCGAGGCGTTCAGAAGCGGCACGCGGACGGCATGGCCATTCAGTCGGCCTTTCAGTTCAGGGTAGATCATGGCGATGGCCGTGGCACTGCCCGAGGTCGTTGGAATCAGGTTCAAGAGCGCGGACCGCGCGCGGCGCGGGTCCCTGGCGGGCCGGTCGACGATGGTCCGGGTATTGGTCACGTCGTGGATCGTGGTGATCGAACCTTGGCGGAAGTCGAGCGCTTCGTGGCTCACCTTGACCACCGGCGCCAGGCAGATCGTCGTGCAAAAGGCAGCGGTGGCCAGGCGCTGCGAGCTGTCGTAGAGGTGATGGTTCACCCCGTGGACAGGGTTCAGCGCGCCGCCGTCCTTGACCGGGGCACAGACCACGACTGCCGTCACCCCGGCGGCATGACAGGGGGCGACCATGGCCCAAGTCTTGAAGACTCCGCTACAGTCGATCACCGGATCGACGCCAAGATCTGCCAGCGCCACCGCCTCGATCGTCTTCGCATGGGTGAGGGGGATGCGCTGGCCGTTCAGGATCAGCGCGTGCTGTTCGGCGTCGCCGGCGGGGTCGTTCAGCAGGGCCATCTCCGCCCTGGCCCCCAGGTTGATCAAGTTGCGCCGGACCGGTTTTCCTATGCGGCCAAGGCCATTCAGGGCGATGCGGGGCATGAGGTCAGGGCTTTTCGGCGGTCAGGGCATCGGTGCCGATGCGGTCGACGCGGGATTGCAGGGACATCCGGCTCAATGAGCTGAACGGCAGTTCGACAAACGCCATGATCCGGCGGCGCAACGCGGCGTAGGTCTGCGCAAAGACCAACGCCTTTTCGGCATCCGTACCGGTGGCCTTGACCGGGTCGGGCAATCCCCAATGTCCGGTAATCGGTTGGCCCGGCCAGGGCGGGCAGTCCTCGGAGGCGGCTGTGTCACAGACCGTGAAGACAAAATCCATCACCACTGGGCTTGGCTGCTGGAATTCCGAGACGTGTTTCGACCGCAAGTCGATTGTCTGGTGGCCGTTGCGCCTGAGAATCTCCAGCGCGAAGGGATTGAGTTCGGTATTTGGTCGGTTGCCGGCCGAGTATGCGCGGAACCTGCCCTTGCCCAGATCGCGCAACAGCGTTTCGGCAAGTATCGACCGGGCAGAGTTGCCGGAACAGATGAAGAGCACATTGAAATCGGTATCGCGGGCGGCCGGGTCCTTTTGGGTCGGGAAGAGCGGGGCAAGCAGTTCGGGCCGCGCCCGGCCGATATCAAGCGCGAGATAGCCGATCAGGCTTTCCGTTGCGGCCAGATCGACGCTGTAGAACAGGGATCGGCCATCGCGGCGAACGGCAACCAACCCGGCGGCAGCAAGGTCCGACAGATGATGCGACAGGGTGTTCTGCTTCAGCCCGAGTGCTGTTGCGATTTCGGTGGGCCTGGCGCCTTGCGGGGCAAACCGCATCAGCAGCCGGAAGACCGCCAGCCGGTCCCGGTGGCCAAGCATGGCAAAGGCGAGGGTGGCGCGGTCTGGTTGCATTGTTCCAGAATTCAGGAAATATCCCGGCCCGTCCAGTGAAGCTTTTATGACGGCAGATACCCGGAAACGACGAAAGCCGCCCCGGGGGGCGGCCTTTGCGTTGGTCCCAACTGGAGCGGGCGATGAGATTCGAACTCACGACCCTAACCTTGGCAAGGTTATGCTCTACCCCTGAGCTACGCCCGCGCCGGTTGGACGA
>PNJK01000005.1 GCA_013821825.1 Rhodobacter sp.
CAGCGCCTTGTTCAGGTAGTCGTCGACCTTTTCCAGATAGCCCATCGTGGTCAGCCACTTCTGGTCCGGCCCGACCAGAAGCGCCAGGTCCTTGGTCATCCAGCCATCTTCCACGGCATCGACCGTCACCTTTTCCAATGTGGTAGCAAAGCGCATCAGTGCCTCGTTGCCATCCAGCTTGGCGCGGTGCTTCAGGCCTCCGGTCCAGGCATAGATCGAGGCGATTGAGTTGGTACTGGTCGCCTTGCCCTTCTGATGCTCGCGGTAATGCCGGGTGACGGTGCCATGCGCGGCCTCGGCTTCCACGATCTTGCCGTCTGGCGTCATCAGGACCGAGGTCATCAGGCCCAGAGACCCGAACCCCTGCGCGACGGTGTCTGACTGAACATCGCCGTCATAGTTCTTGCAGGCCCAGACATAGCCGCCCGACCATTTCATCGCCGAGGCGACCATGTCGTCGATAAGGCGGTGCTCGTAATGGATGCCCCTGGCCTTGAACTTGTCCTCGAATTCCTCGGCATAAACCTTGGCGAAGATATCCTTGAAGCGGCCGTCATAGGACTTGAGGATGGTATTCTTGGTCGACAGATACACCGGCCAGCCCTTCATCAGGCCATAGTTCATAGATGATCGGGCAAAGTCGTGGATGCTGTCATCCAGATTGTACATGCCCATGAACACGCCCGAGGACGGCGCGGAATAGACTTCCTTCTCGATCACCGTGCCATCGTCGCCGACAAATTTCATCGTCAGCTTGCCCGCACCGGGGAAACGGAAGTCGGTGGCGCGGTACTGGTCGCCGAAGGCATGGCGGCCGACCACGATGGGCTGGGTCCAGCCGGGGACCAGGCGGGGCACATTCTGGCAGATGATCGGCTCGCGGAAGATCACGCCGCCAAGGATGTTGCGGATGGTGCCGTTCGGCGATTTCCACATCTGCTTCAGGCCGAACTCCTCGACCCGCTGCTCGTCAGGGGTGATCGTCGCGCATTTGACGCCGACGCCGTATTTCTGGATCGCATGCGCCGCGTCCACGGTGATCTGGTCATTGGTGCGGTCACGTTCCTCGATTCCGAGGTCGTAGTATTTCAGATCGATATCAAGGTAGGGCAGGATCAGCTTTTGCTTGATGAAATCCCAGATGATCCGGGTCATCTCGTCGCCGTCGAGTTCGACGACGGGGTTGGCTACCTTGATCTTCGACATTGGGCCCTCACGCTGCATGGGATTCGGATGGGGGGTGCATAGCTGAAACGGGCGGGTTTGGAAAGGACGGTATGCGATTGTATACTGAACTTCGCATTCCCGAAGACATGGGCCAGATCGTCGCTATCGCCGATCGGTTCAACCCGGGTTTTTCCGGACCGCCGCTGTCAGCAGCGGACAGTCAGCGCTGAAACCAGTTGAGAGTCCGTTCCCGGACCCAGTCCCACAGGCCCGGCGCGCCTTTGGCGATCTTGACGCCAACGCGCGATTCCAGCTGGTCATGGGTGACGTTGTAGGTGACCCAGGTTCCACCGTCGCTCATCAGGTTGGCCATCACCGGTTGAACCCGGTCCAGGGACTTGGCGAAAAGGGCGTCGGGGGTTTGCGACACTTCGAATTCCTCCCACAACGCGCGAAGGCTGGACGCGAGATCGGCGGGCAGGAGTCCGAAGATCCGATCTGCGGCCTTTGCTTCGGCGGCTTGCGTTTCATCGCTGGCATGGGCCGTGCCATTCTGGGAGTGGATGGGAACGTCGCCCACGTCGATCTCTACAAGGTCGTGGATCAAGAGCATCCGGATCACCCGGTCAATGCTGACGCCGGGGCCTGCCTGATCGGCCAGCACCAGCGCGTAAAGCGCCAGATGCCAGGAATGCTCACCGGAGTTTTCGGGGCGCGACCCATCGACCAGCGTGGTCGCGCGCAGGACGGATTTCAGGCGGTCAGCCTCGTTCAGAAAGGCGAACTGGGCTTCCAGCCGGTCGCTCAATGCCCCATGCCACCCATGTCGACGGGGGCCGCGGGTTCTTCCACGACCTCGCCACGCTTGGCGGCAAGCGCTTTCAGCAGAAACTCGCGCCCGCGCCGTTCTGCAAGGCGGACGCGAACCGAGGTGATGAAAGCCTCCTGAAACGTCGGAGAGGCGGCCATCAGCACCCGCGCGACTTTTTCGTAGAACCGGTCGTCTTCCAGTTCCGGTTCCGCGGCAAGTACGTCTTCGGCCAGCCTGTCGGCCAATTCCTGAACGACCGACATGTCAGCGCGACGCCTCGCCCATCCGCCGACGCACATAGTCGGACACTGTCTGGATCATCGGTTTCATATGCGCCTCTTCATCCTTGAAAAAGTGGTCCGCGCCTTCGATTTCGGTGTGAGTGATGGTTATGCCCTTCTGCTCGTGCAGTTTCGAGACCAGCACCTTGGTATCCTTCGGCGGTGCCACCTTGTCGGCAGTGCCGTTGATGATCAGGCCGGACGAGGGGCAGGGGGCCAGGAAAGAAAAGTCGTAAAGGTTCGCTGGCGGTGCCACGCTGATGAAACCGGTGATCTCGGGGCGCCGCATCAGAAGCTGCATCCCGATCCAGGCGCCGAAGGAAAACCCGGCGACCCAGCAGTGCTTGGCGTTCGGGTTCATCGCCTGCAGGTAATCCAGCGCGCTTGCGGCATCCGACAGCTCGCCAATGCCCTGGTCATACTCGCCCTGGCTACGTCCCACGCCGCGAAAGTTGAAACGCAGCACGGTGAAGCCCAGATTGTAGAAGGCATAGTGGAGGTTGTAGACGACCTTGTTGTTCATCGTCCCGCCATAGGCAGGGTGCGGATGCAGCACGATGGCAATCGGCGCGTCGCGCTCCTTTTGCGGATGGTAACGGCCCTCAAGACGTCCGTCGGGACCGGCAAAGATAACCTCGGGCATCGGCCTCATCTCATGTGGGAGCGCGCGGTTTCTTGACGCTTTCGCTCGACTAAAATAGAACCATTCTAAAGACGGCAGCGGCCGCCTTCCAAGGGTCGGTCCGAGGTAATGCCCGTCGGGCGCCGCGTCAATGTCAATGCGCCGCTTTCGAGGTTTTGCAAGGGGTATGGGATGAAGCTTTCGACCAAAGGGCGCTATGCGATGGTCGCGCTGGCCGATCTGGCGCTTGCGAAAAGCGACGATCTCGTGTCGCTGGCGGAAATCTCCAGACGGCAGGACATCAGCCTGCCCTATCTGGAGCAGCTGTTCGTCAAGCTGCGCCGCGCCGGGCTGGTCGAGGCGGTGCGCGGCCCCGGTGGCGGCTACCGGCTGGCACGGACCCCGAACGAAATCCGCATCAGCGAGGTGATGGTGGCGGTGGATGAAACGGTGGATGCCATGCACACCGGCGCCGGAGCCAGTGGCGGCGTGTCGGGTAGCCGGGCGCAGTCGCTGACCAACCGGTTGTGGGAAAGCCTTTCGGCCAATGTCTATGTCTTCCTGCATCAGGTCCGGCTGTCGGATGTGGTGAAGAACGATCTGACGCCATGCCCCGCCGTACCGTCGCTGTTTCGGGTGGTGGACGAGGAATGACACGCCTCTACCTCGACTGGAACGCTACCGCCCCCCTGCGCCCCGAGGCGAGGGCCGCGATGCTGGCGGCGATGGATGTGGTGGGCAACCCGTCCTCAGTCCATGCCGAGGGGCGGGCGGCCAGATCGCTGCTGGAACAATGCCGGGCGCAGCTCGCATCCGCGCTGGGGGCCGAAGGGGCGGACATCATCTTCACCTCGGGCGCTACGGAAGCAGCGGCGCTGGCCTGTGCAGGGCGCGGGCTGGTCGCGGCATCGGTGGAGCATGAGGCGGTTTCCGCTTGGTGCGTGGCTGACCTATCGGTTGATGCGCGTGGGCAGGTGGCGGTGACCGACCCCTGCCGCACGGCGCTGCAACTGGCCAATTCCGAGACCGGGATCCTGCAGGATCTGCCGCAAGGGCTGGCCGTCAGCGACCTGACCCAGGCCTTCGGCAAGGTGCCTTTTGCCTTCAACTGGCTGGGCGTCGACATGGGGCTGGTCTCGGCGCACAAGCTGGGCGGGCCCAAGGGCATCGGCGCTTTGGTCGTGCGGCCGGGGATAGAGGTGCCGGCGCAACTGAAAGGCGGGGGCCAGGAAATGGGCCGCCGCGCCGGCACTGAGAACCTGATCGGCATCGCCGGTTTCGCCGCCGCAGCGCAAGCCGCTCAGCGTGATCTTGCCGCCGGGGTCTGGGACGAGGTCGCCGAAGTTAGAAATATTCTAGATTCGGAGTTGTCCGCCGGACAAAAAGAAACTATTTCAGTCGGGAATGATGTCGCGCGCCTGCCGAACACGCTTTGTCTGATCGCTCCCGGCTGGAAGGGAGAGACGCAGGTGATGGCGATGGATCTCGCCGGTTTTGCGGTTTCGGCCGGCTCGGCCTGTTCCAGCGGCAAGGTGCGGGCAAGCCGTGTCCTCTCCGCGATGGGCTATGACGCGGCTCTTGCCGGGCAGGCGATCCGGGTGTCGATAGGTCCGGGCGTGACGAAAGATGACGTGGGGCGGTTCGCGCAAGCCTGGACTGCCGCCTATGCCAAGGCCCGTGCGCGGGCCGCTTGAAGGAGACGAGGCCGATGACTGCCATGCTGGAAACCGTGAACGGGACCGAAGTCCGCGACGGCGTCGACCGCGAGACGATCGAAACCGTGCAGGCGATGGCCGGCAAGTACAAGCATGGCTGGGAAACCGACATCGAGATGGACTATGCCCCCAAGGGCCTGTCCGAAGACATCGTCCGCCTGATCAGCGCCAAGAACGAGGAGCCGGCCTGGTTGCTTGACTGGCGCCTGCAGGCCTATCGTCGCTGGGTCCAGATGGAAGAGCCGACCTGGGCAATGGTCAGCTATCCCAAGATCGACTACCAGGACCAGTATTACTACGCCAAGCCGAAAAGCATGGCCGTCAAGCCGAAAAGCCTGGACGAGGTGGACCCGAAGCTCTTGGCGACCTATGCCAAGCTTGGGATTCCGCTGAAAGAACAGATGCTTCTGGCCGGGGTTGAAGGTGACGCCGAACCGCGCAGGGTGGCGGTCGATGCGGTCTTCGACAGCGTTTCGGTGGGCACGACGTTCAAGGCCGAACTGGCCAAGGCCGGGGTGATCTTCTGTTCGATATCCGAGGCGGTGCGGGAATACCCCGACCTGGTCAGGAAATACATCGGCTCGGTCGTGCCGCAGTCCGACAACTTCTTCGCCACGCTGAACTCGGCAGTGTTTTCCGATGGTTCGTTTGTCTACATCCCCAAGGGCACGCGCTGCCCGATGGAACTGTCCACCTATTTCCGGATCAATGCCGAAAACACCGGCCAGTTCGAACGCACCCTGATCATCGCCGACGAGGGGTCCTATGTCAGCTACCTCGAAGGCTGCACCGCGCCAAAGCGCGACACCCACCAGCTGCATGCCGCCGTGGTGGAACTGGTGATCCTGAAGGACGCCGAGATCAAGTATTCCACCGTCCAGAACTGGTATCCGGGCGATGAGGAAGGCCGGGGCGGGATCTACAACTTCGTCACCAAACGCGCCGATTGCCGGGGCGACCGGGCCAAGGTGATGTGGACGCAGGTGGAAACCGGGTCGGCGATCACCTGGAAATACCCCTCGTGCATTCTGCGCGGCGACGACAGCCAGGGCGAGTTCTATTCCATCGCCATCGCCAACAACGCCCAGCAGGCCGATACCGGCACAAAGATGATCCACCTTGGCAAGCGGACGAAGTCGCGCATCGTGTCGAAGGGTATCAGCGCGGGACGGGCGCAGAACACCTATCGCGGCCTCGTCTCCATGCACCCAAGGGCCAAGGACAGTCGCAACTACACCCAGTGCGACAGCCTGCTGATCGGCGACAAGTGCGGGGCGCATACCGTTCCCTACATCGAGGTGCGCAACAACTCGTCCCGGGTCGAACACGAGGCGACGACCTCGAAGGTCGACGACGACCAGCTCTTCTACTGCCGCAGCCGCGGCATGGACGAGGAAGCGGCCGTGGCTCTGGTGGTGAACGGCTTCTGCAAGGAAGTGCTGCAAGCCCTGCCGATGGAGTTCGCCATGGAGGCACAAAGCCTTGTGGCCATCAGCCTTGAAGGATCGGTGGGCTGACCCCTGCCGAATGCAGCCGATGAACCAAACGAAGACCATCGCCAAGTCTGCGCCTTCCCTTGTGCCCTCTACCGGGCGCAAGGTGCTGTTTTCCGCCATGAAGAACGAGGCGCCCTTCCTTCTGGAATGGGTCGCCTATCACAAGGCCATCGGCTTTGAAGAGGTGGTGATCTGTTCGAACCCGTCCAATGACGGCACCGAGGAACTTCTGGCGGCGTTGGCACAGGCGGGGGAGATCACGCATCTGCAGGCCACGGTTCCCCCCGGTGGGTCGCCGCAACACATGGCAACGCAGACTTTTTCCCTCAAGGTCGGGTTTCGCGACGGCGACTGGTACATGTGGCTGGACGGGGACGAATTCCTGAATGTCCATGTCGGCGACAGAACGGTGCACGCGCTGGTCGAGGCAATCGGTGACCGGCAGGTCGCCCTGATCAACTGGCGCATCTTCGGCTCCAGCGGGCACAAGCGGTTCCCCGGACGCTTCATCGATCCGGCGTTCACCGGGGCGGCCGAGACGCAGTTCGGGCTGAATTGCATTGTCAAATCCATCTTCAATTTCTCGCCAAGCATCACCGGTTTTGCACGGCACGGTATCCACCGGCCACTTATCGAACGGGGGTCGCCCCTTGTTCCCGACAACATCGTCGTCGGGTCCGGATTGTCGGCCTCCGATGCCAATGCGCGGCACCTTCGTTGGCTGAAGGGCGACGACTTCGTTCTGACCAGCCGCATTCCCCGGGCCGAATCCGGCTGGGCCCTTGCGCAGGTCAATCATTACATCGTTCGCACTCCAGACTTCTTCGCGCTGAAGCGCCAGCGCGGGCGCGGCTACATGCCCCGAACAAAGGTCGATGCGAACAACCGGCATACGGACGAGTTCTTCGCGTTCCACGACCGCAATGAGGCCGAGGACCGCAGCATCCTGCATTGGCAGGATCGGGTGACCGCCGAGATCGACCGCCTTCTTGGTATCCCCGCAATTGCGAAGGCCGCAGATGCATCCGCGGCGCTGGTGAAAGAGATCATGGCCAAACTTGACATGTCCGAATCCGATAGCCCAGAAATTGTGCCACCAGCGGGTCAGACAGCACCGAAGCCGGCGCCGGCCGTCAGATTCGAACTGACCTTTCCACCCGAAGTAGCTGCCTACGTGCAAAAAGCCTATGCGGCGGCATCTTCGATTCTGGAATACGGCAGCGGGGGCTCGACCGTCCTCGCCGCAACGCTGGGCAAGCCAGTGGTCGCAGTGGAAAGCGATCGGGGCTGGGCCGAGCGCCTGTCGGGCCATCTTGCCGGCCTCTCGGACCGCGCTCTGGTTCATTATACCGATGTCGGCGCCACGAAAGAATGGGGCTTCCCAGTATCCAACGCCAATTTCCAGCAGTTCCACCGTTATGCGCTTTCGGTCTGGGACCGTCCCGACCTGGAAGAACCGGATCTGGTCCTGATCGACGGTCGCTTCCGCGCGGCCTGCCTTGTCGCGGTGAGGCTGCGCGCCAAACGTCCGACAACCGTACTCCTCGACGACTATGTCAAGCGCCCCTACTATCACTTGGTCGAAAAGCTGGCCCGCAAGGAAGAGGTGATCGGCCGGATGGCCCGCTTCACCGTCACACCGGGCCCGATCCCTCCCGAGATGCTCACCGAAGTCATCGGCTTGTTCGCGGACCCCCGCTGATCCGGCCACCAGAAGAATTCAGGAAGACAAACATGCTTGAGATCAAGAACCTGCACGTCAAACTTGAAGAAGAAGACAAGGTCATCCTTCGGGGCGTCGACCTGTCCATCGGCGCGGGCGAAGTGCATGCGATCATGGGGCCGAACGGGTCGGGCAAATCAACCCTGTCCTACGTCCTTGCCGGGCGGGACGGCTATACGGTCACCGATGGCTCGGCCAGCCTCGAAGGGGCCGAACTGCTGGAGATGGAGCCGGAGGAACGCGCCGCCGCCGGCCTTTTCCTGGCCTTCCAGTATCCGGTGGAAATCCCCGGCGTCGGCAACATGACTTTCCTGCGTACCGCCGTGAACGCGCAGCGCAAGGCCCGCGGCGAAGCCGAGCTGACGGCGGGCGACTTCCTGAAAGTGGTGCGCGAAAAGGCCAGGGCGCTGAAGATTGACGCCGAAATGCTGAAGCGTCCGGTGAACGTCGGCTTCTCGGGCGGCGAAAAGAAGCGCAACGAAATCCTGCAGATGGCCATGCTGGAACCCCGCATGTGCATTCTGGACGAAACCGACTCGGGCCTTGACGTCGATGCGATGAAACTGGTGGCCGACGGAGTGAACGCGCTGCGCGGTGCGGGGCGGTCTTTCCTGGTCATCACGCATTATCAACGGCTTCTGGACCACATCAAACCTGACGTGGTGCATATCATGGCCGCGGGCCGCATCATCCGGAGCGGTGGCCCGGAACTGGCGCTGGAGGTCGAGATGAACGGCTATGCCGACATCCTGGGCGAGGTGGGCTGATGGCACTGCCGCAGGCAAAGGACGACGCACTGACCGCGCGGCTGTCAGCTCTGGCGCTTCCGGAAAGCGCCGGCTGGCTCGGCGCGGCCCGGTCCGAGGCGCGGGCACGGCTGCTGGCCATGGGCCTGCCGGTCCGGCGTGACGAATACTGGCGCTACACCGACCCCTCCAGCCTGGTCGCCCCGGCAGCGCCAGTGGCAGTGCGGTTCAACCCGGGCGACGAGCCCGAGGCTTTCGATGCCATCGACCGGCTGAAGATCGTGTTTGTCGATGGCGTCTTCGATGCCGACGCGTCCGACGACCTGACCCTTTCCGGGGTCGAGATCGAGCGGCTGGACCGTGCGGGCCAGGCCGATATCCACTGGGCGCAAGGCACCTATGGCGTGCTAGAGGCGCGGGGTCAGACCCCGGTCGCACGCCCCTTCGCCGCGTTGAACTCGGCTTACGCGACCGACGGCATCCTGATCCGGGTGACCGGACGCGCCGCGCGTCCAGTGGCGCTGGTTTATGTCCATTCGTCAGAGACTTCCGATGCAATCCTGCACCACTGCGTAAAGCTTGAGGCCGGTTCGAACCTGACCCTTCTGGAAAGCGGCCCGGCGGCTGCGCGCTTCAACAAGGTGCTGGAGGTCGAGGTTGGCGATGGGGCGGAGTTCCACCACATCCGGGTTCAGGGCCGCGACCACGAACGCCGCGCTGCGACACATCTTTTCGCTCGCGTCGGGGCCGGGGCGTCGTTCAGGTCTTTCACGCTGACGGCGAATGGTCGCCTGACCCGCAACGAAGCGGTGATCGAACTTGCCGGTCCCGCCGCCCGCGCCCATCTGGCGGGCGCCGCGGTCGGGGACGGCGACTTTCACCATGACGACACCGTCTTTGTTACCCACTCGGCCCCGAATTGCGAAAGCCGGCAGGTGTTCAAGAAGGTATTGATGAACGGGGCCACCGGAGTTTTCCAGGGCAAGATCCTGGTCCGACCGGGGGCGCAGAAGACCGACGGCTACCAGATCAGCCAAAGCCTTCTTCTGGACGAGGACAGCCAGTTCCTCGCCAAGCCCGAGCTTGAGATCTACGCCGATGACGTGAAGTGCAGCCATGGTTCCACCTCTGGCGCCATCGATGAGACTGCGCTGTTCTACCTGCAATCGCGCGGCTTGCCGCGCACGGTGGCGCAGGGCCTGCTGGTGCTGGCCTTCCTTGCCGAAGCCATCGAAGAGGTCGCGGACGAGGCGATCGCCGACGACATCCGGAGCCGTCTGGAAGGCTGGCTTGCCCGCCACGCGGCAAAGGCGGGGAAATGACGATCAGCTCGGACATGCTGGCCAGTTGGCGCCGCCCGCGCGCGATCCTGCGCAGCCATCTGGCGCGCGGTGTTTCGGAACCGTTCGCCTTCACGCTGCTGCTGGTCTTCCTGATCCTGACCTTCATCGGCCAGTGGCCCGCAGCGGCCCGCGACGCCTATCTGGCCGGCGAACCCTCGGCCGCGCCCCGCATCCTGGCCCGTGGGCTGGCGGTGCTGGCGACGATCCCGCTGTGGTATCTGCTGGCAGGGCTCAGCCGGCTGGTCGCCAGGCTTATGGGTGGCACCGGCACCTGGTACGCGGCCCGGATTGCGCTGTTCTGGGCGCTGGCGACGGTCAGTCCGCTGATGCTGCTGCAGGGGCTGGTCGCGGGCATCATCGGGCCGGGTCCGGCCCTTGGACTGGTCACGACCGTGGCCGGGGGCGCGTTCCTCTGGCTGTGGCTGACGATGCTGCACGAGGCGGAACACGGATGACCGGGCTCGGACAACAGATCATGGCACTCGTCCGGCTGACGCTGGCGGACCCCCGGGCCGCCGCCCGCAGGCTTTTGTCGCTGGACGTGCCGATGTCCGCGCGGACTGGCGGGTTGCTGCTGATGGCGGTGGCCTCGACGTTCCTCATGCAGGTTGGATTTCTGATCCTGCCCCCGACGGAAGATCCCGTTGCCGCCTTCATGATGCAAAGCCCGCTGCGGACGGCGGCTATCCAATGGCTCATCCTGGCGGTGTCGGTGCTACTTATCCACCGGATCGGCCGCGCCTGGGGTGGGCGGGGCAGCCTGACTGACACGCTGCTTGTCGTTGTCTGGTTGCAGGTGATCATGCTGGGCGTTCAGCTGGTGCAGACCGTGCTGCTGCTCGTGGCACCGCCGTTTGCGGGGCTGGTGAACCTGGCCGGAATCATCCTGTTCTTCTGGCTGATGACCAGCTTCATTGCCGAACTGCACGGCTTCGCGTCCCGCGGGGCGGTGATGGCGGGTATCCTGCTGGCCAGCTTCGGTCTGGCTATGATCCTGGTGCTGCTGCTGATTTTCTTTGTCGGGCCAGAGGCACTTGGCAATGTATGACGTCGCAACCGTCCGCACCGATTTCCCGATTCTGTCACGACAGGTGAACGACAAGCCGCTGGTCTATCTGGACAACGGCGCGTCAGCGCAAAAGCCGCAAGTGGTGATTGACGCGATCACACAGGCATATTCGATGGAATATGCCAATGTTCACAGAGGTTTGCACTACCTTTCCAACCTTGCGACCGAAAAATACGAGGCCGTGCGCGGCACCATCGCCCGCTTTCTGAACGCGGCTTCAGAAAATGAGATCATCTTCACCACCGGCACGACCGAGGCGATCAACCTTGTTTCCTACGCCTGGGCTGTTCCCCGCCTGCAGCCCGGCGACGAGATCGTGCTCAGCATCATGGAGCATCACGCAAACATCGTTCCCTGGCATTTCCTGCGCGAACGGCAAGGCGTGATCCTGAAATGGGTCGAGGTCGACGCCAATGGCGATCTTGATCCCCAGGCGGTGCTGGATGCCATCGGGCCGCGCACGAAACTGGTGGCCGTGACACATATGTCGAACGTTCTTGGCACTGTGGTTGATGTCGCCGCCATCTGCCGGGGCGCTCGGGCAAAAGGCGTGCCGGTCCTGGTCGACGGGTCGCAGGCGGCCGTCCACATGCCGGTCGACGTTCAGGCCATCGGTTGCGATTTCTACGCCATCACCGGCCACAAGCTTTACGGCCCCTCAGGCTCGGGAGCGATCTATGCCCGCGCCGAGCGTCAGGCCGAGATGCGCCCCTTCCTTGGTGGCGGCGACATGATCCGTGAAGTGACCCGAGATGCAGTCACCTGGAACGATCCCCCGATGAAGTTCGAAGCCGGAACTCCTGGTATCGTCCAGCAAACCGGGCTTGGGGTCGCGCTGGACTACCTCATGGGCCTTGGCATGGACAACATCGCCGCACATGAGCGCACGTTGCGCGACTATGCGCGGGCGCGTCTTGCGGGCCTTAACTGGCTGAACGTGCAAGGAAACTCCGCCACCAAGGGCGCAATCTTTTCCTTCACGATGGATGGTGCCGCCCATGCGCACGACATCTCGACCATCCTCGACAAGCGCGGCATCGCCGTGCGCGCGGGCACCCACTGCGCAATGCCGCTGATGCAGCACATGGGCATCACCGCGTCGTGCCGGGCGTCATTCGGGCTTTATAATACGGTGGAGGAAGTGGACAAGCTTGTCTCTGCGCTTGAGCTTGCCCACGATCTTTTCGCCTAAGGCTTAGAACCGAAACGCAAAAGCAATCGCACCCGCAGTGTCGATCGCATCGGCGCGGTTGCCGAAATCGTCTGAATGGAGCAGCGAAAGCTTCATCTCCAGCCCGTCCGTAAGTGCGGTCTGATACGTGACCTCCAGATCCAGCTGCCGGTCTTCCGGCGCCAGGTTCAGCGCCACGTCTTCAAAGCTGACCGACGCACCTTCGCGGTAGACCGGCAGGTTCAGCTCGGTCGTGCCCGAGGCGATGGCCACCGGCATCCCCACGCCAACCGAAATCCGGTCGCCCTTGGTGAAGATGTCGCTTTGTCCGGCCGTCAGCTTCAGCGCGTCGAACCGGGCCGAGGTCGCCTCGGAAAGGGCGGTGGCGCCGCCAAGGTCGGTCAAGCCCATCTCACCCGACAGCGCGAGAAAGGCTCCGTTGCCCAGATCCTGCGTGATCCCCAGCGCGACCGAGGCCATCGTCGCAGCGTCTTCGCCGTCAAGGCTCATCAACTGGCCACTGTCGCGGGCCAGCTTCAGGCCCAGTTCCACCTTGATCGGACCATCAGCAAGTACGCGGGTCAGCGTGAAGCCAAGACTGTCCGCACCGCCTTGCGGCACAAGGACCGAGGCCGTGACCCCCCCGTCCGGCGCGGCCAGTGTCAGGACCGGTCCCGGGAATGCGGCGAAGGGATCGGCCAGCGCCGTCGGCGCCGCGGTGCGATCCGCCGAAAGGTTGGTACGCAGGCTTTTCGCCAACAGCCCCCCGGCCTGCGATCCCGGCCGCGCCCCCGCCGTCAGGGCCTCGCCCGGCATCACGAAGCTCGCGCTCAGCGCGTCGCGCACCGAGACGCTGGTCCCCGCAAGCCCGACCTCAATCGCATCGCCAAATCCCGACCCGGCCAGCAGCACAGGTTCGAGTGTCGAAACGGAATTGCCATTGGCCATGCTCAGCACAGTCGGGCCAATCGGCCGCAGCGCGGCCTCGATATCCAGGAAGCCGTGGCCATAGATCACCGAGTAGCCCTTGAAATACCCATCCGCCAGTTCGACCGTGTCGTCGGGCGTGAAGAAGTCATCTTCGGCAGAAGCAAGAAGGCGAATGCGCAAGTCATGCGGTGTCAGTGTCGGGAAGGCCTCCGCCAACAGCGCCAGCGCGCCGGCAATCTGTGGCGCGGCAAAGGATGACCCGGTGGTCGGTGCATAGCTGGACCCGGATCCCGTTGCGGCGTTCCAGGTTCCGTCGGCCACCATGCACCAGCGCGCTGCCTGCAGGCACGGGGAAGACAGCAGGTCGACCGAGGCGACTGTGCCATTCTGGAACGTGGGAACCCCGTTCACCGCCGCGATCCAGCCCGCCTCAAGCGAAGGCCGCAGGTAGGGCAGGCCGTCCATGATGCCCGAGTCCACCTCGCTCTCGTCGTTCGACACCGCGAAAACGACAACGCCTTGCGCGGCGTAGGCGTCCAGAGTGGCAAGATATTGCTGCCCTGAAGCTCCGGAGAAAGCCGAATTGAACCCGCTCTGATCGACGTAGAGGCCCGAAAAGCCCCAGGAATTGTTCCAGGCGACCGCGCCGCGCGACAGGGCCTCCTCGCCAAGACTGATGAGATCGGCGTCGGTGACATAGGTCCCGAAGAGCAGGTCCGCATCCGGCGCGGTTCCAACGAAATCAGGCGAATTGCCCAGTGCGACCGACGCAACCGAAGTGCCATGCTCGTCGCCGGCGGCATAGTTGCTGTCGACGACAACTGCCTTGCCGACAAAGACGTCGTGATCGGGAGACAGGTGCTCATCCGAGATCGCGATCAGCTCCCCGTCTCCGGTCACCCCCGCCGCGTGGGCAAAGGCCGCGCCCGAGGATCGCATTGCGTAAAGCTGCCCGGAAATGCTTTGATCCCCAAGGAAGTTGCGCAGCCAGGTAAGTGTCGTTGCTGTATTCTGATACTCGGGGCTTGCGAGCAGGGTATTTGCCGCCGCCGCCGTCGAACCGGAGATGCCGGAAAAGCCACCGCTGATCACGACACCCAGTACCGGCGCTGGAGCCGCGAAGTTCGGCAGATATTCGGACAGATCAACGCCGTCATCCTCGCCACCGCCGCACGCCGTCAGAAAAGCCAGCGCGGAAATCGACAACATGAGAGTTCGCATCCGGCGACGGGGGGTAGGGATCTGAGGCATCCTGAACAACTCCTGACGAATCCATGACATGAAGCCTTATCGGGAGTTGGACAGAACATGGTTTCCCCGTCACCCGTTTTGTGTCGCTGCCAACGAGTTTTCTGCAATTGCAGGGACATGGGGCATCACTGCCCATGCGATCTCGTTTCCTTTGGCGTTGAAACCCCCTCGACCTTCGGTTATGAGCACGGCAGGCACCCGTAGCTCAGCTGGATAGAGTGCTGCCCTCCGAAGGCAGAGGTCACAGGTTCGAATCCTGTCGGGTGCGCCAATTAAATCAGATGCTTGGCGACGCTTCAGCCGACCTTTTGGCGTCGGATACCTGTGTTTCGCCACAGACTTCCCATAGAACGGATGCTCCTTTGGCCGTACTGCCGGGGGAAAGCCGGCGAAGGCAGAAGGGGAGCCCCGACCCGGTTGCAGCCGGGAAAGGGGTTGAATTCGCCAGCGTCGATAACAAAAATGCTCCCCGCAAAACGCCCGTCGCCGCTAATGTTCCGAGTCTGGCGCATGTTACCCGCTGCCTGTAATTTCATCGAATGCGTTCCGCGCGCTGCGTTTTCGGGTTAGGATATCTTTAGCCGTTTCGGTCCAGACGAAAGGTCTTCGTTCTGCGTTGCGCGGCAGCAGGTAGTGGCAGATGGCGCTCGCCAGATCGTCGATGCTGGTGTAGCTGTCCCGGCGAATGCGACTTTACGTGATCTCGGCAAGGAACCGTTCGACCGGGTTCAGCCATGACGCGCTGGTGGGCGTGAAGTGCAGCTTGAAGCGAGGGCGTCTTTCAAGCCAGGCCTTCACCTCGGGCGTCTTGTGGAAGGCGAAGTTGTCGTGGATCAGGGGCTCTCCGCGCTTCCCCGGGGACGGCCCGGTCGATGCGGCAGAGGGATTTCAGGAACTCCTTCGCCCCTCTCGCGGTTTGCAGGCAAACCAATGTCGGGCAGTCGACACAGCGCACGACGGCGCGCTCCGGTGGATCGAGGTGAAGTCCCGCGATGTCGTGACCTTTTCCCAAGACATCGGGTCGCTGGAGACCTTCAAGGACTTCGTCAGATGCGGCTTCAGACCTGCCTAAGCCCATTCCGCCCCAGGCTCGCCGGCGAGAGTCCGACTGCCTCGGCCATGGTGGAACGGCTCCAATGGGTGGCGTTGGGCGGGCTCTCCTGCACGGTCCCGGCGATCTCCTTCAGGCGCGTTTCCCGAGGCAGCGGCGGCACTCGCGACGCCCTGGTCTTGTCGCGCTTGAGGCCGTCAGCGCCTTCGTCGAGATACCTCTCTTGCCACGCCAGACGGTCAGCTTCGACCCCTTCGCGCGCCGCATGACCTCGAAGGTACCATGACCGTCCGCTGTCGCCGGCACGATCTTGGTCCGCCAGACCAGCCTGCGCGGGGTATTGCCGTCGGCGACCAGAGCAAGGATTTCGGCTTGGTCGCCGCGTTCAGGTGCAGGCAGATGTCATGGCTCCCATGCCCCGACACTCAAACGTCCGGCCAGAGTTGGGAAGCCTAAGTCGGATGAGGCACAGTAGCGTAGGTTTGTCGCAAGCTCTAAAGGGCGGAAAAAGAAGTCGCAATCGACGCCGATGACCAAGCAAAGCCGTCAGCGTCGCCGGGTGGTTCGCAGTTACCCCCGCCCTCTCCGTCCACCCCTACGCCCACCGGCAGCCTGGCTGGCTGCGGCGGAAGCCTCGGCGAAGGTCATGCCGCCCTCCACCGCCTCCAGAACCTTCGCAAACCTGATCCATTCGCCGCCGTTGGCGTCGTGGTTCATCAGGAAGTTGGCGGCGCGGATGGCCTCCATTTCCTGTTGGCGCACGGGGTTCATGATCGCCGAGGTCATACCTGCGCCGATGGCCATGGGCAGAAAGGCGCCGTTGATGCCGTGGCGGTGGGGCAAGCCGAAACTGATGTTCGACGCGCCGCAGGTGGTGTTCACGCCAAGCTCATCGCGCAGGCGGCGGACGAGGGTGAAGACCTGTTGGCCGGCAGACCCCATCGCGCCGACAGGCATGACCAGGGGATCGACGACGATATCATGCGCGGGAATGCCGAAATCAGCGGCGCGTTCGACGATCTTCTTGGCGACGGCAAAGCGCACGTTGGGGTCTTCGGAAATACCGGTGTCGTCGTTGGAAATCGCCACGACCGGCACATTGTATTTCTTCACCAGCGGCAGCACGAGTTCCAGCCGGTGCTCTTCCCCCGTGACCGAGTTCAGCAGTGGGCGGCCTTCGCAGGCCATCAGGCCGGACTCCAGCGCACCCGGAACGGACGAGTCGATGCACAAGGGCACGTCGACGGTTTGCTGGATGATCTCGATCAGCGCCTTCATCAGCGGGGGTTCAACAAAGTTGTTGTCGGCATAGCGCGGGTCTTTGGCCATCATGTTGGTGAAGACCGCGCCCGAATTCACGTCCAGAACCGTGGCACCGCAGGCAACCTGCTCCAGCGCGTCTCGGATCACGGTCTCGAAGTTGCCCGCCTCGAGTTCCGCGGCAAGTTTCTTGCGCCCCGTGGGGTTGATGCGTTCGCCGATCACGCAGAAGGGCTCGTCAAAGCCGATGATGACGGTTTTCGTTTTGGATTCAACCACTGTGCGGGTCATTCTTAAACCTATCTCTCAAGCGCTTGCGGGAACGCCGGAGGCGCCGCCATTTTCGGTGACCCACTGGGCATTGGTCTTGATGCCGCCAAGGGGGAAGAAGTGGACCTGTTCGATCCCGAAGGCTGGATTTGCCGCCTTGTGCGCGGCGAGGCCTTCCAGAACCTCGGTCGGCTCGTAGGGCAGAAGCAGTTTCGTCACGTCCATCGCGCGTTTTTGCAGCACGCGAAGCGATGGGCCGACACCGCAGGCTATGGCGAACTTGATCAGGGTCTGCAACTTGGCCGGACCCGCGACGCCGATGTGGATCGGCAACCTGATGCCTTCGGCGGCAAGACGGTTGGCCCAGGTGATGACCGGGTCAGCCTCGAAACAGAACTGGGTGGCAATGGCCATGTCGGCGTCGGAGCGGTCGGCGAAGGCCTGCTTCCACTTCAGCGCCTGCAGAACGATGGCATCGCCGCCATCCTTGTCGATATCCTTGTTGCCTTCGGGGTGCCCCGCAACATGGAGCCGTTTGAACCCGTCGAAAAGCCCGGTCCCGATCATCTGCATCGAGCTGTCGAAGTCGCCAGCGGGGGTGTTGACGCCGCCGCCCAGAAGGAGGGCCTGAGTCACGTTCGCCTCGCCCTGATAGCGGGCGACCCAGTCGGCGAGGGTGGCCTTGTCCGGGATGATGCGCGCGGGGAAATGCGGCATGACATCAAAGCCTTCGGCATTTATGCGGCGGGCTGTGGCGACCATGTCCTCGATCGGAGTGCCCTCGATGTGGGCGATGTAGACGCGGGTGCCCTTGGGCAAAAGGTCGCGGAAACTTTCCACCTTTTCGGCGGTGCGCGGCATCACCTCGATGGAGTAACCTTTCAGGAAGGCCTCCAGAGGTTGACCCGCGGCGGCGGGGGTCTCTTCCTTACGGCGGAAGTTAAAGAGGGCCATCACGTTCTCCTTCAGGGTCATGGGGTCAGGCCTTTGCCCAGCCATCCGCTGCGATCAACGCCTGCAGGCGCTCTGCATCAAACTCTGCCTCCAGCCGTGCCGCTTCCGAGGTAGCGATCCGGTCCGGGTCGCCCTCGATCTCGGCGACGACGGCCTTGTGCCATTCGGCAAGGTAGCTGTCGGTATCGCGCGCGCCGACCTTCATGGCGCAGCGGTCGATCGCCTGTTCGAAACGTTCGGAAAGCTGCACCTTCGATCCGCGCCGGCCCTTGCCGACGATGACCTGGGCCGGGATATCGCGCCAGAAGACAACGGTAACTTCGGCCATGGTGCGGTGATTCCTCTCGGCTTGGTTGTCCCAACTGATAGTCGCCAATCCCCGACAGGCGAAGTCGGTTTTCGACATTGCGAGGTGAGGATGCGACCCCGCCCGCACCCTCTCCGCCGGGACGGAGGCTAGGCGGAGCCGGGCCCGCAGACCAGCCCCGCAGATCCGAGAAATTTTCATAACCAATATGGGCCGAAGCACAGGCTGGGCCGCAGTGGACCGGCTACCAGCGGCAGGTAAGGCCAAACTGCATCAGGCGGAACTTGACCTCGGTCTGGCAGCCGGAAAAACAGGCGAGCGGCAGGACCCCAAGGTCGGCGCAGGTCAGCTTTTTCTGCGGTGACAGTGTCTGGGGCAGGGATCGCCGACCATGGGTGCGGCCACGGATTGGTCGGGCCCGGAGCCTTTAACCCGCGCAGGCGCTTGTCAGAGGGGTGAAAGCCGACTACCTTTCAAGTTAACCACACATGGAGGGCGGCAATGACGCCCGAGCGTCCCCATAGGGCGGACGCGACTGACGCGCAGGTTGAGACGTCCGAACTCGGATCAGGGGCCGTTTCCCGCGCTGATGCACCGTCTGCCCTATCTGACCAACGGTCAGCACCGCTTTATGCGGCGCTTGATCTTGGAACAAATTCCTGCCGGATGCTGATTGCCCAGCCTTCGGGCAGTCAGTTTTTGATCATCGACAGCTTTTCCAAGTCCGTCCAGCTGGGTGTCGGGCTGGAAGCGTCGGGCCGGCTTAGCCGGTCTTCGATGGTGCGCACCATCCAGGCGTTGCGGATCTGCGAAAAGAAGATCGAAAAACACGGCGTCCGCCGGATGCGTCTGGTCGCGACCGAGGCGTGTCGGCGGGCCCGGAACGCGCGCGATTTCATCCGCCAGGTCCGCCGCGAGACCGGCCTGTCGCTGGAAATCATCGCGCCCGAGGAAGAGGCCCGCCTTGCAGTCATCTCTTGCGCGCCGCTGGTCAGCCCAACGACAGAGCAGCTTCTTGTCGTCGACATTGGCGGCGGATCGACCGAACTGGTCTGGATCGACCTTTCCGCCGTGGCCCCGCCAGACCGGCCGAAGGCGATCATGCGGCTTCACACCGGGTTCAACGCGCAAGGCGAAGGGGCGGTGGCGCGGGTGGTGGACTGGATTTCCGTCCCGCTTGGCGTGGCGACGTTGCGCGACCAGTTCATCGACGTCGATGACGATGCTGCGCGCTTTGCCCTGATGAGCTGGTTTTTCGAAGAAAACCTTGCCAGCTTCAGCCCCTACAACGCCGAAAACCCGCGTGAAGGGTTCCAGATCGTCGGCACCTCTGGCACCGTCACCACCGTCGCAGCCAGTTTCCTGGGCTTGAAGCGCTATGACCGGACCAAGGTTGACGGCCTGCAGATGACCTCGGACCAGATTGACACGGTAATCCGCGACTACCTGTCGCTTGGCCCCGAAGGTCGCCGGAATGACCCCCGGATCGGCCGCGACCGCCATGCGCTGATCATGTCGGGGGCGGCGATCCTACAGGCCCTGATGCGGGTCTGGCCGACTGACCGCTTGTCGGTCGCGGACAGGGGGCTTAGGGAGGGGCTTCTTTACGCTCAGATGAGCAGCGACGGCATTCTCGGAGACGGACCCTACACATGACGGAAAAACCGACCTCGGGCCGTGGCCAGCGCGAATTGCGGGTGCGGGTCAAGACCGCGAAGGGGCGCAAGCTGTCCTCGACGCTCTGGCTGGAACGACAGTTGAATGACCCCTATGTCATCCGCGCCAAGAAAGAGGGCTACCGTGGTCGCGCGGCCTACAAGATCATCGACCTTGACGACCGCTATGGCTTTCTGAAGCCGGGCGCGCGGGTCGTCGACCTTGGCTGTGCGCCGGGTGGCTGGTGTCAGGTGGCGGTGACGCGGGTGAACGCGCTGGGGCAGAATCCGAAGAAACCGGTGGGCACCGTGCTGGGGATCGACCTGCAGGAGGTCGAAGCGATCTCGGGCGCCGAGATCCATCAGCTTGATTTCCTTGAGGATGATGCGGACGAAAAGGTGAAGGGCTGGCTGGGCGGTCGCGCCGATGTGGTGATGTCCGACATGGCCGCCGCGGCAAGTGGCCACAAGACCACCGATCACCTGCGCATCGTGGCGCTGGTCGAGGCCGCGCTCGCCTTTGCTTTCGACGTGCTGGAGGATGGCGGCACCTTTGTCGCCAAGGTCCTGGCAGGGGGCGCGGAAAACGCGATGCAGACCATGCTGAAGAAGAACTTCCGCAAGGTCGCGAACGTGAAGCCCCCCGCAAGCCGTTCCGACAGTTCGGAAAAGTTCGTCGTCGCCATGGGCTTTCGCGGCCGCGAGATCGAGGGCGGCGCGGGGCAGGGCGACGATTGATAGAATCCTAATGAAAAAGGCGCCCGAAGGCGCCCTTTTTCGTCAGGTTGGCTGGTTCAGCCGCCCCAGCTGCGGACCGGACCAGAATCCATGTGGACGAAATTGGACCGCGAGTATTTCCCGACCCCGCCCGAAGCGCAGGCCGCCGCCGCCTTGGCCATCTGGCTGACGGACCGCGATTTCAGCCGCAGGTCCGCCGCCTGGCCGACCATGTGGAGCGAGTTCTTGGCAACGCCTCTCGACTTTGCGCGCAGCATCGCGTTGGTCTTCGGGGAACGGTAGCCCGACAGCAGCATGAACGGCTCGCTTACGTCCATCAGCCGGTGCGAGGCGGCCATGATGTCGATGTTGCGCATGTCGATCGGGATCGCGTCGTCAGACCGCCAATCGCGCATGAAGTAATTGATTTCCTTCATGACTTCTGGGATGTATTCGCCTTCGACCCAGTAAATCGTGTCGATGCTTTCGCCGGTGCGACCCGAATACATGCGAATTCTGCGGATGTCGCCCGAGCCTTTCAGCAGGCTGAACGCATTGGAGTAGGTGGGCGCGGCAATCACCGCAGTTGCCGCGAACACGCCAAGCAGGCCACGCCGTGTGACACCGAAACTTTTTTGATCCGTCATTCTAACGTCTGTCCCCGTCGCTGTCTTCGACTGCCTTTGCGCAGCTCTCGTGCACCTTCTTCCCCAAGTGCAGCGACTTTATTGCAC
Organism: Rhodobacter sp.; assembly: GCA_013821825.1. GTDB lineage: Bacteria > Pseudomonadota > Alphaproteobacteria > Rhodobacterales > Rhodobacteraceae > Tabrizicola. Next base: position 21,274 of record PNJK01000005.1, read on the forward strand.
ATGTCGAATCGAAGCCCAAGCGCCGATTGCCCACCGGTTCCCCAGCACAACCTGAATCGGCAAATTTTCGCTGAACGCTACCAAATCTTGCCGTCTGTGATCGGACTGCATCGGATTCGGGTCCGACTGTCGCCGAAACGGACACAATCATCCGGCAAAAGGACCTCAGACGGTTTGTGAGTGGACAGGTTCCACGTTTTCACGAAAGCACGAAGGGATCGCCGGTGACGACGAGGCGATTGCCGAATAGTGTGGCAAGACCGGCTATGAGCCGCTGTGGACCGGCGCAGAGGACACCGGCCGGCGCCAAGCCTTTCTTGCCGCCATAGCCGGGGTTGCGGACCACGGTCTGCCGGTCCAGCGCCATGATGCGGTGGCGCTTGCGGCTTCCCTGCGCACGGCGCAGTCCGAAGGCGACCGGGGCCGAATCTTGGTGGCGATGACCCGCGCCGATCTGGCCTGGGCGCGGGACCTCACCTCGGGCGCGATGGATCCGGCCAAGGCTGATACCGGGATCGTCCGGCAATGCGCTGGGGAAGGTGAAGTTCATGTTCCCGAATCCCTTCAACATCTATCCGCATGACACGCCGTCGAAATCCCTGTTCGACAACGAGGTGCGCGCCTACAGCCATGGCTGCATCCGCATGGCCGATCCTTTCGATCTGGCCTATGCGCTGCTGTCCCGGCAGACCGCCACGCCCGAAGACGATTTCGCAGCCCATCTGGAAAGCGGCAAGGAAACGACGGTCAAACTGGAAAAATCCGTGCCGGTGCATCTCGTCCATTTCACCGCCTATCCCGACGCCAAGGGCCGGATCGGTAATCGCCACGACGTCCATGGGCGGGACGCAGCGCTTCACAAGGCGCTGGAAGCGGCCGGGGTGGTCTTGGGCGGAGTTCAGGGCTAAGCCTTCCGCCAGGACGCAGACGGAGCAGGCCATGACCCATACGATCCGTGACATCGCTCTGGCCCTCGGGACCGAGGCGGAGGGCGACCTTGACCTCACGGTTGCCGGTGCCGCCGAACCGCAGGCGGCGGGGCCCGATACGCTCGCCCTCGCGATGGACCCGCGCTATGGCGACGGAATTTCCAAAGGCCAGGCGCGCGCAGCGATGGTCTGGCCCGGCGCCGACTGGCGCGCGATGGGTCTTCAGGCCGCGATCTTTGCCCCGCGCGGGCGGCTGGCCATGGCAGGCCTGACACGGCTGATGGACCCGGGGCCGGACATCGCGCCCGGGATTCACCCCATGGCAATCGTCGATCCAAGCGCCAGCATTGGCGAAGGCGCGGCCATCGGGCCATTCGTGACCATCGGCGCGGGAGCAATAATTGGCCCGAACGCCCGCATCGCGAGCCACGCGTCCATCGCCGAGGGCGCTCGGATCGGATCGGCGGCGCTGATCCTGCAAGGCGCGCGCATTGGGGCACGCGTCACCATCGGCGACAGCTTCATCTGCCAGCCCGGCGCGGTGATCGGCGCGGACGGGTTTTCCTTTGTCACGCCGGAGAAGTCGGGGGTGGAGGAGATCCGCGAGACCCTCGGCTCGCGCGCCGACATCAAGGACCAAAGCTGGGCACGGATACATTCGCTTGGTGCCGTAACCATCGGTGATAACGTGGAAATCGGTGCAAATGTTTGCATCGACCGGGGCACGATCCGGGACACCGTGATCGGCGACGGCACCAAGCTCGACAACCTTGTCCACATCGGCCACAACGTCCAGGTCGGGCGGGATTGCCTGCTGTGCGGCCAGGTCGGCATCGCCGGGTCGGCCCGGATCGGCGACCGGGTGGTGCTGGGCGGGCAATGTGGCGTCAACGACAACATCTTTGTCGGCAATGACGTGATTGCGGGCGGGGCCACCAAGATCTTCACCAATGCACCTGCGGGCCGGGTGCTGCTGGGGTATCCGGCGGTCAAGATGGAAACCCATGTCGAGATGCAGAAGGCGCTGCGCCGGCTGCCGCGCCTTGCCCGCCGCGTTGCGGCGTTGGAAAAGGGCATTCCCATGGCCCCCGAAGCCGAGTAGCGAGCCGTCACGGGAGGCCCGGAATGCAGCCAGACGTGCAAGAAATCGAAACCGCGGTCATCGCGATTCTGGCGACGCAGCTGTTGCTGCCGCCGTCCGAAATCACCCCCGACGCGCGGGTCGATGACCTTGGCCTTGACAGTCTGGGCAAGGTCGAAGCGATTTTCGCGCTGGAGGAACGCTTTGGCATCTCCATTCCGTTCAACGCCAACCTGCCCGACCAGCCCAAGTTCGACTTTGCCTCTGTCCCCGCTATCGTCGCTGGCGTGACGCAGTTGATCGCCGAAAAACCGTGAGGCGTGTCGTCATTACGGGGATAGGCACGGTGAATGCGCTGGCCCATGACGTGCCGGGCACTTTCACTGCGTTGGCAGAGGGTCGTTCGGGCATCGGCGCGCTGACTTTCCGCGATGCCGACAGGCTGACGATCCGCATCGGGGCAGAGGTTCGCGACTGGGCGCCGGCCCTCGATCCATCCCGCCTGCTGCTTTGCGACCGCGTCACGCAATATGCGCTGGTCGCGGGGGCGGAAGCGATGGCGATGGCAGGACTTTCGCCCGGCCTTGGCCCGCGTGGCGGGGTGATCCTTGGCACGGCCGCAGGCGGGATTTCGACTTGGGAGGACAGCTATCGCGCGGTTTTTGCGGAGGGGAAATCCCGGGTCTCGCCATTGGTCGTGCCCCGCCTGATGCACAACGCGCCCGCCTCGCATCTGTCGATTGCGCATGGCTTGCAGGGGCCGGTCCTTGCCATCTCCTCGGCCTGTGCCAGCGCCAATCACGCGATGGGGCTGGCGCTGCAACAGATCCGGTACGGGCTTGCCGATGTGATCCTGACCGGCGGGTCCGAGGCGATGCTGTGTTTTGGCGGCGTCAAGGCGTGGGAGGGGCTGCGCGTGCTGGCCCCCGATGCCTGCCGCCCGTTCTCGCTTGGTCGCAAGGGGTTGGTGATCGGCGACGGCGCCGGGGTGCTGGTGTTCGAGGCCGAAGACCACGCCCGCGCCCGGGGTGCGCCTATCCTGGCCGAGGTTGCGGGCTTCGGCATGACGGCGGATGCCGGTGACATCGTGGCGCCGGATCCCGAAGGCGCTGCCCGCGCCATGCGGCTGGCGCTGGCGGATGCCGGGATGACAGGCGCCGACATCGGTTATATCAACGCCCATGGCACCGGGACGCTGGCCAATGACCGCAGTGAAAGCGCTGCGATCCTTGACGTCTTCGGGGCGTCGCCGCCGCCCGTATCCTCGACCAAATCGATGCATGGCCATGCCATCGGGGCGACCGGTGCGCTGGAGGCGATTGCCTGTGTTCTGGCGCTGACTCAAGGCATGCTGCCCCCGACCATCCGGTATCAGGCGGTGGACCCCGATTGCCCGCTGGATGTGGTGCCGAACATGGCCCGCCGCGCCCAGGTGGCGGCAGTCCTGTCCAACGCCTTCGCCTTTGGCGGTCTGAACGCGGTGCTTGCGTTGCGCGCGGCCTGAATGCGAAAGGCCTGAGCGAGGCAGGCTTGAACGAAACAGACCGGCCCCTGCGGGCCGGCCCTCTATCGTGTGCCTTGATCCGGCGTCACTCGTTCGCGGCGCCGCCTGCTGCGACCGCGGCAGCGTCCGCCGCATCATTGGCCGCATCCACTGCCGCAATTCCGGCCGTAAAGCCCTTGAGCGAGGCTTGCAGAACGACCTGCTCATCGGGAGCGACGAAAGGCACGATCACGATGGTCGCGGTCGCGCCCTTTTTCATCTGCGCCACGTCCTCGTCGGTAAAGCCAAGCCGGGCCACGCAGCCGATCTGGGTGCAGAAGGTGAAGGGATAAGCCTTGGGCTTCGCAGCATCAATCTGCAGCGTCATCCCTGCGGTCAGCAGCGTTTCGAGCGGGGCGATGAAGGTGGCGCCGGCAACCGCCGGACCTTCGGTGCCCTTGGGCAGGCCGAAAATGGTAAACTCGGCCACTGAATTCCCGTCCTTGTCCTTCAGCAGCATGTAGAGCTGGCAAGGGTCGATGCCGCCTTCCGTGCGGACGCAGCGCTGCTCCCAGGCTTCGAAGGTGGCGGCGGTATAAGTGTCGCCCACCTGATCGCCCGTGCCAAGTTCGGCGCCCATCGACAACCCTTCGGCGGTGGCCGCATCCGCGGGTGCCGCTTCTTCGGTTGCGGGGGCCTCAGTCGTCTGCGCCATCAGCGGCGCTGCCGCAAGCGCAAGAATGAGGGCAAGCGCGGTGGTCTTTGTCTTGGCCATCTTTGGCAAATCCTTTGGTGGAACGGTCAATCTGGCGGGTCCTTAGCATGCCCTGTGGGGCAAGTCAGGTCAGAAAGTCGTGCTCCGGCGGGCATCTGCCGGGTGGCAGGGAGCCTCCTGCCGGACCAATGAAAAAGGGCCGGAAGAACCGGCCCTTTTCGAATTTTGTTATTGCTCCCTGTCGGACTGGCCGACTTCATGGAAACGGACGCTACGGTGGTTTTCAGGGGAGGTCAACGGGATTCTGCACGTTGACACTGTGCCAGAGCACCGAAAAAAACCGCGCCTTTTCAAGGGCGCGGCCAGTTGCTAGGGAGGAAGTCACCGTCTGGCCGCCCAATGCTGATGGCCTGGCAGGTTCAGGGTGGCAGAACGGGGCTAAAAATGTATTTTGGCAGCGCGGAACATTCCGGCGACGCCGCAACGGGCGACTCGCCCAAAGGTTGTGAGGTGGGACGTGGTCGAGGTGAACAGCGTAGCGGACGGCATCTTTCTTGGCGGCGGGGGCGAGGGCTATGGCCTGCCGCAGAACCTGCTGCTGAAATACGGCAACCGCCACGGGCTGATTGCGGGGGCCACCGGCACCGGCAAGACAGTGACGCTGCAGATCCTTGCCGAAGGCTTCTCGGCCGCGGGGGTTCCGGTGTTCCTGTCCGACGTGAAGGGCGACCTGTCCGGCATCGCCGCCCCCGGTTCGGAAAGCCACAAGCTGCACGAGCCGTTCATGAAGCGCGCGGCCAGCATCGGGCTTGACCTGCAATACCGGGCCTTCCCGGTGATCTACTGGGACCTCTTCGGCGAAAAGGGTCACCCGGTCCGCGCCACCGTGTTCGAGATGGGTCCCTTGCTTCTGTCGCGCCTTCTGGAACTGTCCGAGGCGCAAGAGGGGGTGCTGAACGTCGCCTTCCGGCTGTCGGACGAAGAAGAACTGCCGCTTCTGGACCTGAAGGACTTGCAGGCGTTGCTGACCTTCGTCGCCGAACATGCGGAGGAGATGTCGGCCCGGTATGGCCTCGTGTCGAAGGACTCGGTCGGTGCCATTCAGCGGCGGCTTCTGGTGCTGGAAAACCAGGGCGGGGCGCAGCTGTTCGGGGAACCGGCGCTGGATCTGGCCGATCTGATGCTGACCGACGAGAAAGGCCTTGGCAGGATCAGCATCCTTGCCGCCGACAAGCTGATGAACTCGCCCCGGCTCTACGCGACCTTTCTGCTTTGGCTCTTGTCCGAGCTGTTCGAGGCCTTGCCCGAAGTCGGCGATCCAGACAAGCCGAAGCTGGTCTTCTTCTTTGACGAGGCGCACCTGCTGTTCGACGGCGCGCCGAAAGCGCTGGTGTCCAAGGTGGAACAGGTGGCGCGGCTGATCCGGTCCAAGGGGGTGGGGGTGTATTTCATCACCCAGAACCCGGCAGACGTGCCGGAAGACATCCTTGGCCAGCTGGGCAACCGCGTGCAGCACGCCCTGCGCGCCTTCACCGCCAAGGACCAGAAGGACCTTGCCAAGGCGGCCGAAACCTACCGCCCGAACCCCCGGTTCCAGATTGACGAGGCGATCCGCGACGTTGGCACCGGTGAGGCAGTCACCTCGATGCTGGAGGCGAAGGGCATCCCCGGCATCGCCGAGCGCACCCTGATCCGGCCGCCCTCCAGCCAGCTTGGCCCGATCGATACTGCGGGCCGGGCATCGGTGATGGCGGCCTCGCCCGTAAAGGGCAAGTATGACACCATCGTCGACCGTGACAGCGCGTGGGAACGCCTTCGCGCCCGCACAGAACGCAGCGCGCGAGAGGCTGCCGAAGCCGAGGCGCGCGAGGCCGAGGAAAAGCGCGAATTCGACCGCGCCCGCCGCTATGATGGCAAGACCGAGGAGAAGCCCAGGCGCAGCGCCTCTGGCCGGTCCGATTCCATCGGCACCGCTTTCGCGAAAAGCTTCGCCCGCCAGCTTGGCACCCGGTCCGGTCAGGCGCTGGTGCGCGGCGTGCTGGGGTCGATCTTCGGCAAGCGCTAGGCCCTTGAACTGCCGGATTGCAGAGGCTCTGCGGTCATTGCAATCCGGGGTGACAGCGACCGGAATTTGCGGTCAAGTCTGCCAGCCAATTCGGGGGAGCAAGCTATGAAACGATCACGCATCAATGACATCATGCGTGCGGGTGACGATCTCATCCGCCAGCATGGCTTTGTCCTGCCGCCTTTCGCCTACTGGAGCCCCGCCGCGTTCAAGGGGCGCAAGGACGCAGGGGCGATTGTCGAAACCCGCATGGGGTGGGACATCACCGATTACGGGCAGGGCCGATTCGACGAGATGGGACTTTTCCTGTTCACCCTGCGCAACGGGCGGCTGGCTGACCTGCGGCGCGGAGGCGGCATGTGCTATGCCGAAAAGCTGCTGATCAGCCGGCAGGACCAACTCTCGCCGATGCACACTCATGTCATCAAGGCCGAGGATATCATCAACCGCGGCGGCGCGACGTTGGTGGTTGAACTTTACGGGTCGGACGACAAGGGCAACTTCGCCGAAGATCGCGGCGGTCTGGTCCGCTGTGACGGGATCGAGCGGCGCTTTGCCCCCGGCGAAAGGCTGGCGCTGGCGCCGGGCGAAAGCGTCACCCTGATGCCGGGCGACTGGCATGCGTTCTGGGGCGAGGGCGGCGATGTCCTGATCGGCGAGGTTTCGACCGTCAACGATGACATGACCGACAACATCTTCCGTGAACCGATCGGCCGCTTTGCCAAGATCGAAGAGGACGAGCCGCCGCTGCATCTTCTGGTCAGCGACTACGAACGCTGGCTCTGAAAACCAAAGAGGGCGCCAAGAGCGCCCCCTTCGTCATATCAACGGATGCTTGCGTCAGTCGCCGGCAGGGGCCGGGGGGCAAACGCCGTCCACCAGCGCCGAGGCGCAAACCGGGGCGACCGCAGGGGCGACCGCAGGGGCCGTCTCTGCAACCGGGGTAACCGCTGCGGCAGCAGCCGGAGCCCCGCCCACGGCAATCGACGGTGGCGGCAGGATCTTCAGCGCTGGCACCGCACCAACCGGGACCACCAGCTCAACAGGGTCTGCGACCTTCTTCTTCTCCGCATGCGGCTTCGGGATGGAAAGCCCCTTCGGCATTTCGCCCGAGGCAGTCAGCACGACGACCTTCTCGCCCCCATTCAGACGGCTGTAGAGGTCGATCACGTCCTGATTGATCATCCGGATGCAACCGGACGACGCGTTGCGCCCGATCGTCTTCCATTCCGGAGTGCCGTGGATGCGGTAGCCATAGTCGACGCCGCCCGATTTGAGATAGATCGCCCGCGCGCCCAACGGGTTCGTCGGCCCGCCCGGCTGACCCTTTTCCCATTTGGCCAGCTTGGGATCACGCTCGATCATTTCCTCAGGCGGAGTCCAGGTCGGCCACGGCTTCCTGTCCGCCACCACGGCTTCACCAGACCATTCGAACCCGGCACGACCGACGGAAATCCCGTAGCGGAGCGCCTTGTTCTTGCCGACGACATAGTACAGCAGCCGGGTCTTCGGGTTGATGACGATCGTCCCCGGCGGCTGGTCGGTCTCGTAGGCGACAACCTGGCGGCGGTAGGTTTCCGGGATCTGCTCGACCGGCAGCGCCGGGATTGCGAAACCCGAGTCCGTCGAGGCGACATAGAGGTTATCGTCCACCTTCGGCAGCAGCTGGTTCGAGGTCGAGGGGCTTACCCCAGTCTCGACGCAGCCCGCAAGGATCAAAAGCGCAAAGACGGCCGAGGCAGCGGTTCCCTTGCGGAGCAAACGGATGGTCAGACGCATCATCAAGACTCACTTGTCCACGGCCCGCGGTTGCTTTGACTGGGGCTTCTTGCAACGACGGTACCTTAGCCCTGTCCTGCCGTCAAACTGTGCCAGTGTCCGAATGCGATCAGGGGCGCGTGAAAAGCGCGTCAAAACAGGCGAAAAAGCAGGTTCTGCCGGCCCCGACCGGCTCAGGTCACCGCGGCGCGGGCCTTGAACTCGGGTTTGTCCCAGGTGCCGTAGTCCATGATCCTTGCCAACACGCTGACCGCGCGGGCCACGTCATCCTCGTCGATGTAAAGCGGGGTGAAGCCGAAGCGCAGGATATCTGGCGCGCGGAAATCGCCGATCACGCCCTCGGCGATCAGCGCCTGCATGATGGCGTAGCCCTCGGGGTGGCGGAAGCTGACCTGGCTGCCGCGCATCAGGTGCGAGCGGGGGGTGGCCAGCGTCAGCATCGGCGCGCGGGTTTCGACCCCCTTGATTAACTGGTCCTGCAGGCGCAGCGACTGGGCATGCACCTCGGCCATGGAGACGCCGTCCCAGACCTCCATCGCAGCTTCAAGGGCGGCCATCTGCAGGACGGGGGGCGTACCGACGCGCATCCTCTCGATCCCCGGACCGGGGCGATATGAAAGGTCGAAGGCAAAAGGCGCTGCATGGCCCAGCCAACCGGAAAGGGCAGGGCGTGCCACCTCGGCATGGGCTGGGGCCACATAGATGAAGGCGGGGCCGCCGGGCCCGGAATTGAGATACTTGTAGGTGCAGCCCACCGCGAAATCGGCGCCCGCCCGCGCCAGATCCACCGGAATTGCGCCTGCGGAATGCGCCAGATCCCAGACGGTGAGAGCCCCCATCTCATGCGCGCGGCGGGTGATGTCGGCCATGTCGTGCCGCCGTCCGGTGCGGTAATCCACCTCTGTCAGCATCACCACCGCCACACTGTCGTCGATCGCCGCCATCACCGCTTCCGGGGAGACGGTTTTCAGCCGGTATTGCCCGCCAAGGGTGCGGCAAAGGCCTTCGGCCATGTAGAGGTCGGAGGGGAAATTGCCGGTGTCGGACAGGATCACCCGGCGCTTCGGGTTCATCTCGAGGGCCGAGGCAAGGGCCTGGTAGACCTTGATCGACAGCGTATCGCCCAGCACGACGGTGCCCGCAGCCGCCCCGATCAGCCGACCCACCCGGTTGCCCAGAGCCGCCGGCTGCGCCATCCAGCCGGCCTTGTTCCAGCCGCGGATCAGCATTTCGCCCCATTCGGCCTGCACCACCCTGTCAACCCGGGCGGGGGCGGTCCTGACCATCGGCCCCAGCGAGTTGCCGTCGAGATAGACCACGCCTTCGGGCAGATGGAACAGGGCCTTCGTGGCGGCGAAATCGATCGGCATCGGGGAGGTCTCCTCTTCCCGATCTTTATCGGGGCTTCCCCCGGCAATGCCAATACGGAACTACACCGGAACAGGAGAGGGCGCTTGCCCCCGCCACCTGCCTCTGTCTAGATCACCCCTGACTGAAGGAGGCCAGATGCGACCGTTCCTTACCATGATCGACCTGCCGCCATTCTGGCTGGCCGCCCATTTGGCAGGCGTCTGGGTGCTGGCGCTGATCTCTCCGCCGCTGTTTGGCGAGGTGGGCGACTGGCTGGGCCGAAGCCTCGTGCTTCTTGGCATCGGAGTCACCGTGATCGCCGTGCTGCAGATGACACAGCACCGTACGACCGTGATCCCGCGCCGCACCCCGTCTGCGATAGTCACCACCGGCCTTTTTGCGTGGTCGCGCAATCCGATCTATCTGGCCGACGCGCTGATTCTGCTGGGGGCCGTGCTTTGGCTTGACGCCATCCTTGCGCTGCCGCTGGTTGCGGTCTTTGCCTGGCTGATCCAGACTCGTTTCATCCGCGACGAAGAAGCCCGGCTGACGCTTGCCTTCGGGCCCGAATTCGACCTTTGGGCCGCCCGCACCCGGCGCTGGTTCGGGCGGCAGTGACGCAGCGCTCTGGCGACAAGTGGGGTTTGAAATATTGTTGCGCGGTGCTAAGTGCATCGAGCCAGTTTTTGGCGCAGGCGACGAAAAGCGGGGGACGATGGTGAAGATCGGAGCACTGACAGAGGTTTTTCCTGGTGAAAACCGGGTAGCGATGACACCGGATTCGGCGCTGCAACTGCTCAAGCTGGGGCATAGCTGCTGCATCCAGTCCGGGGCGGGGGCCAAGGCCGGGTTTTCCGATGCGCTGTACGCCGCGGCCGGGGTCGAGGTGCTGGACAGCGCGAAGGCGGTGATCGCGGCCTCGGACGTGATCGTCAAGGTGCGCGGGCCCGAGAAGGCGGAACTGTCAAAGCTTGCCGATGGCCAGACGCTGATCAGCTTCTTCTGGCCCGCCCAGAATCCCGACCTCCTGGAAGCCGCCGCCAGGAAGAACCTGACCGTCGTCGCGATGGACATGGTGCCCCGGATCAGCCGGGCGCAGAAGTTGGACGCGCTGTCGTCGATGGCCAATATCGCCGGCTACCGCGCGGTGATCGAGGCCGGGTCGAACTTTGGCCGCTTTTTCACCGGCCAGGTGACTGCGGCGGGCAAGGTGCCCCCGGCCAAGGTGCTGATCGTCGGCGCAGGCGTTGCGGGGCTTGCGGCCATCGGGACCTCGACCAGCCTCGGCGCGATCACGCTGGCCTTCGACGTGCGCCCCGAAGTGGCCGAGCAGATTGAATCGATGGGGGCGGAATTCGTCTACCTCGACTTTTCCGAGCAAGCGCAGGATGGCGCCGCGACCGGCGGCTATGCGGCCCCCTCCAGCCCCGAATTCCGCGAGGCGCAGCTGAAGAGGTTCCGCGAGCTTGCGCCGGACATCGACATCGTCATCACCACCGCCCTGATCCCGGGCCGGCCTGCGCCGAAGCTCTGGACCGAGGATATGGTCAAGATGATGAAGCCGGGCAGCGTCATCGTCGACCTTGCGGCGGAACGCGGCGGCAACTGCGACCTGACGGTGCCGGACGAAAAGATCGTGACCGACAACGGCGTGACGATTGTCGGCTATACCGATTTTCCCAGCCGTATGGCGGCGCAGGCCAGCACACTTTATTCGACGAACATCCGCCACATGCTGACCGACCTGACGCCGAAGAAAGACGGCGTGATCCTGCACGACATGGAGGATGACGTGATCCGCGGCGCTACCGTAGCGCATGTGGGTGCCGTGACCTATCCGCCGCCGCCACCAAAGATCGCGGCGATTGCGGCGGCAAAACCGAAGGAAAAGCCGAAAGAGCTGACCCCGGTCGAGCGCCGGGCGCAGGAAGTGGCCGCCTTCAAGGCGCAGACCCGCAGCCAGGTTGGCCTCCTGGCCATCGGCGGCGGGTTGATGCTGCTGGCCGGGCTTTACGCGCCTGCCAGCTTCATGTCGAACTTCATCGTCTTCGTGCTGGCGGTCTTTGTCGGCTTCCAGGTGATCTGGAACGTCTCGCATTCGCTGCACACGCCCCTGATGGCGATCACCAACGCGATTTCGTCGATCATCATCCTGGGTGCCCTGATGCAGATCGGGACGGGCAACTGGCTTTTGATCGTCCTTGCAGCGCTGTCGGTCTTCATGGCCGGGATCAACATTTTCGGTGGCTTCATGGTCACCCGGCGCATGCTCGCCATGTTCCAGAAGTCGTAAGGGGCGCGTCATGGATTACGGATTCACCACGGCGGCCTATGTCGTTGCAGCGGTTCTCTTCATCCTCTCGCTCGGGGGACTTTCCGGCCAGGAAAGCGCCAAGCGCGCGGTCTGGTACGGCATCGTCGGCATGGCGCTGGCGGTGCTCGCCACGCTTTACGGACCGGGCTTCGGGCTTTGGTGGCTGTCGGTCGCGCTGATCGCGGGCGGCGGGGCCATCGGCTGGGTTGTAGCCCAACGCGTGCAGATGACCGAGATGCCGCAGCTGGTGGCCGCGATGCATAGCCTTGTCGGTCTGGCTGCGGTCTTCATCGGCTTCAGCACCCAGATCGAAATGGTCCGCGTCGCGGGCATGGACGAAGCGATGCGCGCGGCGCTTGACGGCTTTGCCGCGGTGGTTGCCGACAAGACCGGGGTCGAGGTTGCGATCCTGCGGGTGGAGACCTTCCTTGGCGTCTTCATCGGGGCGGTGACCTTCACCGGGTCGGTCATCGCCTTCGGCAAGCTTGCGGGCAAGGTGGACGGCAAGGCCAAGAAGCTCCCGGGCGGGCATCTGCTGAACGCGAGCGCCGCGATCATTTCGGTCGTCCTCCTGGTGGTTTATCTGCAGTCGGGCAGCACGCTGGCCCTCTTGGGCATGACGGCCGCCGCTTTCTTCATCGGCTATCACCTGATCATGGGGATCGGCGGGGCGGACATGCCGGTGGTGGTGTCGATGCTGAACAGCTATTCCGGCTGGGCGGCGGCGGCGATCGGCTTTTCGCTGTCCAACGACCTGCTCATCGTCGTCGGCGCGCTGGTCGGCTCGTCGGGTGCGATCCTGAGCTACATCATGTGCAAGGCGATGAACCGGTCGTTCATCTCTGTGATCCTTGGCGGTTTCGGCAATACCGCCGGGCCGCAGATGGAGGTCAGCGGCGAACAGATCGCCATCGACGCCGAAGGTGTGGCGGCGGCGCTGAACGACGCGGATTCGGTGATCATCATCCCGGGCTACGGGATGGCCGTGGCGCAGGCGCAGCAATCGGTCTCGGAACTGACGCGCAAGCTGCGCGCCAAGGGCAAGACCGTCCGCTTCGCCATCCACCCGGTCGCGGGGCGTCTGCCCGGCCACATGAACGTGCTTCTGGCCGAGGCGAAGGTGCCCTACGACATCGTGCTGGAGATGGACGAGATCAACGAGGATTTCCCGGAAACCGATGTCGCCATCGTCATCGGCTCGAACGACATCGTGAACCCGGCGGCGCAGGAAGACCCGAACAGCCCGATCGCGGGGATGCCGGTGCTGGAATGCTGGAAGGCGAAACAGGTGTTCGTGTCCAAGCGCGGGCAGGGGACCGGCTATTCCGGGATCGAGAACCCGCTGTTCTACAAGGAGAACACGCGGATGTTCTACGGCGACGCGAAGAAGTCGCTGGACGCACTGTTGCCGATGATCGACTAGGGCCCGGTGCCTGCACCGGCACAGCGTTCCCGGCCCATGGGCCGGGAAGCTGCGGCTAAGGGGATGACGATGGCAAAGCTGCCCAAGGGCATCGTGGCGCTGGGTTTTGTCAGCCTGTTCATGGACATCTCGTCCGAGATGATCCACGCCCTGCTGCCGCTGTATCTGGTCGGCACGCTTGGCGCCTCGGCGCTTGTGCTGGGGCTGATCGAGGGCGCGGGCGAGGCGCTGGCGCAGATCACCAAACTGTTCTCGGGATACTTCAGCGACCGTTCCGGGCGCCGCAAGCCGCTGGCCGTGTTGGGTTATGGCCTCAGCGCCGCGACCAAGCCGCTGTTCGCGGTGGCTGGCGCGCCCGGGCTGGTGCTGGTGGCGCGGCTGGCGGACCGGTTGGGCAAGGGTATCCGCGGCGCGCCGCGCGACGCCCTGGTGGCTGATCTTGTCCCACCTGAGCTGCGCGGGGCGGCCTATGGCCTGCGGCAAGCGCTGGATACAGTCGGGGCGGTCGCGGGGCCGCTGCTGGCCATCGGCCTGATGCTTGTCCTTGCCGGAAACGTGCGGCTGATCTTCCTGATCGCGGTGATCCCGGCGCTGGTGGCGGTGGCGATCCTGCTGGTCTTCGTGCGCGAACCCGACCGCGCGGCCGGCCGGACCAGCGACCGGAAGGCTCCGCCCAGGCTGGACCGCGCCAGCCTGGGCCGGATCGGCAAAGGGGTCTGGATTGCGGTGACCATCGGTTCGGTGATGACCATGGCGCGGTTTTCGGACGCCTTCCTGATCCTGCGGGCGGGTGAGGTCGGCTTTGCGATGACCTATGCGCCCCTGGTTCTGATCGTGATGAATGTGGTCTATGCCAGCTCGGCCTGGCCCCTTGGCGCGCTGTCGGACAGGATCGGCAAGGGCGGACTTCTGGCGGCAGGCTTTGCGGTGCTGGCGCTGGCCGATCTGGTCCTGGCCTTCGGCGAGGGGCCCCTTGCGGTTCTGGTCGGCACAGCGCTCTGGGGGTTGCATCTGGGCCTGACGCAGGGGCTGTTGGCGGCCATGGTCGCCGACGCCGCGCCGGCGGACCTGCGCGGAACTGCCTTCGGGCTGTTCAACCTGGCCACCGGACTGGCGCTGCTTGCGGGTAACGGACTGGCCGGCCTGATCTGGGCCGCCTTCGGCTCTGCCGCCTGCTTTTCGCTCGGTGCCGGGCTTGCCTTGCTGTCGCTTCTGGCGATGGCGGTCCACCGGATGCGACCGGGGTGACAAGCGGTATGCGATTGTGTGCCGCAAGCGCAGGAAATCATTGATGATCCTGTTTTACATTCGCGCCGGCTGCCGATAGCGTCACCTGGTTCCCCGGAGAGTGTCCATGCCCGCGATCCCTGATCACCCCCTCCGCTTTGCCACCGTGAACGAGCTGCATGCGCGGCCGTTCCCCGCGCTTCAGGTGCCTTCGACCGCGGTCTATGTGGCGATCAAGGAACCCGTGCAGGCGCAGAACCGCGACCGGTCCCAGGATCTTGCGCATCTTCTGTCGCTTCTCGACCGGCACGGGTCTGCCCACCCGCAACCCGGCGCCACGCATTTCCAGGCACCGATCGGCCGGGCCGAGCTGAAATGGGAAAGCCATACCGAGTTCGTCACCTACTCTGCCTTTTCGCGCGGGCTGTCGAAGCGCCCCTTCGACCCGGCGGATGCCGAGATCCTGCCCGAAGACTGGCTGGCCGGGGCGCCGGGCACACGGATGACCTCGGTCCTGATCCGCATCGAGCCGATGCCAGAGAACGATGCGGCGCTCTTTGCCCGGCTGGATGACTGGTTCGTCCCCGAAAGTCTGGCTGTCAGCCGGGTGGTGGACGGCGCCGCCGTCATCGCCGGCGATTTCCGCATCGACCCCGCCGGTCACATGCGCTTTGCGGTTTTCGTCCAGCCCGGCACCGGGCCGCGCCGGGTGGGTCGCATCGTCCAGCGCCTGTGCGAGATCGAGACCTACCGTGCCATGTCCATGCTGGGCCTGATGCGGTCGCGCGACCTGTCGGCCAGGCTGAACGCCTTGGACCCCCGGCTGTCGGCACTGGTTTCCGGCCTCGACAATGCCGAACCCGCGCCCGAGGCGGCGCTGCACAACCTTCTGACCATCTCGGCCGAGCTGGAAAGCCTCGCCGTCCAGTATTCCTTCCGCTTCGGTGCCACGGCGGCCTATGAGGCGATCGTCAACCAGCGGATCGAGGTCCTGCGCGAGGCGCGGATCGAAGGCCGCCAGACCTTTGCCGAATTCATGATGCGCCGCTATGACCCGGCGATGCGGACGGTCAAATCGGCCGAGGGGCGGTTGCAGGCCATGGCCGACCGTGCCCAGCGCGCTGCGGAGCTGTTGCGCACCCGGGTGGACGTCGAACGCTCGGCCCAGAACCAGAAGCTGCTGGAAAGCATGGACAAGCGCGCCGATCTGCAGCTGCGGCTGCAACGCACGGTGGAAGGGCTGTCGGTGGTGGCGATCAGCTATTACGCGGTCAGCCTTACGGCCTATCTTGCTTATCCGCTGGCCGGGGCGCTTGGCATGGGCAAGGAGGCTTTGACGGCGGCCCTCGTCCTGCCAGTGGTCGGACTGGTCTGGCTGATGGTCCGCCGTATCCGCAGGGCGCTGCACTGACGGACCGGCCCTTTGGCGACGGCCAGCGAAGGCTGCCGCCGTTCAGCGCCCCCGTATTCGCGGGTCGAGCGCGTCACGCAACCCGTCGCCGATATAGTTCACGCTGAGCACGGTCAGCGAGATGGCAAGGCCCGGGAAGATCACCCGCTCGGGGTAAAGCTGCATGTATTCCAGGCCTTCATAAAGCAGCCGCCCCCAGGTCGGAAAATCCGGCGGAAAGCCAAGGCCCAGGAAGGACAGGACCGATTCCGTGATGATCGCCTCGGCCACGCCCAGCGTTGCCGCCACCATCACCGGCGATACAACGTTTGGCAGGATGTGGCGCAGGATCACCCGCCGCGACGTCGCCCCGATCGAGCGTGAGGCCAGCACGTATTCCCGTTCCTTCAGCGCCAGCACCTCGCCCCGTACGATCCGGGCCGCGTGCATCCAGCTGGTAACCCCGATGGCAAAGACGATCAGCACGAATGCCCCCATCTCCGGCCCGAGATTGCGCGCGATCTTGTCCCGGAACAGCATGACCATGACGAGGAGCAGCGGGATCAGCGGCAGCGCCAGAAACATGTCGGTCAGCCGCATCAACGGCCCGTCCAGACGCCTGAAGTATCCCGCCAGTACGCCGACCAGCGTGCCAAGGAAGATCGCGATGATCATGGCCACGAAGCCCACCGCAAGGCTGACCTTGCCGGCTGCCATCATGCGCTGCATCGTATCGCGGCCCAGCTGGTCAGTCCCCATCGGGTGAACAAAGCTTGACCCCAGGTTCTTGCTTTTCAGCGCCTCGGCCACCGACAGCTTTTCCGGTCCCCAGACAAAGGGACCCAGCACCGAAAACACGATCAGGAGCACCAGCACCACAAGGCCGAACACGGCCCCGCGATGCTTGCGAAACTGCCCCCAGACCGCCGCGCGCAGGGTTTCCGGCGGCGCCACGCCGATGTCGGAGTCAGTCATAGCGGATCCTCGGGTCAAGCATGCCGTAGAGCAGGTCGGCAATCAGGTTGAAGGCCACGATCAGGATCGCGAAGATGAAGGCCAGCGTCTGCACCATCGGCAGGTCGTTTCCACGGATCGCCTGGATCAGCGCCGAGCCGATGCCGTTCACCCCAAAGAGGTTCTCGGTGATGATGGCGCCGCCGAAGATCGACGGAATGCCCAGCGCTATGACGGTGACGACCGGGATGAGCGAGTTGCGCAGGACGTGCTTCAGCACCACCACCTGTTCGTCCAGGCCCTTGGCGCGGGCGGTGCGGACGTAATCCTGGCCCATGTTCTCCAGCATCGAGGACCGCATGTAGCGGCTGATCGCGGCGGCATTGGCCAGGCCCAGCACCATCACCGGCATTGCCATCTGGCGCAGCTGTTTCAAGAAGCTTTCCCAGTCGGCGACGACCAGCGTGGTGTCATACTTCGTCGGAAACCAGCCCAGCCAGACCGCGAAGATGATGATGAAAAGCGTGCCGGTAAAGAAGGTCGGCACCGAAAAGCCGATCATCGCGAACATGGTGCCGAACTGGTCGAACAGCGAATACTGCCGGTAGGCCGAATAGATCCCGATCGGCAGCGCGATCACCACACCCAGCAGATAGGCCGTCCCGATCACGGTCAGCGTCTGTGGCAGGCGTTCGCCGATCAGCGGAAACACCGGCGAGCGGCTCTGATAGCTGATGATCCGCTGCATCCCCTCGGCGAAATTGGTGCCGAACAGGCTATCGAAACCGTTCAGCGGTTCCACCCAGAAGAACTGCTTCAGCCAGAGCAGATAGCGCACGTGAAGCGGTTCGTTCACGCCCAGCGCCTCAAGGATCTTCATCCGCACCTCGGGAGGTACGGTCAGCGGGATTTCTGACGCGGGACTGCCCGGCGCCAGATCGACCAGCAGGAAAATGACAAGACTGATCAGCAGAAGCGTCGGGATGGCCAGCAAGAGCCGTCTCAGCGTGTAAGTGAGCATGGGGCAGGCGCCTCGGATCAGCAGTCTCGGGGAAAGGACGTGGCGGGGACCCCAGGGCCCCCGCCGGCAGGGTGGGCAATCTGCCCGCCCTGCCTGCCACAGGTCACTTCATGCGGAACCAGTTCTCCGCATTCCAGAGCTCGGTGTCCCAGGTGTTCAGGACCACGCCGCCCAGGGTGTTCGAGGCTGCCGAAAGGCGACCACGATCCACCAGCGCCACGACGACGAAGCTGTCCTTGGTCAGCATGTCGTTCAGCTTCTTGGCGATCTCGCCGCGCTTGGCCAGGTCGGCGGTCTTCGACAGCTCGTCAACCAGCGCGTCATAAGCCGGGTCGCAGAAGCGGTTGATGTTCTCGCCCTGCCACTGGTTGTCCGGGCCCGGGATCTTGTCGCACTTGTACTGCGCCAGATAGGGTTCCGGATCGGTGCCGTCGAAGTTGTTGGCGTACATCTCCACGTCGGCGTAGAACTTCTGGAACGTGTCGGGGTTGCCCGCATCGCCGCCGAAGAAGACCGAAGCGTCGATGTTCTTCAGTTCGACTTCCACGCCAAGCTCGGTCCACCAGTCCTTGATCACGGCCTGGAAGTCCTGACGCACCGGGTTGGTCGAGGTCTGGTACAGGATCTTCAGCTTCATCCCGTCCTTTTCACGAACCCCGTCACCATCGGCGTCAACCCAGCCCGAGGATTCCAGCAGCGCCTTGGCGCCTTCCATGTCCTGGGTCAGGCAGCCGGTGTTGTCGGAGGCAAACATTTCAGGCGCGGGCACCAGGTTGCAGGTCGGGCGGCCAGCCGAGCCGTAGCCGATGTCGACGAGGATCTGCCGGTCGATTGCCATCGACAGCGCCTTGCGGACGTTGATGTCCGACAGGAACGGGTGCGGATTCTTCGTTGTCGACCGCTCACCTTCCGGAAGATCCGGCGAGGGGTTGGTCATGTTCATCTCGATCCGCTCGACCAGGGTGCCGAAACCGTTCAGCAGCACACCCTTGCCAGCCGCAGTCATCTGCGCCTGCTGCTCGGGGTTGATCTGGGTGTTCCAGGCATAATCGAACTCGCCCGTTTCCATCACAGCACGTGCCGCGGCACCGGCATCGCCGCCGCCCTTGATGGTCATGGTGGCGAAGGCGGGCTTGGCCGGGTCACGGTAGTTCGGGTTCGCGGCCAGCGAAACAGTGTCGTTCACCTTGAATTCGGTGACGACGAACGGCCCGGTGCCGATCGGCATGAAGTTCTGGTCGGTGCAGGTCGAAGCCGCGGCGCCGAGGCAGTTGGCGAACTGCGCCGCCTGCAGGATCGGCGAGGTGCCGCCGACAAAGGCGGTATAGGGGTTCGGCTTCGGGGCGGCGAAATTGATGACGATGGTCAGATCGTCCGGTGTCTCGACCGCGGCGATGCCCTCATACCGCGCCGCCTGGGCGCAACCGCCTTCGGGGTGGGTGCAGTATTCGTAGGTGAACTTGGCGTCAGCCGAGGTGACCGGCGTGCCATCGGACCACAGCAGGCCGGGCTTCAGCTTCCAGGTGATCTGGGTCAGGTCAGCGGTGATGCCGCCGTTTTCCACGGTCGGGACCGATTCCGCCAGACGCGCGAAGACCACGCCTTTATCGTCAAAGCCCGCCAGGCCTTCCAGGATCAGCGAGGCGGTTTCCACGTCCTTGGTGCCCGAGGACAGGTAGGGGTTCAGGATCGAAGGCGCCTGCCAGTAAAGCACGTTCACGTTGCCATCGGCCCCGCGCTCGGCAAAGGCAGCTGGCGCAAAGGCCAGTGCCGCGGCAGCGCCCAGAAGGGCGGTTGTCAGTTTCATCGGGTTACTCCTTGCTGGTTGCGCTCTGTTGCCTCGGGTGCGCCGGTTGATCCGGCGGCGGCTGTTGTAGGGTACAGGTGACAGGCCACGAAACGCCCGGCCTCGACCTCGATCAGGTCGGGCTTCACGGCCCGACAGATGTCCATCACCCTGGGACAGCGGGTGCAGAAATTGCAGCCCAGCGGCGGGTTTGCGGGCGAAGGGACATCGCCCTTCAGGATGATCCGGCGGCGCTTGGCGGCGATCACCGGGTCGGGTTCGTTGACCGCCGACAAGAGCGCCTCGGCATAGGGATGCAGCGGGCGCGCATAAAGGTCGTCGCGCGGCGACAGCTCGGCGATCTTGCCCAGATACATCACCGCCACACGGTCCGCGATATGGCGGACCATCGACAGATCGTGGCTGATGAAAAGATAGGTCAGACCCAGCCTGTCCTGCAGGTCTTCCAGAAGGTTCACCACCTGCGCCTGGATCGACACGTCCAAAGCCGCGATCGGCTCGTCGCAGACGATGAACTTGGGGTTAAGGGCCAAAGCCCGGGCGATCCCGATCCTTTGGCGCTGCCCGCCGCTGAATTCATGTGGAAAGCGGTTGGCGAAGCGGCGGTTCAGGCCCACCGAATCCATCAGTTCGTAGATCCAGTCCTGCTTCTTCTTGTCGGTCCAGTCGGTATGCTCATCCAGCGGCTCACCGATGATCCGCGACAGTGTCATGCGGGGGTTGAGGCTGGCCTGCGGATCCTGGAACACCATCTGCATCGTCGGGCGCTTCTTGCGAAGAGCTTCGGGCGACAGACGGGCCACGTCCTCGCCGTCGATGATCACCCGACCCGCCGTCGGCTCGTAAAGCCGCAAGAGCGCGCGACCGACCGTCGACTTGCCGCAACCACTTTCACCGACCAGACCCAAAGTCTCACCGGCATTGATGAAGAACGACACCCCGTCCACCGCCTTCACATCGCCGGTGTGGCGGCGCAAAATGCCGGAGTAGATCGGGAAATGCATCTTCAGGTCCTCGACCTGAATCAGGGGCGCGGTCGTCACCGGGGCAGGGCGGGCGTCAAGCATGCTCCACCTCTTGCGCCGCGGGGGCGTGCCAATGGCACGCGACATCATGGCCCCGGCCCACCGGGCGGCCATCAATCGCACGCCGCGCCGGATTGGCCTTGTCGCAGGCCTCGTGCCGGTATTCGCAGCGGTTGCGGAACGGACAGGCCATCAGCGCCTGCGTCAGGATCGGCGGCTGGCCTTCGATGACCTTCAGCCGCGCCTCGCGCCCGCCGCTGATCTTTGGCACCGTCTTCAGAAGCGCCCTTGTATAGGGGTGCTGCGGATTGGCGAACAGTTCGCCCACCGGGGCCTGTTCCACCACCTGCCCACCATACATCACCATCACCCGGTCAGCGATGCCGGCGATCACCCCCAGATCATGCGTGATCCAGATAATCGCCATGCCCAGCTTCTGGCGCAATTCCTTCACCAGCTCCAAAATCTGGGCCTGGATGGTCACGTCCAGCGCCGTGGTCGGTTCATCGGCGATCAGCACATCGGGGTCGCAGGCCAAAGCGATGGCAATCATCACCCGCTGCCGCATGCCGCCGGAAAACTGGTGCGGATAGGCCTTCAGCCGTTTCCGCGCATCCGGGATGCCAACGAGGTCCAGCAGTTCCACCGCCCGCGTCTCGGCCTCGGCCTTGGTCATGCCCATATGGGCGCGCAACGGCTCCATGATCTGGTTGCCGATGGTGAACACCGGGTTCAGGCTGGTCATCGGGTCCTGGAACACGAAACCCACCTTCGCACCGCGCACCTTGCGCAGTTCCTCGGGTGTCATCTTCAAGAGATCGGCGCCGTTCAGCAACACCTCGCCATTACGGATATCTGCCGGGGGCGCTGGCAGAAGCCGGATCAGCGACATCATCGTCACCGACTTTCCAGACCCGCTTTCGCCCACAACGCCCAGAAGTTCTCCACGCTCGAGGTGAAAGCTGACGTCGTTGACGGCGTGAATCTCGCCTCCGCGGGTGCGGAAAACGGTCCTGAGGCCCTTGACTTCAAGGACAGGCAAGGCCCGATCGGCCATCAAGTACCCCCGCGTCGTTTCTTAGTTCTTGTTATTCTTGGGTCTTTTTGACCCTGTCGTCCACCGGCTGCCCGCTGGCCCGCCAACTGTTTCCGATTTTCCAGACTCTATCAATCCCGATTTGCAGTGCGATTCCACACCCATCATCCGGCAGAATGACCGACATGCCTGTCATTCTGCCAGATATTGACAGGGCCAAGCCCGCCGGACAGTCTGACCACAACATCTGGGAATGAACAAAGTGACATCGACACCGGTGCTGACGCCACGTCAGATCCTTGACCGGCTGGTCAGCTATCCAACTGTCAGCCGGGGTTCGAACCTTGATCTGATCGACTGGCTTGAGGGGTATCTGGCCAGCCATGGAATCGGGTCTCATCGCCACTGGAACGAAGACCGCCAGAAGGCAGCCCTTTTTGCCCATGTCGGCCCGTGGGAACCCGGCGCGATCGTCCTTTCCGGTCATTCCGATGTGGTTCCCATCGATGGCCAGACCTGGACCGCCGACCCCTGGACCGTGACCGAACGTGACGGTCGCCTTTACGGGCGCGGCACCTGCGACATGAAAGGATTCGTCGCGCTTGCGATCTGGGCGCTGGTCGAAGGCCACCAGCGCGGCCTGTCCACGCCCCTGCAACTTGCTCTCAGCTACGATGAGGAGGTCGGCTGCACCGGCGCCCCCCCGATGATCGCCTCGATGCAAGGCGTCCTGCCAAAGGGCAGCGCGGTGATCGTGGGCGAACCCTCGCGCATGGGACTGATCACCGGGCACAAGGGCGGCACCGGCTATCATGTCCACCTGAAGGGATATGAGGTGCATTCCTCGCTTCTGCCGCAGGGTGTTTCCGCCATCATGGAAGGCGCGCGGCTGATCGGCTGGGTCAACGACCAGAACGCCGCGATCCGGTCGCAGACTCCGGGCCCGCTGGCGGCGCAGTTCAACCCGCCTTTTACCACGCTGCATGTCGGCATGATCGTGGGCGGGACCGCGCACAACATCACTGCCGCCGATTGCCGCTTTGCCGTCGAGATGCGGGTCGTCCCCGGCGAAGACATCACCGAATGGGAGGCGCGGTTTCAGGCCGAGGCCGACCGCCTAGACGCCGCCATGAAGCAGGTCCGCCCCGAAGCCGGTGTCCAACTTGCCCGCTTTTTCGGCGTCCCGGCGCTGGTGCCCGAACCGGGCGGCGCCGCCGAAGCGCTGGTCCGCCGTCTGACCGGCGCCAATACCACCGGAGTCGTCAGCTATGGCTCCGAGGCCGGGCAGTTCCAGGAGGCCGGCTATTCCGCCGTCGTCTGCGGCCCGGGCGATATCGCCCAGGCGCACCAGCCCGACGAATTTCTCGACCTCGCCGAGTTCGAGGCCGGCCACCGCTTCATGGAAAGCCTGCTGGACGCGCTGAGATGACCTTTCCGATCCATGACGGCAGCCCGGTCCGCTTTGCCGCCCCGCTGCCGGCGCGGTCGGATGTCGTGGTGATCGGGGGTGGCGTGATCGGCGTCATGACCGCGTGGTTCCTCTGCCAGAAGGGCTTGGGTGTCACGCTCTGCGAAAAGGGCCGCATCGCGGGCGAGCAGTCGGGCCGCAACTGGGGCTGGGTGCGCCAGCAGGGCAGGGACCCCGGCGAGTTGCCGATCATGATCGAAAGCCTCGCGATCTGGAAACGCCTTGCCGCCGAGTTCGGCAATGCCCTAGGCTTCAGGCAGACCGGCGTCCTTTACCTTGCCAAGACCGACCGCGAGATGAATGGCTTCGAGGCTTGGACGGAACATTCCCGCGCCCATCAGCTTGACACACGGCTGCTGACGGCCGGCGAAGCGCTCGCCATGCTGAAAGGCGCCGTCGCCCCGTGGAAGGGAGCGCTCTATACCGCGTCGGACGCGCAGGCCGAACCCAGGCTGGCTGTCCCGACCCTCGCCGTCGCAGCTGCCGACCGGGGCGCGACGATCCGCGAAGCCTGCGCCGTCCGCGCGCTGGATATCGGCGCGGGCCGGGTGAGGGGCGTCGTCACCGAACACGGGCGTATCGCCTGCGACCATGTGGTCCTGGCCGCCGGAGCCTGGTCGCGCCTGTTCCTTGGCCGGCACGGGATGCGCATCCCGCAGCTTTCCGTCCTTGCCTCGGTCGCCGCTACCGAACCTATGGCGGAGATATTTCCCGGCAACGCCGCCGACGACGACTTTGCCTTCCGCCGCCGCACCGATGGCGGCTATTCCATTGCGCCCGGCGGGTCGGAGCATGACTTCTTCCTTGGCCCCGACGCCTTCCGCAGCCTGCGCTCCTATCTGCCGATCCTGAAGAAGGACCTCCGCCACGCCCGGTTTCGCCCGATGGCGCCAAAAGGCTTTCCCGATGCCTGGGGCGCAAGGCGCCACTGGGCCGAAGACGAAGCCACCCCGTTCGAAGCAACCCGGATCCTGAACCCGGCACCCAACCTGAAGACCTTGGGCCGCGTGCAAGACGCTTTCGCCAGCGCTTTCCCCGGCCTTGGCCGCCCGAAGCTGCGCGCGGCCTGGGGCGGGATGATCGACACGCTGCCCGATGTCGTCCCGATCGTTGACCACGCCCCGATCCCCGGCCTGACCATCGCCACGGGGATGAGCGGGCATGGCTTTGGCATCGGCCCTGGGATGGGTCGCGTCATTGCCGACCTCGTGACCGGCGGGACAGTTGGGCATGATCTCGGCCGCTTCCGGTTCAACCGCTTTACCGACGGCACGAAAATAGCGCCGGGACCAAGCCTCTAGCTGCTTTTACTTCGCCGCGCGGCCCGTCTACCGCTGCAGCCCCCTTGGTGGAGCGCGCGCCATGACTGACCTTGCCTGCGGCATCGACTTCGGCACCTCGAATTCCACCGTCGGGCTGGCCGATGCCAGCGGTGCGCGCCTGCTGGCGCTGGAGGGGGGCTCTCCCATATTGCCGTCTGCGGTCTTCTGGCGGACAGAGGACGCCCCACCGCTGTTCGGCCGCGCTGCAATCGCGGCCTATCTGGAGGGTGATGAGGGTCGCCTGATGCGGGGGCTGAAATCCACCCTCGGGTCGGGGCTGATCCACGACAAGACGGCTGTCGGGGGCAGGGCGGTATCCTTCCGCGAGGTGTTGGCCCGTTTCATCGGCCATCTCCGCGCGGCGCAACAGGCGGCCGCACCCGGGTTGGACCGGGTTGTCATTGGCCGTCCTGTCCATTTCGTCGACGATGACCGGGCCGCCGATACCGCAGCCGAGACCGTCCTGGCCGAGATTGCGCGCGATTGCGGCTGGAAGGAGGTCGCCTTCCAGTACGAGCCCATCGCTGCCGCCCTGCATTTCGAACAGACTGTCCGGCACGAGGAACTGGTTCTGATCGTCGATATCGGTGGCGGCACCTCTGACGTCTCGGTCGTCCGCGTCGGTCCGGGCAGGGCGAGACTTGCCGACCGTGGCGGCGATATCCTGGCCAATGACGGCATCCGCGTCGGCGGCACCGATTTCGCCCGCCTGTTGTCGCTGGCCGAGGCGATGCCGCATCTTGGTTATCTGGCGCCCACCAAAGGGGGTGGGACGATGCCCCGGCATTACTACCTCGATATTGCCGCCTGGCACCGGATCAGCGCGCTTTACACTGCCCGCACCGCAAGCGACCTGAAGGCACTGCGCCTTCAGGCTCACCGCCCGGAGCTGATCGAGCGGATGATCCGCACCGTTGCCGGCCGGCACGGCCACGCGCTGGCGATGCGGATCGAGGCGGAAAAGGTCTCGCTGTCCGATGCCGCAAGCACACGCCTGCCCATGTCATATCTCACGGGCGGTCCGAACCCGATGGTCGCCCGTGCCGGGTTTGAGGCGGCCGTCGAGGTGCCTGTCGCCCGCATCCGTTCCCTTCTGACCCGGGTGCTGGCAGACGCCGGTCTTGGAGCCGACCGGATCGGCACCGCCTTCCTGACCGGTGGCTCAAGCCAGTTGCCGATCCTGCGCAGCACGGTTCTCTCTGTCGTTCCCAATGCTGACATCGTAACGGGTGACATGCTGGGGTCGGTCGGCTCCGGCCTTGCGCTTGCGGCACGTCGAAGCTTTGGCTAGGGACGGCTGATTTCCGGGGCTTGCGAAGCCATCGGTTTCGGATCACGGTTTACGGAAAATGGAGTTGCCCCATGCCCGTCAAGAACCGTTTCGCCGAACTTCTTCCCGAGATTACCGCCTGGCGGCGCGACTTTCATGAAAACCCCGAGCTCTTGTTCGAGGTCCACCGCACCGCCGCCAAGGTGGCCGATCTGTGCCGCAGCTTTGGTTGCGACGAGGTGGTGGAGGGTATTGGCCGCACCGGTGTCGTGGCTGTTATCAAAGGGAAATCCGACAGCAAAGGCCGCGTGATCGGACTTCGCGCCGACATGGACGCGTTGCCGATCAAGGAACAGACCGGCGTGCCCTATGCCTCGAAAACCCCCGGCAAGATGCATGCCTGCGGTCATGACGGCCACACGGCGATGCTCCTCGGCGCGGCCAAGTATCTGGCCGAGACGCGCAATTTCGACGGGACCGTAGTCTGCATTTTCCAGCCTGCTGAAGAGGGCGGCGGTGGCGGGCGCGAGATGGTTCAAGATGGCCTCATAACGCGTTGGAATATCGACGAGGTTTACGGCATGCACAACATGCCCGGCATTCCGGTCGGCCAGTTCGCCATCCGTCCCGGCGCGATGATGGCCGCCGCCGACCAGTTCGAGATCGTGGTGACTGGCAAGGGTGGCCATGCCGCCAAACCGCATGACTGCGTGGATACAACCGTGGTGGCCGCGCATATCATCGTGGCGCTCCAGACCATCGCCAGCCGCAATGTCGACCCGCTGAAACAGGTCGTCGTCAGCGTCTGCACTGTGGAAACCGACTCGACCGCCCACAACGTCATCCCGCAGGTGGTGGCGATGAAGGGCACTGTCCGTACCATGAATGCCAAGGTGCAGGATTTCGTCGAGGCCCGCATCGGCCAGATCGTCGAAGGCACCGCCCTTGCCTTGGGCGCGCGGGCCGAAGTCCATTACCACCGCGGCTATCCGGTGACCGTAAACGCCCCGGAAAACACTGAATTCGCAGCAGAAGTTGCGATGGCTGTCTCGGGAAAGGTGGATACCGACACTGCCCCGCTGATGGGGGCCGAGGATTTTTCGTTCATGCTGAACGAACGCCCCGGCGCCTACATCTTTCTGGGCAATGGCGACACTGCCATGGTCCACCACCCGGCCTACAACTTCGATGACAGCGCAATTCCCTTCGGCTCCAGCTGGTATGCCGGGATGGCCGAAGCCCGGATGCCCACCGCATGATCGGCGCGGGTCTTACCGGCCTGATTGCCCTTCTGCACCTCTTTATTCTGGTGCTGGAGATGTTCCTGTGGGAGACGCGCCTTGCGCGGCGCGCTTTTGGCACCTCCGAGGAATTTGCGATCAATACCAAAGTGATGGCCGCCAATCAGGGCCTATACAATGGGTTCCTGGCCGCTGGCCTGATCTGGGCACTTTATCTGGGCCTGCCGGGAGAGGGGCAGGCCATCGCGATCTTCTTTCTGCTCTGCGTGCTGCTTGCCGGCGTCTACGGTGGGCTGACCGCCGCGAGCCGCATTCTTTATGTTCAGGCGCTTCCCGCCGGTCTGGCCTTGCTGGCAATATTTGCGGGACTCTAGACTGCAATAAATTGCGTCAACCGCGCGACATGCGTGCTAGCCTTCCCTGAAATTGGGGGGGTCCGGCCATGTACAAAAGCCCGCTTGCGGATGTGCCGCTGCGCGATGTCAGCATTACCGAACGCCTGTTCGAGGGTCTGGCCGGGCGACCGGACCAGCCGGTTCTCATCGACGGACCCAGCGGGGCCAGCCTGACCGGGGCTGGCCTGCGCGACCGGATCGAGCGTCTTGCCGGCGGGCTTGCGGCCGAGGGCATCGGTCCGGGGTCAGTGATTGCGCTGATGGCGCCGAACATGCCGGACTACGCGGTAATCTTTCACGCTGCCGCCTTTGCCGGGGCGACGGTCACCACCCTCAACCCGACCTACACCCCGCACGAAGCTGCGCACCAGTTGAAGGATTCAGGCGCGGTCCTGATGTTTACCATCCCGGCCTTCCTTTCCGTTGCGACCACAGCGATCGCTGGCAGCGCGGTGCGGGAAATCGTGACCATCGGCGAAGCCAGCGGTCACCGGTCGATCGAAGACCTTCTTGGCCCGCAACTGACCGCGCAGGTCCCGGTCGATCTCGACCGCCATGTGCTGGCGCTTCCGTATTCCTCGGGTACGACGGGGCTGCCGAAGGGTGTGATGCTCAGCCATCGCAATATGGTGGTGAACGTCGATCAGGGCCTGGCGCTGCTGGATGTGCAACCGGACGAGACCACGGTTGCCTTTCTGCCGTTCTTCCACATCTACGGGATGAATGTGCTGATGAACACGTATCTGGCGCATGGGGCAGCCCTTGTCACCATGCCGCGCTTCGATCTTGAAGCGCTTCTCGGTCATATCCAGCGCCATCGCGTGGAACGGCTGTTCATCGCCCCCCCGGTGGCCATCGCGCTGGCCAAGCATCCTCTGGTCGACCAATACGATCTGTCATCGCTGAAGCTGGTCATGTCCGCTGCCGCCCCCCTGGGCGCGGAAGTGGCGGAGGCGGTCGGCCAGCGTCTGAACTGCGCGGTGATCCAGGGCTACGGGATGACCGAGCTTAGCCCCTTGACCCACGTGGTGCCGCACCGCAGTCCGCGCCCCGGCGCCGTGGGGATATCGGCGCCGAACACCGTGACCCGGATCGTCGATCCCGCTACCGGGGCCGATTGCGCACCCGGCGCGGAAGGCGAGGTCTGGGTAACGGGACCGCAGGTGATGATCGGCTATCTGGGTCGACCCGAGGCGACCGCCGCGATGATCGAAGGCGGCTGGCTGCGCACCGGCGATCTGGGGGTGGTCGATGCCGACGGCTATCTCTTCATTCGCGACCGGTTGAAAGAGCTGATCAAGGTCAAGGGCTTTCAGGTTGCCCCCGCCGAAGTGGAGGCGGAACTCCTCGGCCTTTCGGGCATCGCCGACGCCGCGGTGATCGGCGTTCCGGATGACGAAGCAGGCGAACGCCCCATGGCCTTCGTTGTCCGCCAGCCTGGCAGCGACATCACTTCTGACGCCATCCTTGATGGCCTGCGCCCGCGCCTTGCCAGTTACAAACTGCCACTGCGGGTCGCCTTCATCGACGCTGTTCCCAAATCTGCTGCCGGCAAGATCCTGCGACGGCTCTTGCGTGACAGGCTGGCGGAAGGCTAAGCGGCGGCGGGCGGTTGCCGACTGCCCTTTCTGGCGCTTGCCAGCCGGTGCCAGGCCCATGTTAGGCTTCGGCCGACAAGGGTAGCCCCATGATCACGCGACGCAAGTTCCACTTCCGTATGCTCGCGGCCCTGACGGCGCTGGCGTTGCCAAGGCCCGGCTGGGCTGCGGGCGGCGCCGAAGCCGAGAGGCTGTGGCTGAACCGGCTGACCTTCGGCGCGACCGGGGCAGAGGTGGATCGCGCGGGCCAGTTGGGGCTTCCGGCCTGGCTTGACTGGCAACTTTCGCTGCCCGCCACGGATCCGGGACTTCAGGCCCGGCTGGACGCCGCGCGGTTGCGGATCGACTATGAGGCGGGCGAGGATGAGTACGGCAACAGCTGGCCCGCACTGGATGAAATGCGCCCTTTGTCCAGCCTTGCCGCCGACCCTGCCGATCTGGTTCGCCTGCAGGACTGGGGGCCTGGCAAGGGCATGGATTACACCGAACGCATCCGCCCCGCGCATGAGGTGGTTGCCGCCTCGCTGATCCGTGCGGTTCATGCCGAGGCCCAGCTGCGCGAGGTGATGACCCAGTTCTGGCATGATCATTTCAACGTCAAGGCGACCAAGCACGAAGAGACGGCAGTTTCCTTCCCCAGCTACGATGCCACGCTGCGGACCCATGCGCTTGGCAACTTCCGCCTGCTGCTGGGAGAGGTCGCCCGGTCGGCGGCGATGCTTTACTACCTCGACAACGCCGACAGCATTGCGTCGCCTGCCAATGAAAACTACGCGCGCGAATTGCTGGAACTGCATACGCTCGGGGCGGGCAACTATCTGATCGACCGCTACTCGGACTGGCGCGCTGTGCCGGGGGCGACGGACGGGCTGGCCGAGGGCTATCTTGATCTGGACGTCTACGAGGTCGCGCGCGCTTTTACCGGCTGGTCCGTCGGCGATGGCCGAAAGCTGGCCGAGGGCGAGGCAGCGCCACGCACAGGCCGGTTCCACTATGTCGACCGCTGGCATGACCCCTACCAGAAACGCATCCTCGGGCGTGAGTTTTCCCCATATCGCGGACCGATGGAGGATGGTGACGAAGTGCTGGACATGCTTTCCAGTCATCCCGCCACAGCCCGCTTTGTCTGCGAGAAACTGGCGCGCCGGCTGCTGTCGGACGACCCGCCGCCCGCGCTGGTGGACCGCATGGCCGGTACATTCCTGGCCACCGTCGACGCGCCCGACCAGATCGCGCAGGTGCTGCGGGTCTTGGTCCTTTCGCCGGAATTCGAGGCACCGCCGTCCAAGCTGCGCCGCCCGTTCGAGTTTCTTGCCGCCCTCTACCGCGCCACCGGGGTTGAAGTCGTGACCCCGCAAAACGAATGGGCCTTTCAGTTATCCGGCGCAGGCTGGCACCAGCATGACCATGGCCCGCCGACCGGCCATCCAGACCGTCTGGAGGCCTGGACCGGATCCAGCACCCTGAACCGGATGGTGGATATCGCACTTTATGCCCATGAAACCTGGTTCGGGGGAACGGCTTCCGATCTGGGCACGCTTGCCACCGAGGACGAGGCCGCCATGGATTTCCTGCATCGGCATGCCTCGGCCCTTGCACCCGAAGTTGCGGCATCGGCTGTGGCTGAAGTGGCGACGGTCTACGGCATCGATGCCGGCACCCCAGCCAGTAACTACGCCGCCGAAGACCGGCACGATGCTGCGGCCTCGGCCATCGCGTTCGCCGCGCTGACCCCCGAATTTCTGTTGCGATAGGCAGTCCCATGGCGCGCGATCCTATCCTTGTGGTGATCTTCCTGCGCGGCGGCGCGGATGGGCTGGCACTGGTCTCTCCCAGCTCGGATCCAGATCTCATCGCAGCGAGGCCGGAAGACCTGCGCGTTGCCCGAGAGGGCGACAGGGCAGGGCGGACCATCCGGCAGGACATCGCAGATGTCGATTTCCGCTTTCATTCCGCGGCGGGACCCCTTGCAGACCTTTACGACGCGGGCGATCTGTCACTGATCCACGCTTCTGGCCTGCCCGAGGCGACGCGCAGCCATTTCGACGCCGAGGCCCGGATCGAGCGCGGCCTCTTCGGCGCGGCCCTGCAGCCGGGTGACCCCTCGGGCTGGATCGGGCGCTGGTTGCAGGTGGCCGTGCCCGAAGGTCCGATGCCGGCGCTGGCTGTCGGGACCATGCGGCCTGACAGCCTCTTGGGCGCAGAGGCGGCAGTAGCCGAAACCCTTGGCGATCTGATGCTGGCGCAGGGGAACTGGCTGGCCCCGGCCCTGCGCGCGCGCCTGCTGGAGGGCTTTGGCAACCACGGTCCGCTTGTGAAACCGGTGACCGAGCTGATCGGTCTGTCCGACATGATCGGCAGCCGCCTTTGGTCTGCCGAGGCAGGCGAGATGCGGCCCTACCTGCCCTCGGTGCCTTATCCCGAAGGCAATCGCGTCGGCCAATCCCTGATGACCGTCGCCCAGACGATAAAAGAGGATCTTGGCCTGCGCGTGGCCACCGTGGACGTGCCCGGCTGGGACACCCACATCGCGCAGGCTGGGCAGTTCGCCGCGCTGACTGGCGGGCTGTCGCAGGCCGTCATGGCGTTCTGGCGCGATCTTGGGCCATCGCAGCAAGATGTGTCGGTCGTGGTGATGAGCGAGTTTGGCCGCCGGCTGCGGTCGAACTCGGCCGGGGGCACCGACCATGGGCGCGGCAACGTGATGATGGTTCTGGGTCCGCAGGCGCGCGGCGGGCGGATGGTCGGGGCCTGGCCGGGCCTGGCCAACGATGTACTTGCGGAAGGGGCGGATCTGGCCGTGGTGACAGATTACCGCGCCGTTCTGGCGGAACTTCTGCGCGGGCACATGGGGCTTGCCGATCCTGGCGCGGTCTTTCCCGGCTTGGCCACGACGCCGCTTGGTCTTTGGGGTTGACCACTATCGTCCCGGTCTTCGGTCTTGGCTCGGGCTTGCGGGACGTCTTCGTCTCGCCGATACTCGTACGGGTTGAATGGTGGCAGGGGTCGCATGGGACGCACCGGGCAGCTTGACGCGACCGCACCCCGACCTCAGCGGATCGAGGGTCTGTTCATCGACCTGTTGCCCCGGCTGCTTGACCCTGGTCCCGAGGGTATCGACGCAGCACTTGATGATGCGCTGGCCCATTTGGGCGTGGCTTTCGGACTGGACCGCAGCTTTCTCTTCCGGATTCGCCCGGACGGGTCGCATTACAACAGTCATGAATGGGTGGCCACCGGTGTTGCTGCCTTGAAAGACGTGATGCAGGCGCTGCTACCCGCCGCACTAGAGACCTGGCGCCGTGCCTTTCAGGCCGGGGAAACCGTTGCAGTGACAAATCGGGCCGACTTGCCGCAAGGGATGCCCGAGCGGCAGTTCCTGGACCGGATCGGTGTCGAATCCTCGTACATGCTGCCGCTGCGCGATGGGGACCGCCTGCTGGGCGTGATCGGTTTCGACAGCCAAACCCCGGATCGTGTCTGGGGCGAGGATGAAGTGTTTCTCCTGAGGTCGGTCGGCAAGGCGGTCGCCTCGGTCCTGATACGCCAGGAAGCGGCCGAGGCCGAGGCCGAAACCCGCCGCCACCTTGAGGCGACATTGCGGGCGTTGCCAGACCTGGTGATCGGGATTACGTGCGATGGACGTATCGCTGCCTGCCACAACGACCATCTGCCCTGGCTCTCCAGCCTGGTGCATGCCGGCATGGGGCGCCACGTCGGCGATGTCCTGCCCGAACCGCTGGCCAAGGCCCTGACTGACCTGCTGGCCAAGCCGCTTTCCGCCCGCACCGCCCGTACCCGGCGCGTCGGAGTGTCGAGCCTCGTCACGCCGCATTGGTACGAGGTGTCCGTCGCCCCTCTGGCGGCTGGTACTGCAAAGGGTGAAACCATAGCGGTCGCGGTGATCCGGGACATGGCCTCGTCGCAGCCGACCAGCGAGATGGCTTCCTTCCGCGAAGGCCAGTTCACCGCCTTTTTCGAGATGTGCCCGCATCCGATCCTGCTGAACGATTTCGACACCGGCGAGCTTCTTGACGGCAACCGCGCCTTCAAGCAGGTTTTCGGCTTTGATCCGCAGACTGCAGCGGACCGCGATGTCCGCCATATCCTGCTGGGAGATGCCGCTTGGGTGATCGACCATGCGGTCGAGGCCCTGAAGTCCACGGGCAGCTACGGACCGGTCGAGGCCGTGCTGCGACGCGCCGACGGTCGCAGATTCCCCGCTGTTCTGCGCGGCTTCATGAGCATCGACCCGAACGGTCGGCGGCTGGTCTGGGCGCTGATCGAGGATGTGACCGACATTCGCGCGAAAGAGGCTGCGCTGCTGGTCGAACAGCGCGCGGTTGAGGCGACCCGAGCACGCTTTGAAGCCGCGATTGAAGCACTTGATGACGGCTTTGCAATCTTCGACGCCGATGACCGGCTGGTGCTGTGGAACACGCCCTATACCCGGGTTTTCGCAGGCATTTCCGATCTGCTGGTCGTGGGTGCGCTTTACGATGACTTGCTGCGCGCGGCCATTGATCGGGGCATCTTCGGGGCCGAGGGCGAACGCGACGAGGCCAGCTTGCGCCGCCGCCTTGACCGGCCGCTGACAGAAATCTGGGATGGCGAGGATTCCTATGCCGACGGCCGCCTGATCTGGGTGCGCGAACGAGCCACCCCGTCGCGGGAAACCGTCGGGATCTATGAGGACGTGACCGCCCGCCGTCTGGCTGACAGGCGGTTGCAGCAGGTCGTCGACGGGGGCGAGGTTGCGGTCTGGGACTGGGGGGACGACACCGGCCTCATAGCCATGAACGATCGCTGGCAAGCGATGCTGGGGCGTGACGAGGGGATAGCTGATCTGCCCGCCCTCATGGCGCTGCTGCATCATGACGACCTGCCCGCCGCGCTGGAGGTCCAGCGCGCGCTGTTTCAGCAGGGAAGTGATGACTTCGATCTCTTGAGCCGTATGCGCCACCGGACAGGCCATTGGGTCTGGCTGTTGTCGCGGGGCCGGGTGCTCGCGCGGCGCGCCGATGGCCGACCGCGCCGGATTTCCGGCATCACGCTCGACGTCTCGGCCCGGATCGAGGCGGAACAGCGCCTGACCCGGTTGATTGACGGGGCTGGGGTCGGCGTCTGGGAACATGACCTGCGCAGCGGCCAGACCATCGTCAGCGACCGCTGGGCCGAGATTCTGGGCTACCGCGCCGCCGAACTGAACCCGATGCCGCTGCAGGACTGGCTGGGCATTGTCCACCCCGCTGACGCCGAAGCTCTGATCGACCATGAAAGGCGGTGCTTTGCCGCCCGCGAGTGGGCCTACGAACATGAGTTGCGCGTGCGCCACCGGCAGGGGCACTGGGTCTGGGTGCTGACACGCACGCAGGCTTTCGAATGGGACGCGTCCGGCCAGGTGGTCAAGACCAGCGGCGTCAACATCGACATCTCGGCGGCGAAGGCCCTGGAGGCGGCACTGGCCCGCGAACGCGACACGCTGGCGCGGATCATGGAGACTTCGGTGTCGGGAATCGTCGCGGTCGATGGCGCGGGCCGGGTAGTGCTTGCCAATGCCGGTGCCGAGGCGGTGCTGGGCCGCCCCGTCGCCCCGCAGGACAACCTTCCGCATCTTCTCGCATTGACCGGCGTGACCGACCGGATGGGGGCACCGGTCGCGTTTGCCGACTTTCCCGTCAACCGCGCGCTTGCGGGCCTTCCGGTGCAGCAGGACGTCCGCCAAACCATCCGCTGGCCCGACGGCACGCTGCGTGTGCTGTCGGTCAATGCTGCGCGGCTTTCGGCGCCGGGAACCGACCTTGCGGTGCTTTGCTCGCTCACCGACATCACCGACGCTGTTGAAAACGAAGACCGCCTGCGCGCCGCGATGACTGCAGCCGAGACGGCAAACCGGGCCAAGTCGGATTTCCTTGCGGCGATGAGCCATGAAATGCGAACCCCCCTGAACGGGGTCCTCGGGATGGTCGAGGTGCTAGCCAACAGTCTGGACGATCCTGACCAGCGCAAGATGCTGGGCATCATCCGCGAGTCGGGCGAACACCTGCTGGCGGTGATCAACGACATCCTCGACCTCGCCAAGATCGAGTCCGGGCGCTTTACCCTTGACACCGGCCCGTTGAACCTGTGCGACACAGCGGAACGCGTAGTTGCGATCCACCGCTTTCGGGCCGCGGAAAAAGGCATCCGGCTTACCCTGGATTGCCAGGGCGAGTTCCTCAACGCCCAGCGGTTCGGCGATCAAAAGCGGCTGGTCCAGATCCTGCACAACCTGATCGGCAATGCCATCAAGTTCACAGAGGCGGGCGAGGTCGCGGTCCGGGTCAATGCTTCATCGCCTCAGTGGCTGGGCATCGAAATCTCTGATACCGGCATCGGCATGACCGAGGCCGAAATCGCCCGGGTATTCGAAGAGTTCACCCAAGCTCAGGCCGGGATCGCGCGGCAATACGGCGGGACCGGACTTGGCCTGTCGATCGTCCGACGTCTGGCCCGGCTGATGCAAGGCGACGTCACGCTGTCAGGCGCTCCGGGGCAGGGGCTGACCGCGCGGGTCACGCTGGAAATGCCGATCCTGTCAGCCGACCGGCGGCCGGATCAGGCGGCAGAGGCAGAGCCCTTGCCGCCGCTGACGGTGCTTGCTGCGGAAGACAATGCCACCAACCGGATCATCCTTGCCAGCATGTTGCAGGCGCTTGGCGTCAAGGCCGAGATCGTGTCAAGCGGCGACGAGGCGTTGCAACGCTGGCGACCGGGTGCCTACGATGTCGTGCTGCTGGACATCGCGATGCCCGGTCGCGACGGTCTGGAGACGCTGCTTGCGCTGCAGGGCCTTGCCGTGGCCTCCGGCAGCGCTGCGCCGCAGGCTGTGGCGGTCACTGCAAATGCCATGACCCATCAGGTCGAAGATTATCTGGCGCGCGGATTTGTGACCCTGGTGGCCAAGCCGCTGCGACCGGAACGCCTTGCCGAAGCGCTGCGGGACTGTCACGCCCGTCTTGTGAAAGCCCAGCCCGCATCGGCCCAGCCTGCTTGGGCCGCTGCTAAGCCAGAATGATCTCTACGCCCGCGCTGGCCAGCAGTGCGGCGAGGGCGCCTTCGGGTTCGGTGTCGGTTACCAACCGGT
The DNA here is from genome assembly GCA_013821825.1 of Rhodobacter sp. Lineage (GTDB taxonomy): Bacteria > Pseudomonadota > Alphaproteobacteria > Rhodobacterales > Rhodobacteraceae > Tabrizicola. The sequence goes on from PNJK01000005.1 coordinate 57,293, forward strand.
GAAACGATTCTGGCGGCGCGATGCGCACCGGGGCGCTTTGGTTGAATTTGGTGGCATCGGCAGCAATGGTCGTCAAATCGGCGCAGTCGATGATGGCACGGCTGAACTCGGCTTCGCGCAGGTCGTTCAGCATGAACCCGGTTCGTGCGTCCAGCGCCACAGCCGACAGGATCGCATGATGCACCCGGAACTGGCGCACGAAGGCCAGCGCGTCGGCGCCAAAGGCCCCGCCGTCATGCGGGCGCAACTCGCCCCCCGCCATGAACACCCGGTTGCCGCCGCGTCCCGACAGTGTCTGCGCCACGGCCAACGAGTTCGTGACCACCAAGAGGTCATGGTGATCGCGCAGCGCCTGCGCCACAAAGGCCGTGGTCGATCCAACATCCAGAAACAGCGAGGCCCCGTGTTCGATCAGCCCCGCCAGCCGCGCTGCAATGCGCCGCTTGGCATCCGGGCTGACCCTCAGCCGCAAGGCAAAGCTGGGCTCAGCCCCCCAGTCGCGCAGATGCACCCCGCCATGGACACGGGTCACGCTGCCCAGCGCCTCCAGCCGCTTCAGCGACCGGCGCACGGTTTCCTCGCTGACGGACAGGGCCTCGGCAAGGTCCGCGATTCGCGCCGACCCGCTGTGCATCAATCGCTCAAGAATTGCGCGTTCACGCTGAGTTTGCAGCATGGCCTTGTCCGTTTCTGAGAGGTTTTGCAGGATAGGGATAAATCGCCTGCAAGTTTCAACAGAGAACTCTCAAATAGACGCAAATCATCACAAATTCTTTGACAGGCAGCTTACGGAATGACCACTCTGGACGAAGGATCTGGTGCCGGCGTTCCCTCTCTGGTGGCTTGGTCTTTGCCTTTGATGCGCCAGAGACCTGGACAATCCGGCGGATCGATCGGGCGGACCTTATCCCCTTCTTTCCGCCCGCCTTGCCCGTTAACATGCCCTGGTGTTTGCCACGCCCTGTCCGCAACTTTTCCACGGCGACGCCATGACCACTCTCACTGATCCCATTGCCCGCGCCTTGTCGCTGCCCATCTGGACCGGCACCCCAACCGCCGTGCCGCTTGGCGGCGGGATCACCAACCTGAACCTGCTGGTGACAGACGCCACCCGCCGCGCGGTGGTTCGGATCGGCGATGATATCCCGGTCCACCAGATCATGCGCTTCAACGAACTGGCCGCCAGCCGTGCCGCACATGCCGCCGGGATCTCGCCAGGCGTGATCCACCACGAACCCGGCGCACTGGTGATCGACTTTGTCGAAGGCAGGACCATGACAGCCGCCGACCTGCGCGACCAGGACCTCCTGGAGCAGGCGCTTGCGCTGGTGATGCATGCCCATCGCGACATTCCGCTTCACCTGCGCGGTCCGGCGCTGACTTTCTGGGTGTTCCAGACGCTGCGCGACTACGCGGCCACGCTGACGGAGGGTCGCTCACCGCACCATGCAATTCTGGCGGACCTGCTGGACGAGGCTGCGACGCTTCAAGCCGCCGTAGGGCGGATCGAGCTTGTCTTCGGCCACAATGACCTGCTGCCCGCGAACTTCCTGCATGACGGCACGCGGATGTGGCTGATCGACTGGGATTACGCTGGCTGGAACTCGCCACTGTTCGACCTTGGGGGTCTTGCAGCCAACGCCGGGTTGGACCTCTCGCAAGAGGATTGGCTGCTTGGGGCCTACTATGGCGCCCCGCCCGACGCAGACCTCTGGCGCCGCTATCGCGCGATGAAGGCCGCCGCAGCCCTGCGTGAGGCGATGTGGTCCATGGTGCAGGAAATCCACTCGGGCCTGGACTTCGACTATGCAGCCTATACGGCCGATTACCTTGCAACCTACCGCGCCGCGCTGGCCACCTTCAGGACATCTTCATGACTGATCTTCCTTCGACTGCCCGTGTCGTCATCATCGGAGGCGGCATCGTCGGGGCGTCCGTCGCCTACCACCTGGGCAAGCTTGGCTGGTCCGACACCGTGCTGCTTGAGCGCAAGAAGCTGACCTCCGGCACCACCTTCCACGCTGCCGGCCTTGTCGGGCAGCTGCGCACCTCGGCCAATATCACGCAGCTTCTGGGGCATTCGGTGGCGCTTTACAAGACGCTGGAGGCCGAGACCGGCCTGCAAACCGGCTGGAAGATGAACGGCGGGTTGCGCCTTGCCTGCAACGCCGAACGCTGGACCGAAGTCAAACGCCAGGCCACCACCGCGCATTCCTTCGGGCTGGAGATGCACCTTCTGACCCCGAAAGAGGCGCAGGATCTGTGGCCCCTGATGACCATCGACGATCTGGTCGGGGCTGCCTATCTGCCCACGGACGGACAGGCCAACCCCTCTGACATCACCCAATCCCTCGCGCGCGGGGCGCGGATGTCCGGCGTGAAGATCTTCGAGGACACGCCCGTCACCCGCATCGTCGTGGAGGACGGCCGCATCCGGGGGGTCGAAACCCCCTTCGGCACCATCGAATGCGAAAAGGTCGTCTGTTGCGCCGGGCAATGGACACGAACCCTTGCTGCGACGGTGGGTGTCAACGTTCCGCTCGTGTCCGTCGAGCACCAGTACATGATCACCGAGAAGATCGACGGTGTGACCCCGGGCCTGCCCACGCTGCGCGACCCCGATCGGCTGACCTACTGGAAGGAAGAGGTCGGCGGTCTCGTCTGGGGCGGCTATGAACCGAACCCGAAGCCCTGGGCACAGGACGGTATCCCGGAAGGATTTCATTTCGAACTACTGACCAGCGACTTCGACCACTACAGCCAGTTCATGGAAGATGCCATCGCCCGGGTTCCGGCGCTGGCCACCGCAGGCGTCAAGCAGCTGATCAACGGCCCCGAAAGCTTTACCCCCGACGGCAATTTCATTCTCGGCGAGGCGCCGGAACTGCGCAACTTCTTCGTCGGCGCGGGCTTCAACGCCTTCGGAATCGCGTCGGGCGGCGGGGCAGGGATGGCGCTGGCCGAATGGGTTGCCACCGGGGCGGCGCCCTATGATCTCTGGCCGGTCGACATTCGTCGCTTCGGCCCGCCCCACCGCTCAACCGACTGGGTTCGCACCCGCACGATGGAGGCTTATGCCAAACATTACACCATCGCCTGGCCGTCCGAGGAAATGCGCTCTGCCCGCCCGACCCGCCGCTCGCCGCTTTATGCGCATCTGAAAGCCGCAGGAGCGTGCTTTGGCGAGAAACTTGGCTGGGAACGCCCGAACTGGTTCGCAGCACCGGGAGAGGTGGCCCAGGACCGCTATTCCTACCAGCGCCCCGGCTGGTTCGACGCGGTTGGGCGCGAACACAAGGCGGCGCGGGAAGGCGCGGTGCTGATCGACCAGACCTCCTTCGCCAAATTCATCCTGAAAGGTCCCGATGCGGCCAAGGCGCTGAACTGGATTGCCGCTGGAAATGTCGACCGGGCTGTGGGGTCACTGACCTACACCCAGATGCTGAACCGGAAAGGTGGCATCGAATGTGACCTGACCGTCGTCCGCCGCGCGGCGGACGAGTTCTACATCACCACCGGCACCGGCTTTGCCACACATGATTTCGACTGGATTGCCGGCAACTTGTGCGGCGACGCTCAACTGATCGACGTGACTTCCGGCTCGGCCGTGCTGTCGCTGATGGGGCCGAAATCACGCGACATCCTGCAAAGCCTGACCCCCGATGATGCCTCTGACGCAGCATTCCCCTTCGCCACCGCCAAAGCGATTTCCATCGCCGGTTGCCCGGTTCTTGCGCTGCGCGTGACCTACGTCGGCGAACTTGGCTGGGAACTGCATATGCCAACCGAAGTCGCCGTTACCGTCTACGAAGCGCTGATCGCCACCGGACAGACAAGCAACGCCGGCTACCGCGCCATCGAGACATTGCGGCTGGAAAAGGCCTACCGTGCCTGGGGCGCCGACATCGGGCCGGATCACTCCCCGGTCGAGGCGGGCCTTGGCTGGGCCTGCAAGATGAAATCCGGCATCCCCTTCCTTGGCCGCGATGCCATCGCCACGCAATTGGCCAACGGCGTGAAAAAACGCCTCGCCACCTTCACCGCCGCCCCAGAAGTGATCCTCCTCGGCCGTGAAACCATCTACCGCAACGGCCAGCGCGTCGGCTGGCTCTCCTCCGGCGGCTACGGCTATACGGTCGGCCAATCCATCGGCATGGGCTACATCCGCCACCCGGAAGGCGTCACGGAGGATTTCATCCGCTCAGGCACTTACGAGCTGGAAGTCGCTTCCGAACGCGTCCCGGCCCAGGTCCACCTGGCCCCGCTCTACGACCCGCAAAACTTCCGCGTCAAAGCTTGAGACCCCGCTCCGGACCAAGTCCGGGGCGGGTCATCCTACCCATCAAACCGCGTCGCGCCCCGGCGTTTTTCGTCCACCGGCTGGGTCAGGATCGTCGCCTGATGCGCGCGCTGGTCGCAGCTTGCCCGAGGACAGACGCGGCAGTTGATCCCGATCGGCACCATCCGCGCGCTGGTCACAGTGAACGCTTCGGCATAACCGATCTCGCCCGCATGCCCGATCATGCAGCCCATGGCCACCGCCAGCCGGTTGTCCTGCGCATGCCGGATCCAGGTTGGCCGGTCCACAGTGCGCGAGAAAACAAAATACTGCGATTTATCAGGCATTTCAACGAATTGAGGCACGATCTTTCCGGGCGTCCTGAACGAGGTATGCACATCAAGCCTTGGGCAGGCGCCGCCATATTCCGCCAGATGAAAGTCCGTCGCGTTGAACCGCTTTGTCACGTTGCCGCCCTTGTCGATCCGCAAGAAAAAGAACGGTACGCCCTGCGCCCCTTCGCGCTGCAATGTCGTTGCCCGGTGACATGCCTGCTCGAACGACACGCCAAAGCGCGTTGCGATGTGGTCGAGGTCGTATTTTGTCGCCCGCGCCTCGGCCAGAAAGGCGTCATAGGGCATTAGCACCGCAGCAGCGAAATAGTTCGCCAGTTCGACCCGAAGCCGCGCCACTCCGCGCGGATTGGCTATCCCTGACCGGGCGACCAGCCCGTCCAGAAGCACGCGTTGCTCCAGAAGGCCGCACATGTGCACCAGCTGGAAGGTCCGGTTAGTGTGGTCCAGCGCCTCGGACAGCAGGATCTCGCGCCGAGCTTCATCATATTGGCGCAGGGTGCCGGGCAGGTCCTCGACCCGGACCAGCCGCACGGTGATGCCCAGCCGGTCGGTCAGCCGCCGCTTCAGCGCGACATAGACCTCGTCACGCTCCACCGCATCGCCCGCCCAGAACGCCTCGGCCGCGCGCTCCAGATCGCGGAAATGGTTGCGATTACGGCGAAAGACGTTGTGCACTGCAGCCTCTGGCGTGGCATTGATCGCCCGCGCATCGCCGTCCCCCAGGGACAGAAGCTGGTCAGTCGCCGCTTGCCAGGACCGGTGCAGGCGCAAGAACGCCCCGGCCAGATCGGGCGCATGAACCAGAGCCGCGCGCAGTTGCGGCAGGTCGGGGCGGGCGTCGGCAAACAGCGGGTCCTGCAAAGCGGCACGCAGATCGGCAAGCTGGCCCGATCCATCCTCATCCGCAATCTCGCGCCAATCGACACCATAGGCGTCGAACAACTTCAGCAGCACTTGGACTGACACCGATCTTTCGTTGTTTTCCAGCAGGTTGACGTATGATGGGCTTATTCCCAGCACCCGCGCCATCGCTCCTTGGGTTTCGCCCCGCTCTAATCGCAGGCGCCGGAGATGCGGGCCGATGAAGGTTTTCTGCATACCGTCGCACACCTTTTCATGGTTTGTAGTGTTTACGATATTACAAAAATTGATGTCTGTAAACTTTCGCACTCACAGCGCGACCCGCTTTGCTTTTGCACATTCCGGGATTGGTGACAGGACAAGCCAACCAACGGAGGACCCCTATGCTGAAAGCAGCCCGCACCGGAATTAACCACCTCTTCATTCCCGGGCCGACCAATGTGCCCGAGGAAGTCCGCATGGCGATGAACGTGGCCATGCAGGACCAGCGCGGGCCGGAATTCGGGGCGCTGACCCTGTCCATTCTCGCCGACCTCCGCCGGGTTTTCCGCACCGAAACGGGTCAGGTCATGCTTTTCCCCGGCTCTGGGACTGGCGCGTGGGAAGCGGCGATCACCAACACGCTCAACCCCGGAGACCGGGTGTTGATGGCGCGTCACGGCCAATTTGCGACCCTCTGGGCGGAGATGGCCACGCGGCTGGGGCTGACCGTCGATCTGGTTGATGTGGCCTGGGGGGCAGGGGTCCCGGTCAACGAATTCATGCGCAAGCTGGCCGCCGACCGGAAGGGCGAGATCAAGGCCGTCTTCGTCACCCACAACGAGACCGCAACCGGTGTGACCAGCGATGTCGCCGCCGTTCGCCGCGCGCTGGATGACTGCTTCCACGATGCGCTTCTTTTCGTGGACGGCGTGTCTTCGGTCGGCAGCATCGACTTTCGCATGGATGATTGGGGGGTCGACCTTGCCGTCACCGGCAGCCAGAAGGGCCTTATGTGTCCGGCTGGGCTTGGCATCCTTGCCGTCTCGCCCAAGGCCATGAAGGCCTCGGAAACCGGCACCATGCGCCGCGCCTATTTCGAGTTCCGCGACATGGCCCAGACCGCCCAGACCGGCTATTTCCCCTACACCCCACCAACGCAGATTCTCCACGGCCTCCGCCGCGCGCTGGACCGCCTGCATGCCGAGGGGCTCGACACCGTCATCGCGCGCCATGCCCGCCTTGCCGAGGGAGTGCGCCGCGCCGTAGCCGCGTGGGGACTGGAAATCTGTGCCGAACACCCCTCGCTCGCCTCGAACACCGTTACCGCGATCCGCACGCCCGAGGGCGTCGATGCGCGCGAGGTGATCCGAATCGGTTTTGAGCGCTACAATACCTCCTTCGGTTCGGGTCTTGCGCGGCTGGCAGGCAAAGTGTTCCGCATCGGCCATCTGGGCGATCTGAACGAAGGGATGTGCCTGACCGCACTTTCCGTCGCCGAAATGGCACTGGTCGAGGCGGGGGCCGATCTCGAATTCGGCTCGGGCGTTGCCGCAGCGCAAGCCTGGTATGCCCAGGGGCGCAGCGCACAATCCACCCTCCGGATCGCCGCAGAATAGCTTAAGGATCAAGTAGATGAGCCACACTCTTTATCCGCTGCGCAAGCAGCGGCTCCAGCGGTCTGAACTTGCGGTTCCGTCCTCGAATCCGACGATGATCGACAAGGCCGCCGAAGGGCCCGCCGATTATGTCTTCCTCGATCTGGAAGACGCCGTAGCACCCCCGGAAAAGGAACAGGCGCGGAGGAACTGCATCCAGGCGCTGAATGACATTGACTGGGCAGCCAAGGGCAAGACCGTTTCCGTCCGAATCAACGGCCTTGATACCCATTACATGTACCGCGACGTGGTGGACGTGATGGAACAGGCGGGGTCGCGCGTCCACACCCTGCTGGTGCCGAAAGTCGGCGTCCGCGACGACCTTTACATGGTCGAGGCGATGGTCAACCAGATCGAACAGGCGCGCGGCTTGACTACCCGCGTCGGCCTTGAGGCGCTGATCGAAACCGCGCTTGGAATGGCCAATGTCGAAAGCATCGCCCAGTTCGGTGGCCGGCTGGAGGCGCTGCATTTCGGTGTTGCCGACTACGCCGCCAGCATGCGCGCCCGCACCGTGAACATCGGCGGCCTCAACCCGATGTATCCCGGTGACCAGTGGCATGCCGCCATCTCCCGCATGGTCATCGCCTGCCGTGCCTTCGGGCTTCGTGCCATTGACGGCCCGTTCGGCGATTTTTCCGACCCCGAGGGCTACAAGGATGGCGCCCGCCGTGCGGCCGCTTTGGGATGTGAGGGTAAATGGGCGATCCATCCTTCCCAGGTGGCGCTTGCCAACGAAGTCTTCAGCCCGACCGAGACCGAAGTTACCAAGGCCCGCCGCATCATCGAGGAACTGAAACTGGCAGAGGCTCAGGGCAAGGGTGCCGCCAGCCTCGACGGCAAGATGATCGATGCAGCATCCGAAAAGATGGCGCGCAACCTGCTTGCAGTGGCCGACGCCATTGCCGCGCAGTGACAGGGTAAGGTGGGCGATATTGCCAATCTTTCATAAGGGTACGGGAGGAACCTAATGGACATCCACGAATATCAGGCCAAGGAAATCCTTGCCCGCTTTGGCGTACCTGTCCCGCGGGGCGGGTTGGCCTACAGCCCTGAACAGGCCGGCTACCGCGCCCGCGAACTTGGCGGCAATGCCTGGGTGGTAAAAGCCCAGATCCACTCCGGCGGCAGGGGGGCGGCGGGTGGCGTCAAGCTCTGCCGCGACGAACACGAGGTCGCCGCCTTTGCCGCCACGCTTTTCGGCAAGCAGCTGGTGACCAAGCAGACCGATGCCAATGGCAAGGGCGTCTATCGCCTTTGGGTCGAAGCCGCCTCGGACATCGCGCGCGAGATGTATCTCGGCTTCGTCCTCGACCGCAAATCCGAACGCATCATGATCGTCGCTTCTGCCCATGGCGGGATGGAGATTGAGGATCTCGCCGAAGCCGACCCCGACAGTCTCCGCCGCATGACCATCGACCCGGCCGCAGGCCTGTCCGAGTTCCAAGCCCGCGAGCTGGCGTTCCAGCTTGGCCTCAAAGGCGGCCAGATCGCCCAGATGGTGACGATCCTGAAGGCCTGTTACCGCGCTTACCGTGACCTTGACGCCGTGATGGTGGAGATCAACCCCTTGGTCATTACCGGTACCGGGGACCTCGTGGCGCTCGATGCCAAGATGTCCTTTGATACCAACGCCTTGTTCCGTCGCCCTCAAGTTGCCGAACTGCGTGACCGCAGCCAGGAAGACCCCCGCGAATCCACGGCGGGCGACCATGGCCTTGCCTATGTCGGCCTTGACGGGGACATCGGCTGCATCATCAACGGGGCTGGTCTTGCAATGGCCACGATGGACATGATCAAGCTTGCCGGAGGTGAGCCCGCCAACTTCCTCGACATCGGCGGTGGCGCCTCGCCGGAGCGCGTCGTCCGCGCCTTCCGAACCGTGCTTGCCGACCGCAATGTCAGCGTGATCCTCGTCAACATCTTCGCCGGGATCAACCGCTGCGACTGGGTCGCCGAAGGGGTTGTGAAGGCATATCAAGAGGTCGGCCTGACCATCCCCGTCGTCGTTCGCCTTGCCGGGACCAACGTCGAGGAAGGCAAGCGCATCATCGAAACCTCCGGCCTGCCGCTTATCTCTGCCGACACCCTCGCCGAGGCCGCTGCGAAAGCGGTCGCCGCCAAAGCCGCCTGAAGGAGTCCCCCCCATGGCTATTCTGATCACCGAACAGACCCGCGTCATCGTCCAGGGCATGTCAGGCCGGATCGGCGCCTTCCACGCCGCCGACATGATCAAGTACGGCACAAATGTTGTGGGCGGCGTCACCCCCGGCAGGGGCGGAGAGTCCTACCTCGATCGCCCGCTTTTCAACACCGTCCGCGAGGCGGTGGAGGCCACTGGCGCCGAAGCCAGCCTGGTCTTCGTCCCGCCCCCTTTCGCCGCCGACGCGATCATGGAAGCGGCCGACGCGGGCATCCGCACCGCGGTCTGCGTGACCGACGGCATCCCAAGCCAGGACATGATGAAGGTCAAGCGCTTCCTGAAACGCTACCCCGAGGAGCGGAAGATGCGCCTCGTCGGTCCGAACTGCGCCGGGATCATCAGCCCCGGCAAAGGCTTCATGGGCATCATGCCTCCGCATATCTACATGCCCGGCCGCGTCGGCATCGTCGGTCGCTCCGGCACCCTGGGCTATGAGGCGGCATCGCAGATGATGGCGCTCGGAATTGGAGTATCCACCTCGGTCGGCATCGGCGGTGATCCCATTAATGGCAGCAGCTTCAAGGACATACTGGCGCTTTTTGAAGCGGACCCGGAAACCGACGCCGTGATGATGATCGGCGAGATTGGCGGCCCGCAAGAAGCCGAAGCCGCCGCTTTCGCCCGGGATCACATGACCAAGCCGGTAGTCGCCTACATCGCCGGCCTCTCCGCTCCGAAGGGCCGCAAGATGGGCCATGCGGGTGCGATCATCTCGGCTTTCGGCGAAAGCGCGCAGGAAAAGGTGGAGATTCTGGAAGCGGCCGGGATCACCGTCGCCCCGAACCCGTCGGCCATGGGCGAGACGATGGCCCGCGTCCTGACCATGCGTCAGGCCGCCTGAACCGCACGGGCCAGCGCGCAAAACTGCTCCAGCCCGATCTCCTCGGCCCTTGCGGTCGGGGGGATTCCCACGCTTTCCAGCAAGCCCTGGATCTCTGGCGCCATGGCCTTCAGACTTGACCGCAGCATCTTGCGGCGCTGGTTGAAGGCCATCGCAGTTACACGCTGCAACACCCGGAAATCGCAGGGGAAACGCGGGGCGGGCAGGGCGGTAAGCTGCACCACTGCCGAATGCACCTTGGGGGCAGGGGTAAAGGCCTCGGGCGGCAGCGTCATCACGATCTTCGCATCACAGCGCCACTGCGCCAGCAGCGCCAACCTCCCGTAATGGTCGCCGCGCGGCTTTGCCACGATCCGCTCTGCCACCTCCTTTTGGAACATCAGCGTCAGCGATTGCCAGAAGGGTGGCCAGACGCCGGGCGTCAGCCAGCGCACCAGAAGCTCTGTCCCCACATTGTAGGGCAGGTTTGCCACCACCTTGATCGGTGGCGTCAGATGCGCCAGCACATCGACCTCGAGCGCATCGCCAGGGATCACCTGCAGCCGCCCCGGATAGCTCGCCGCGATCTCTTCCAAAGCAGGCAAGCAACGCGTGTCCTTCTCGACCGCCAACACCCGCCGAGCGCCTTCGGCCAGAAGCCCGCGGGTCAGGCCGCCGGGGCCGGGACCCACCTCCAGCACATCGCAGCCCGAAAGGTCCCCGGCAGATCGTGCGATCTTCGCTGTAAGGTTCAGATCCAGAAGAAAATTCTGCCCCAGCTGCCGCTTGGCTACCAGATCATGCACCCGGATCACCTCACGCAAGGGGGGGAGCCCGTCAATCGTTCCCAATTCTGCCCTCCAAGGCTTCCTCTCTGCGAAAATATCCCGCGGGGGGTCCGGGGGGCGCGAAGCCCCCCGGTTCCACCCTCACCGCCGCGCCGCCATCTCCCGTGCCAGCCGCAAGGCCGCAATAAGGCTCGTCGGGTCCGCAACCCCATGCCCCGCGATGTCATAGGCCGTGCCATGGTCGGGCGAGGTGCGCACGAACGGAAGTCCCAGCGTCACGTTCACCCCCCCGGCAAAGTCGATCGTCTTGATCGGGATCAGCGCCTGATCGTGATACATGCAGATCGCCGCGTCGTAACCGGCCCGCGCTGCGGCATGAAACATCGTGTCCGCCGACAGTGGCCCCCGGATCGTCAACCCTTCGGCCGCGAGTCGCGCCACCACCGGCCGGATCATCCGCTCGTCTTCCCAGCCCATCGCGCCGCCCTCGCCCGCATGCGGGTTGAGGCCCGCCACCGCCAGCCTCGGGAGTGCAATCCCGAAGTCGCGGATCAGCGCTTCAATCGTGATGCGGATGGTCTCTTCCAGAAGCTGCGCTGTGAGCGTGCCCGGCACTTCGCACAAGGGCATGTGAATCGTCACTGGCACCACCCGCAGCTCCGGGCAGACGAGCATCATCACCACACGGGGCACCCCCGCCAGATGCGCCAGAAATTCCGTATGCCCTGGAAAGGCGAACCCGGCGCCGTCCTTCAGCGCCTTCTTGTGGATCGGCGCGGTGCAGATGGCCGAGGCCTTGCCCGCCTGCACCAATCGCACCGCCCGTTCGATTGCTGCGATGACTCCTGCCGCATTGGCCGGGTCCGGTTGGCCGTGCAGGGCCGGGGCTGGGAAGTCGTGGCAGAGGACAGGCAGGAGGCCTTCTGCAGGCGCATCATCTTCGGTCACCTCGCGCCAGGGCGTCCCTTCCGGCAGATGCCGGGGATCGCCGAGCCAGAGGAACCGCTCCCCCGCTGCCCAGGCCTTCGCTGCGATCTCTGGTCCGATGCCGGACGGATCGCCGCAGGTCAGGATTACCGGCCGGGTCACGGCTCGCGGATGATGGCGGCGGACCGCAGCTCTTCCAGATAGCCCTCGGCCATGCCTTCCAGCTTCTGGTTGATGACGCTCTCGCGCACCGCGTCACGGCTGATCGGCTCATCCAGGGTCTCTTCGCGCCCGCAGAGCATCAGGAACCGCCGGAACCCGCCCCGCGTCAGCGCGACCGAGTTCTCGCCGGGGTCAAGCCTTGCCAGTTCCAGACCCACATCGCCCGGCACGTCGCCCGCGGGTTGGGTCGTTAACGTCAGACGGTCTTCCGGAAGGCCGTTGGCCTGGCCATAAAGATCCATGCAGCTGTCCACCTCGGCGCGCAGCCGCGCGATCTCGGTGGCGTCGTCGGGCACCAGGAATTCCGCCCATTCCACCGTCACGGCAATGGGTTCGGCAGCTTTGTCCTCGGCCACGTCGCGCAGCTGGAACAGGACGACCGCTCCCGGCACGACCACCGGATCAGACACTTCGCCCGGACCCAGCGCCAGCACCGCCGCCCCGATTGCCTCCGGCAGATTCGCCAGTGGCACCCAGTCCAGCCGACCACCGCTTCCCGCTGTCGGAGCCGCCGAATACTGCCGCGCCGCTGCGGCAAAGCTGCCTTCGCCGGTGATCTCGTTCGACAGCCGGTTGGCCAGCGCCAGCGCTGCCTCTCCCTCGCCTTCAGGAGATGAGATCACCAGTTCCGAAACCAGTACCTGCAAGGCCCGCGGCCGTGCCGAGGCTTCCAGCGCCCGGTCGATATCGTTTTCGCTGACAGGCACTTGGCCGACAAAGCGCGCCCGAACCGCCTTGCGCCAGAGCAGGCCCGAGGCCACGAAGTCGCGGAACGTCTCGGCCGAGATATCGACCTTTGTCAGCTCGGCGATCAGTCCCTCGGCCGTCAGGTTGGCGCGTGAGGCGAACTCTTCCATCCCCTGCTGCACTTCCTCGTCCGTCAGCGTCAGGTCCAGACGATCGGCCTCGGTCTGCCGCAAGCGGTCTTCGATCAGCGCTTTCAGCGCCTCATCCTCTGGGTTGCCCGGGGCCCGCAGAACCTGCAGGAACTTGGCCCGCTGCTCGACCTCATAGCCGGTGATCACCCGGTCATTCACATAGATCCGCGGCGCGAAAAGGTCCTGCGCCATACCAGGCCCGATTTGCGACATCGTGACCATTGCCACGCTGCATGCCAACGCCGCCGCCTGCCGTTTCATAAAGGAAAATGCCATCGCCTCAGCCGCTCTTTCCTGCTTCCCGCGGGTCTTTGCCCGCCGCTTCCGCCGCCAACCGGTCATTGCCGGCATGTCCGTGCCGGCCCCCCGGTCACACCACTGCCAAACCCGATCAGATCGAGCGACAAAGAGAAATCCGTCGTCGGCGTCACACTAGTCGAGGACGTGAACCGACGCGAGAGGGAAACATCAAACCGCACGCATTCGTTCAGGAACTCCAGACCCAGACCGGCAACGGTGCCCCGGTCCGCGACAAAATCGTAGCGGCCCGACAGCTTGCCGGCCCAGTTGCCGCCGAACTTTCGCCGCGCGTCGAAGGTCACCTCTTGCGTCGGGTCGGGTCGGTCTTCCAGCGGATCTTCCACCGCCCAGATCAGGCTGGTCGCCAGCGCGGTCTTCGGCAGGTTCAGCGTCATCCGCGCCTCGCCCTTGGTCAGATCCAGATCGTCGTCCAGCACCGCCCGCGCGGTCAGGGCGATGCCGTTCGCCAGATCGAAGTTCACCGCCGCCAGCCAATCCGAGCGTGCACCATCCAGGCCCGACCCGGGGCCGAACTGGCCCAGATCGGCCTCGCGGTAGACACGGCCCAGCGTCACGCCCATGCTCCAGCCCTGTGGGTCAAGCCGGGTCCAGGTCACGCCCAGATTGGCGCGCGGCCCGCGTTCCACCGCATCCGACCCCGGAAACCGGTCGAGGGCGAACAGGCTGCCTTCGTCGAATTCGACCAGCACCGAATCTTCGTTCGGCAGGCTTTCGGCGTTCGACGACGCCCAGATCAACTGCACCACCGGTTCGATCACATGGGTAGCCCCGCCACGTCCAGCCTTGACCCAGGGCCAGCGCAGTTCGACGCCCGCGTTGCCGTGGGTGCGGCTGGTGCTGCCGGCAAAGGTCGCATCCTGCGCGATGGTGTAGGCATCGGCGGTCACCTCACCCAGCACGGTGCCTTCGATTCCCATCGGCAGCATGAAACTGCGCCGCCAGTCGATCCGCGCCGAAACCCGCCCGAGGTCACGGCCATCGGCGATGGTATCGCTGTCGGTCCCGTCCAGTGGACTGGTCGAGCTGCGATAATGGTTGTGGGTCTGCAACCTCAGGCCGCCTTCACCGCCCAGCGGCCCCAGGGAAAAGCGGCGATGAAAGACCAGGTCTGCGACGAGCGAGGGAATCGTCGTGTTGTCCTCGCTGTCGCGCAGGGTCTGGAAACTGATGATCCGGGCCGAGATATGTTCGTTGCGCCGGATCCGGCTGGCCTCGATCCGGCTGTCCAGCCGGTCGATGTCGGCGATGCCGTAATCCAAGAGATAGGCGTCGTCGGTCACGGTCTGGCCCTTGATCGACAGGCCAAAGTCCAGGGGCAGGGCAAAGGCACCGTCAACGAACAGAAATCCGCGCGTCATACCGGGGATGAGGTCGTCCCGCGTGACCGCGCCGTTCACCTCAAGCGTGCCGGTGGCAAAGGCCTGGCGATACCGCAGTTCAACCGACCGGCTGTCGCGCAGCGTCACATAAGGCGTCAGCGTCAGGTCGGACGATGATCCCAAGACGATGAAATACGGCAGCTTGAGGCCGGCCCCGAGGTCCGAGGTAGTGCGCAGCGACGGCATCAGAAAGCCGGTAGCACGGTTCAGCGTCGGGTCCGGCATCCGCAGGCGCGGGATATAGAAGACCGGCACGCCCCCCAACCGGAACTGCGCGTTGTCGAGATAGAGCTGCCGCTCCACCTCGTCATGGACCACGCGACTGGCGCGGATTTCCCACAACGGCGTCGGGTCGCCCTTGCAGACCTTGCAGGAGGATACGGCTACCGTCTCAAGTGTCGTGCGGCGTCCGGCTTCGCGGGTGATCCGGTTGGCGGCAAGTTGCAGCTGGCGGTTCAGCACCAGACGGGCACTGGTCAGGATGCCTTCGCTCAGGTCCGCGGCCAGATCGGCCTGCGAGGCAAGGATCAGGATATTGCCGGTTTCATCTTCCAGCATGATCGGTCCGGTGATCTCCAGCCGGTCGGTCGCTCGATCATAGACGATGCGCTGCGCCTTCAGTCGACGGCCCTTGAACAACACCTCGACATTGCCCGCCGCGATCAGCCGGGTATCGCCGGTGATCTCAAGGCTGTCGGAAATCAGCGTCGCCTGAACCTGCGCCAGCGCGGGAAACGCCAGCGTCAGAAGCAGGGTCATCAGGGCCAGAAGACGCGACATCAGCCGTCCTCCAGATGCAAGAGCAGGCCCAGCGACATCATCACCGCCGCGACCGGGGGGCTCCATGCGGCAAGCATAACGGGGATCTGCCCGGAATTGCCAAGTGCCTGCGCGAAGTTGCGCAGAAAGTAGATGCCGAACCCGGCCAGCAGCGCGTAAAGCACCATGCGGCCAGTGCCGCCAAAGCGGACATGCCGCATGGTAAATCCTGCCGCCACCAGCACCATCGCCGCCATCAAGAGGGGCTGCGCAAGTTCCATCTGAAACCACAACCGGTAGGCCCGGGCCGAGAAGCCAGCCCGCTCCAGATCGTCGATATAGCCCGGCAGGTCCCAGAAGGCGATGGCGCTTGGGGTGCCAAAGCTGTCGCGGATGCTCTCCGCGGTCAGGTCCGAGGGCAGGGTGATCGGCCCGGCGGCGAGGATGGCCGAAAGCTCGGGGTTGGGGCTTTTCAGGTCCCAGGTCTTGGTGCCGGTCAGTTCCCAGGCACTGCTTGCCAGCTTGGCGTGCTCGGCTTCGATCCGGGTGGCGGGCAGGCCGTTCTCGTCAAACCCAAGGAAGGTGGCGTCGAACAGCTCGGTTCCGTCCACATTGGACCGCGCGGCCTGGATGACTGTCTGCCCCCCATCCGACCCCTGCCGCAGCCAAAGCCCGGTATCGGCGACCGACAGCACCGACCCGCCGCCCTTCGACAGGGCAGACCGCTGCGCGTCATAGGCTTTCGACGTCGCCGCCACCAACGGGTTGAACAGCGCGATCGTCAGCAGGCCAAGGGCGACGGCCACCAGCAAGGGCGTCATCAGGAACCGCAGCCCCGACCGCCCAGCCGCCCGCACGACAACCAGTTCGGATGACCGCGCAAGGCCCAGGAAATTGGCGATCGCGCCCATGATCAGGATCAGCGGCAAGATGCGATACAACGTCTCGGGCACACTCATCAGCGACAATTGCGCCGCACGGGCCAGACCGACGTCGGCGTCCGAGAAGCGGCGCAACTGCTCGATCACGTCGATCAGCATGAGGATGGCGAAAAAGATCAGGAAGACCCGCACCACCGTCCACAGAAACCGCCGCGCGATGTAAAGGTTCAGGGTCATGCCGCAGCCGCCCCCCGCAATCGTCTTGGCCGCTGCGCCTGCCACAACAGGCCCGCCGTCACCGCCATCCCCGCAAGTGGCGCCAGATAGACCGCCGGCCACCCCGCTGCCAGCCTGATCGCCACGCTGCCGCCCCAGGTCCAGATCAGCTGCATCGCGATCAAGAGCCCGACCGCCAGCGCCATCTGCCGCCAAAGCCCAAAGCGCGAGAATCCGCCCAGCATCAGCGCCGCAAAGCCGAGCAACGGGGCCGCCACCGCCATCAGCGGGGCCGCCAGCCGCGAATGCCCCTCTTCCAGCATCTGCGCACGGGTCGACCCGGCCAGTGCCGTCTCATCCCCCGTCAAGAGGACCCGCGTCGACAGCGCGTTCAGCGCCACCCGCCCGCCATCCGCAACCGAGACCAGCCCGGCAAGGTCCAGCGTGAAATCGGCAAACCGCGTCACCGCCAGCCGCCTGTCACCCCGCGTCAGCGACTGCGTCGCGCCGTTCAGCATCACCAGCTTCGGCGCCACCTCGCCCCGCACCAGGAACGCCTTGCGCGCGGTGTGGACGACCCTTTCCCCCTTGCTCCGCTCATCGGCCAGAAACAGATCGATCAGCTCACCCGTCGGGGTAATCTCGCGGATGTAGACTGTGATCCCCGCGGCCGGATGCGTGAACTGCCCCGCGTTCAGGAACCGCGCCGTGATGTTCTTGGATATTTCCGCACTTCGCGTGCTCAGCACCCGCTGGCTTGCCGGCACCAGCACATTGGTCAGCAGCAGTTGCATCACCATTACCACCAGCCCGAAGTACAGCACCGGCCGCGCCAGCCGGTATGCCGAAAACCCGGTGGCCTGCATCACCACCATCTCGCTTTCCTGCATCAGCCGGTTCACCACATAGACCGAGGCCGCGAAGGCCGCCACCGGCAGCACCAGCCGGATCGCATTTGGCAGCGTCAGGATGGTGAACTCCAGAAACACCAGCGCCGACTGGCCATCTCCGATCAGCTGGTCGAACAGGCCGACAGCCCGGTTCACCCAGTAGATCGCCACAAGCACCAGCGCGAAAAAGCCAAACAGCTGAAGCAGTTGCGACAGGAGATATCTGTCGAATCTAGACACGTGCCCTTCAGCCCCCACAAGATGTTGCGATGACCCTAGCGGAATTAGCCAGCGGCGAAAACTCATATCTGGCCATTCCGGAAACGTGACTGTAGCCTTCCGGCAATCCCCCGCCCAGTGCGGGGTTCGCCCCCTTCTCTTGCAAAGACCGCCTCATGTCCCAACCGCTTCCGATCCAGTTCCAGACCACCGATCTTGACGCACTGGCCGGCGCAAAGGGCCGTCTTGCCGTGCTGGCCGACGTGGGCGCTCCGCTTGGACCCGTTCTGAAGCGGCTGGACCGCCTGACCAAAGGTGCCGTTGCCCGGGCGCTGGCGTCCCAGGCGTTTTCCAAGCTGAAACCCGGCGAAGGATTGGACCTTGGCTTCCCGTCCGGCCTTGCCTGCGATGCGGTCCATATCCTGCGCCTGCCGAAACGAACTGACGCCGCAACCGCCCGCAAGGCAGGGGCTGCCGCTGGCCGTGCCCATGGGGCAGGCGGCACGCTTCTGGTGGCCGAAGGCCATCCCCGCGCCGCCGATCTGGCCTTTGGCCTGGCGCTGCGCGCCTATGAGTTCTCGACCCACAAGAGCGGCGAGAAGACCACGCCCGGCCCGGTGACGATGATGGTGGCAAAGCCTGAATCGGTCGCCCGCACCGCCGCGCCGATGGCTGCGGTGGCGGAAGGCGTGTTCTTCACCCGCGATCTGGTGAACGAACCGGCGAACATCCTGACCACCCACGATTTCGCCGCCCGCCTTGCCGCGATGCAGGAACTGGGGCTGGAGGTCGAGATCCTCGAGGAAGACCAGCTGATAAAACTTGGCATGCGCGCGCTTTTGGGCGTGGGGCAAGGGTCGGAAAGCCCGTCGAAGGTCGTGGTGATGCATTGGAACGGCGGCAAGAAGGGCGAAGCCCCGTTTGCGCTGGTCGGCAAGGGGGTGGTCTTCGACACTGGCGGCATCTCGATCAAGCCTGCCGCGGGCATGGAAGACATGACGATGGACATGGGCGGGGCCGGGGTCGTTGCGGGCGTGATGCGCACGCTGGCGCTGCGCAAGGCCAAGGCCAATGTCGTGGGGCTGGTCGGGATCGTGGAAAACATGCCTGACGGCCGGGCACAGCGTCCGGGCGACGTGGTCCGCTCGATGAAGGGCGACACCATCGAGGTGATCAACACCGACGCCGAGGGGCGTCTGGTGCTGGCCGACGTGCTCTGGTACGCGCAGGAGCGGTTCAAGCCAACCGGCATGATCGACCTTGCCACCCTGACCGGCGCGATCATCGTGGCACTGGGGCATGAAAACACCGGCGTCTTTTCCAACAACGACGATCTGTGCAATGCTTTCCTCAAGGCCGCCGCCGCCGAGGGCGAGGGCGCCTGGCGGATGCCGATGGGCGACGGCTACGATGCCAAGCTGAAATCCCGGGTGGCCGACATGGTCAATTCCTGTGGGCGCGATGGTGGTGCGGTGACGGCGGCGCAGTTCCTTGCCCGCTTCGTCAAACCGGAAACGCCGTGGTGCCACCTCGACATCGCGGGAACAGCACTTCTCAAGACCGACTCCACTCTGGCACCGAAAGGGGCCACCGGCTGGGGCGTGATGGCGCTTGACCGGCTGATCCGCGACCGGTTCGAGAAGGGCTGATTGCGGTGTCGCACCTTCAGTCCTTGCGGTCCGTCTTCGTTGGCGGCACGGCAGGGTGCCCATCCGGGCATGGGGGTGCGGCTTGGTCGTCGTGATGTTTTTCCACCTCACCCGCTCGGCCGCCGCTGACACGCTGGCGGTGAACCTTCCCCGCGCGCTGGCGCAGGGTTGGCGCGTGCTGGTCCGGGGCACTGATCCGGCAGGCCTTGACCGGCTGGACGCCGATCTCTGGCTCAAGGGCGGCGAGGCAAGCTTCATCCCCCACGGGCGCGAGGGCGGGCCGCACGACGCTGACCAACCGGTGCTGATCTCGCGCGGGACCGGGCCGAGTGGTGCCAAGGTGCTGGCGCTGGTCGACGGGGCAGGGGCCGAGGACGCCGAGATTGCGGCGATGGAACGGGTCTGGGTCCTGTTCGATGGCAATGACCAGGACCGGCTTCAGGCGGCCCGCACACAGTGGAAAGCGATGACCGCCGCCGGTCACGCCGCGCAATACTGGTCCGAGGAGAGTGGCCGCTGGGAGAAGAAGGCGGAAAACCCCGCGCAGTGAAAGCGGGAATTACTGCCGCAAGATCAGCCTGTCCCCGGCGAACTCCATCCGGAACTGGCCCAGATAATCCATCCCCAGCAGTGACCCCGCCATCTCGCCTTCGGTCACATAGGCGCGGAAGTTATCGTTGCGGAAGGGGCCAAGCTCGATCTTTGGCAGCGTCACCTGCGCCGTCCGCACCACACCGTTCGCGGTCATCGCCTCACCCAGAAACGTCAGGCTTTCCGCCTCGATCCCCAGCCGCTTGGCGTCGTCAAGGCTGAGAACCATCCCCGAAGCCCCGGTGTCGACCAAGAACGGAACCGGCGTGTCGTTGATCTCCAGCGTCAGGTAGTATTGCCCGTCCGAAGCCCGCGGCACCTCGACCCCGCCCGAGGTGCTGACCATCTGGCGGGGCAAGGCGTCCTGCCGGATATCCGACCAAAGGCCATAGCCCGCCATCATCCCGACGAAGATCAGTCCCCAGGCCAGCGCCATCCGCAAGGCCTGCCCCATGCGCTGACGAAATTCGACCATTACCCAGCCGCCAAGCGCCACCAGAATGATCGCCAGATAAGCCACGCGGGCAAGGGTTTCTCCGTCCATACTTTCCTCCGGTTCTCGCCAATATGGGGGCACAGGCACGCCTTGAAAAGGTCAGCCGATCAGCCCGGTCCCCTTGACCCCGTCAATCACGAACTGCACCGACAGCGCCGCCAGCAGCATCCCCAGCAGACGGGTGATGACGATGGTCCCGGTGCGGCCCAGCATCCGCTCCAGCGGGGGCGAGGCGAGAAGGAAGGCATAGGTCACGACGATCATCACCAGCATCAGGCCGAGGACCGCGAAAGTGCCGGGCCAGCCGGCCCCTGCCTCGCCGACCAGCAGGATCATCGTCGCTATCGCACCCGGTCCGGCAATCAGGGGGGTGGCGAGCGGGAAGACCGAAGGGTCGTGGTCGGGGTCCACCTGCTGCCCCTCGCGCCGCTGGGTGCGGCGTTCAAACAGCATGTCGAGTGCGGTGAGGAACAGAAGAATCCCCCCCGCGATGCGGAAGGCAGGCATCGAGATGCCGATGAAGCCCAGGATCGATTCCCCTGCCACGCCGAAGATAAGGAGAAGGACCGCCGCGATGATGCAGGCCCGCCGCGCCATCGCCCGGCGCTTTTCCGGGCCCATGCCGCGGGTCAGCGCGATGAAGAGGGGCACAAGTCCCGGCGGGTCGATCACCACGAAAAGCGTGGCAAACGCGGTGATCAGGAAGGCAGCTTCTGGCATGGGGACCCCTGAGGTTGCCGCCAGGGTAGCCCGGCATTCTGTTGGTTGGAAAGCAGAACCTTGGGGGCAATGGCGCTGGCCCGAGTCAGCGCTTCTCGACCATGAATGAAACTGGCCAGCGCAGGTGGACAGGTCGCAAGGATCAGGCGGCCTGCTCCAGTTTTTCCTGTACTGTCAGCCACATAGCCTCGGCTCGGTCGAGCGCTTGCATCACTTCGGCATATTTGGCGTTCCACGTTGCAAGCTCGCCCTTGCGGGCATCCTCGTAAAGGGCGGGATCGGCAAGCTTGGCGGCCAGCTTGTCGCGCATGTCGTTCAGTTTCGCGAGGCGGTCTTCGCATTTGCGCACCTCGGCCTTCAGCGCAAGCACTTCGTCGCGGCTGGCTTTCGGTTTCTTCTCAACAGGTTTCGCGACGGCCTTCACGTCGTCTTCACCAGCCAGAAGCTGGCGGCGATAGGCCTCCAGATCTTCGGTATAGGGGGTCACGGCTCCGCCCTTGACCAGCCAAAGCCGGTCAGCCACCAGACCAAGCAGATGCATGTCATGGCTGACAAGGATCACCGCGCCGGAATAGGCGGTAAGGGCTTCGACCAGCGCTTCGCGGCTTTCGATGTCGAGGTGGTTGGTCGGTTCGTCGAGGATCAGAAGATGCGGCGCGTCAATGGTCGCGAGGAGGAGCGAGAGCCGCGCCTTCTGGCCACCGGAAAGGCGACCGACAACGGTATCGGCCTGATCTGCCATCAGGCCGAAGCCGGCAAGTCGCGCGCGCAGACGGGCCTGCATCTCGGTCGGGCGCAGGCGCTGGATGTGTTGCAGCGGCGTTTCGTCAATGTGCAGCTCATCAACCTGATGCTGGGCGAAATACCCGATCCGCAGCTTTGACGAGCGGGCAAGCTTGCCCTCGCACGGTTGAAGTTTGCCTGCCAACAGCTTGGAAAGTGTTGATTTTCCTTCGCCGTTGCGACCCAGCAGGGCGATCCGGTCATCCTGATCGATCCGCAGGTTCAACCGCCGCAGGATCGGCGGGCCGCCGTAGCCGACCGCCGCGCCGTCAAGGTTGATGATCGGGGGTGAAAGCTCTTCGGGTTCCGGGAAGGTGAAGACCACCTTCTTCGCCTCTTCCGGCGCGGTGATAGGGGTCAGCTTTTCCAGCATCTTCACGCGTGACTGCGCTTGCACGGCCTTGGACGCCTTGGCCTTGAAGCGGTCGACGAAGCTTTGCAGATGGGCGCGGCGGGCATCGACCTTCTTCGCTTCGGCAGTGAGGACAGCGCGGCGTTCGGCCATCTGGCGGGCGAACTGGTCGTAAGGGCCAGTCCAATAGGTCAGCTTGCGGTTGTCGAGGTGCAGGATGCCCTGCACGGCGCGGTTCAGCAGGCCGCGGTCGTGGCTGATGATCAGGACGGTATGGGGATACTTCTGCAGGTAGGCTTCCAGCCAGAGCGCGCCTTCCAGATCAAGATAGTTGGTCGGTTCGTCCAAAAGCAGATAGTCGGGCTGGGCGAAGAGCACGCCAGCCAGCGCCACGCGCATCCGCCAGCCGCCGGAAAACGCCGAGCAGGGCATGAGCTGTTGTTCAGGATCGAAGCCCAAGCCTTTGAGAATGCTGGAGGCCCGACTTTCGGCGGACCAGGCGTCGATGTCGGTCAGGCGCGACTGGATTTCGGCAATCCGGTGCGGATCGGTGGCGATATCCGCCTCGTACAGCAGGCTGGCGCGCTCGGTATCGGCCTGTAGGACCGTGTCGAGCAGCGAGATTTCCGAGGATGGCACTTCCTGCGCGACGCCGCCGATGCGGGCGCGCTGGGGCAGGGTGATCGTGCCGCCCTCCAGCGCCAGCTCGCCCCGGATCAGACGGAAGAGCGTGGTCTTGCCGGCGCCGTTCCGCCCGACGAGGCCAACCTTGTGGCCGGTGGGTATGGTGGCAGAGGCGCCCTCGAACAAAGGGCGGCCTTCGACGGAATAGGTGAGGTCTTCGATCTTCAGCATGGCCGCTGCCTGCCCGAAGCCGGGCGCCGCGTCAATGCCGCGACACCTTTTCAACGCAGGCGGGGCGTGATAGCTGCCGCGCGTCCCATTCCGGCACTGATGTGCCAAGAACCCATGGAGAGCCCGATGGCCACCGAACGTACCCTGTCGATCATCAAACCCGACGCCACCAGACGCAACCTGACCGGCAAGATCATTGCCAAGTTCGAAGAGGCCGGCCTGCGGGTCGTCGCCTCGAAGCGCATCCACCTGACCACAGCGCAGGCCGGCGGCTTTTATGCCGAACACAAGGAGCGCGGCTTCTACGGTGAACTGGTGGCCTACATGGCGTCCGAGCCGGTGGTCGTGCAGGTGCTGGAAGGCGAAGGCGCGATCCTGAAGAACCGCGAAGTGATGGGCGCGACCGATCCGGCCGCTGCCGCTGACGGCACGATCCGCAAGGAGTTTGCGCTGTCGAAGGGCGAGAACTCGGTTCACGGGTCCGACAGCGAGGCCGCGGCCGCGCGCGAGATCGCATTCTTCTTCTCGGGCCTTGAACTGGTCGGCTGAGGACGTTCCAGATTGAAGGGAGGCCCGGAGACTTCTCCGGGCCTTTTTTCATGGCAGGCGGTTGGCAGGGGAATGGGCTTGTGCCGGTATCTGGATATCGTGTAATCAGTATTATGTAATATAAACGGCACTGGAAAGGCCGGATATGCCGGGATATGAGGCATTGTCAGCGAAAGGATGCCGTTTTGCCCTTCAGCCGTATGATCAAGATCGCCCCGTCCATCCTGGCCGCCGATTTCGCAAACTTCGGCGCGGAATGCCGTGCGATTGAAGCGCAAGGCGCGGATTGGGTGCATGTCGACGTCATGGATGGCCATTTTGTGCCGAACCTGACCTTTGGCCCGACGATGTGTGCAAGCTTGCGACCGCATATCAAGGGCGTGATGGATGTCCACTTGATGATTGCGCCGGTGGACCCCTATCTTGAGGCCTTCGCCAGCGCCGGCGCCGATATCATCACCGCGCATGTCGAGGCTGGCCCGCACATTCACCGGACGCTGCAAGCCATTCGTTCCCTTGGGAAAAAGGCCGGTGTCGCGCTGAACCCCGGCACGCCGGTCGAGGCAGTTGCAGGCCTCTTGGACATGGTGGATCTGATCTGCGTGATGACGGTCAACCCCGGCTTCGGCGGACAAGGCTTCATCTCTGGCCAACTACCCAAGATCGTGGAATTGCGCCGTCTGATCGGTGATCGCCCGGTGCTTATCGAGGTGGATGGCGGGGTCACGGTGGCGACCGCGCCCCTGGTGGCCAAGGCCGGGGCCGATGTGCTGGTGGCCGGATCTGCGGTGTTCAAGGGTGGCTCGGTCAGCGATCCCGCAACTTATGGCGTGAATATCCGTGCCATTCGCGCCGCGGCCGTGGCTGCTGTTGGCTGACCCCCTGGCCATCGTCTTTGATCTGGATGGCACGCTGATCGATTCAGCGCCGGACATCCACGCGGCCGCCAATAAAGTGTTTACAGCCAAAGGTTTGGCGCCGTTTCCTTTCGATGTTGTTCGCGGTTTCATTGGCAATGGCGTGGGCGTTCTGGTCAGCCGGCTGTTGCAGTCGCAATCCCTTGACGGGACGGGTTCTCTGCATGCCGAACTGGTTGGGAACTTTGTGAAGTTATACGAAGAAACCTTTGATCGGACGTCACTTTATCCGGGTGTTATCGAGACTTTGAATGACCTTTCGGCCGCTGGATACCAGCTGGGGATCTGCACCAACAAGCCTGAGCTCCCTGCCCGCGCCGCCTTGCGCCATTTCGGGCTGGACCGTCACATGCAGGTGCTGATTGGTGGTGACAGCCTGCCGCAGCGCAAGCCTGATCCGGCGCCGTTGCGCGCGGCCCTTGCAGCGCTTGGCAATGGGCCGGCCTTGTTCGTTGGCGACAGTGAAGTGGACGCCGAGACGGCTCAGGCTGCTGGAGTTGCACTTGCGCTTTTCACTGGGGGTTATCGCAAGACCCCGGCTGACGCTTTGGGTGCGAAGCTGATTTTCGACGATTTCGGCACCCTGCCCCGCCTCGTGGACGATCTGCTCCCGTGCCTCCAGCCATTTGCCTCCACCGAAGGCGATTTGATTACATCTGTCGTCATCCAGGCTCGTAGGGGCCATCTTCTCTCGACAGAGTGAAAAAGCGGTCTTATCACTCGCCGCACGGCATGGGTGACTCGGGGGCAGTTTTTTGCAACCAGAGGTTTGCGGGCTTGAAGGAAGTGAATAATGAGCGCGACGACGTTACTGATCCTGCTGAACCGGATAGCCGCGGCCGCAAGCATTGATGACGTGTGGAAACTTGCAACCAATCACTTCGCCAGCCTTGGCTTCGGGCGGGCAAACTACGGTTTCACCCGCTTCCGCCACCTGAAAACGATTGGCGATCCCGATGACGCGCTGTTCCTGTCGACCTGTGATTCAGACTATGTGAAGCGCTACTTTCAGGGCGGATTCTACGCAAAAACCCCGGTCTTTCGCTGGGCGGAACGGTCTTCGGGCATCTGCACCTGGAAATGGGTTAAGGACGCATTCGACGCCGGAAAGCTCTCGGCTGAAGAAGCCGAGGCGGTCCGGCAGAACGTGGCCATGGGGGTGACTGCGGGGATTTCGGTTAGTTTTCCGGAGGTGTCTTCGCGTTCGAAGGGCGCTTTGGGGCTGATCGCCGATGCCGGAATCAGCCAGGACGATGTCGAGGCGATCTATGCTGCAAGACGGGATGAGATTCTTGTAGTCTCCAACATGATGCACCTGACGATCGTGCATTTGCCGCAGCTTAGCCGCCGCCGAGCGCTGTCACCGCGTCAGCGCGAGGCGCTGGAATGGGTGGCCGATGGCAAGACCACGCAGGATGTTGCGCTGTTGATGGGCGTCAGCCCGGCGATGGTGGAAAAGCACCTGCGCCTTGCGCGCGAGGCGCTGGCGGTCGAAACCACGGCTCAAGCAGTGGCGAAGAGTGCCCTGTTGAACATGATCTTCCAGCGGATGCCAGAGGCAGCACAGGCGGCACGCTGAGGTGGGGTAAGGCAATCCTTACTCGCCCACGCGGTAAACCTCCGGCATCAATAAGTCTCCGGCGTGTCAAGCTTTGGACGTGTTCGGTATCTTTGGGCTATAAGGCCCTGTTCCCTGAGGCCGTTGTTCCCTGCGGTCGACTTTCAGGTCTTGCCAGCCGCCGCCTCATCCCCTGGCTGGCGGCAGGACAGAACGGCGCGGCGCTCCCCAGAGCCGCGCCGTTGTTTTTTCGGCGATGCCAAAAGGCAAGGGCCGGTGCATTGCTGCACCGGCCCTTGCCCTGTTCTGATCCCGGATCAGCCCTGAAGCGCCTTGGCAACTTCTGCGGCGAAGTCTTCCGACTTCTTCTCGATCCCCTCGCCCACGGCGACGCGAGCGTAGCCGGTGATCTCGACGCCGGCTTCCTTGGCCGCGGCTTCCACGGTCAGATCGGGGTTGATCACGAAGGCCTGGCCCATCAGCGTGTTTTCCGCAAGGAAACGCTTCATCCGGCCCGGGATGATGTTGTTGTGGATCACCGCATCCGGCTTCGGCTTCGGCGAGGCCGCGTTTTCTTCCAGCGCCTTGGCGGTCTGGACGGCCAGTTCCCGCTCCAGCACGACAGGCTCAAGCGTGGCTTCGGACAGCGACAAGGGCGAGGTCGCCGCGATGTGCATCGCGAACTGCTTGCCAATGGCTTGCGCCTTGGCCTTGTCGCCCTTCAGCGCCACGAGGACGCCGATCTTGCCCATGCCTTCAGTGGCGGCGTTGTGGACATATGAGACCACGGTATCGCCCTCAAGCACATGCATGCGGCGGAAGTTCATGTTCTCGCCAATCCGCGAGATGGCTTCCTGCAGCACCGTGTCGACCGTCTTGCCGTTCAGGGCCGCGGCTTTCACCACTTCGACCGAGTCGCCGGTGGTCAGCGCCACATTGGCCACATCGCGGACAAGCGTCTGGAAATCGGCGTTCTTGGCGACGAAGTCGGTTTCAGAGTTGATCTCGACCGCGACGCCGCGACCGTCCTTGACGGCGACGCCGATCAGGCCTTCGGCGGCCACGCGGTCGGCCTTCTTGGCGGCTTTGGCCAGGCCCTTGGTGCGCAGCCAGTCAACGGCGGCATCCATGTCGCCGCCGGTCTCGGTCAGCGCCTTCTTCACGTCCATCATGCCTGCGCCGGTGGCTTCGCGCAGTTCCTTCACCATCTGGGCGGTGATCGTCATTTTTCCCACTCCTCAGAAATCATGGCCCGGCGGAGGAAGCCCCGCCGGGTGAAAGTGCTGTGACACGAGAGCCGATCAGGCTTCGGCTTCAGCGACGGCTTCTTCTTCTGGTGCGGATTCCAGCGCGCCGAGGTCGACGCCTGCGGCACCCATCTGGGCCGACATGCCATCAAGTGCTGCACGGGCGACCAGGTCGCAGTAAAGCTGGATCGCACGCGCGGCGTCGTCGTTGCCGGGGATCACGTAGTTCACGCCCTTGGGCGAGCAGTTGGTGTCGACCACGGCCACGACCGGAATGCCCAGCTTCTGCGCTTCGAGGACAGCAAGGTCTTCCTTGCCCACGTCCACGATGAAGATCAGGTCCGGGGTGCCGCCCATTTCGCGGATCCCGCCCAGCGAGGCCTGCAGCTTGGCCTGGTCGCGTTCCATGCCAAGGCGTTCCTTCTTGGTCAGGCCTTCGCCGCCAGCGCCCAGGACTTCGTCCAGTTGCTTCAGACGCTGGATCGACTGCGACACCGTCTTCCAGTTGGTCAGCGTGCCGCCCAGCCAACGATGGTTCATGTAGAACTGCGCGCAACGCTCGGCGGCTTCGGCGACTGGCTTCTGCGCCTGGCGCTTGGTGCCGACGAACAGGATGCGGCCGCCTTTGGCAACCGTGTCGCGCACGATCTTCAGCGCCGCGTCCAGCATAGGCACGGTCTGCGTCAGGTCGAGGATGTGAATGCCATTGCGGTCGCCGTAGATGTACTCACCCATCTTCGGGTTCCAGCGGGCGGTCTGGTGGCCGTAGTGAACGCCAGCTTCCAAAAGCTGACGCATGGTGAACTCGGGAAGAGCCATGCCTTATCCTTTTCCGGTTTGTTCCTCGGTGAAGCCGTCTTCACCCCGGATCAAGTCCGGGGCAACCGGCGGACCCTGCGGGATTTCTCCCCGCAAAAGCCCAAGCCCCACCTGTGAAGTGCGGGTGCATTACTGGCGTTCGATCCAGTTTGCAACCCCCGTTGCGGTCATTTGACCCGCAATCGGCGCCATCAACGCCGCTGTCAGGCCGTATGATGCATATGAAAGTGCCGCGATGCCTCGCCGACGTGGCGGTGGTCCGACCCGCAGCAGCCGCCGATCACCCGCAGATTCGGCAGCAGTACCCCCAGATCGCGGTAGAGCCTGCCGAATTCCTCAGGATCACCATCGTCCAGCTCGGTGGCCACGTCCAGCTCGGCGTGGCTCATCCGCGATGCATTCGCGCGAATGCCGCCGATCCGCACCACCCATTCGCCCTGCAGGACACCGCTGAAATGCGTGGGGTGGGCGCAGTTGACCATGTAGTAGACCGGTGCGGCCCCTGTTGCAGCATCAGTCGCCGCGATTGCCTCGGCCAGCGTCTCGCCCGAGGGCAGCTTGCCGTCCGTCTCGACGGTGAAGGACACAGCGACCGGCACACTTGCCGCCTGCGCCGCCCGGGCGGCGCCGATCGCCTCGCCCGAATGGGTCATCGTGACGGCGGTGACCAGGTCCGCCCCGGCTTCGGCAAGCGCTTCGGCCTGAACGCGGTGACGGTCAAAGGCCTCGTCGCCTGTCAAGAAGTGGTCGATAGCATAGCCATCGCCGGACGCACCGATCACCCCGTTCAGCAGGATCGCCAGTTTCTCATCCTCCCGGTCCCTACGGAAAGCGGCGCAGAACTCGACCGAGGCCCGGTTGATGTCGCGGATCTGCGCCGTATCCAGCCCCATCACGGCGCCCCAGACGGTCCCTGCCCGCCACGTCGGTGTATCCAGCACCAGACCGGTTCCGGCCTGACGGGCAAGCCGCGCATAATTCTCGAAGTACCGCGTCAGCGCATCACGCCCCACTTTAGTATCCAAGAGCGTAAAGGCCGCGAAGTGCGGCAAGTCCAGACCTTCGTGATAGATGATCGAGGTCTCAAGCCCGGCATCCGTGATCCAGGGGGTCTTTGCATTCACCAGCTTTACCAGGCGTGACACGGCAGGTTCCTTTCCGGCTTTCGGGGCCTGCGAAAAGAGTGTCGCCTGTACGGCTGTTTCTCCACCCGACTTCTGGTAAAGTGAGGGCGAAAAGTTTTGCGGCGCCGCATCAGTGGGTTGTTCCCCCAAGCCGGGAACTCCCGGGGTCCGCGCAGCAAGCGACTTTACTGCGAGTCAAACGATGCCCGCCACAGCCGACCCGCGATCCGCCCGAACCCCGACACGTGAGCGTATCCTCGCGGTCGCGCAGGACGCCATCATCGTCAAGGGCTTCGACGCCACTTCGGTCGACGAAATCGCAGCGGCGGTCGAGATCAGCCGCGCCGGGTTCTTCTACCACTTCCACGACAAGAACGCGCTTGCCCGCGCGCTGATCGAACGCCAGATCGTCGAGGAAGGCGAAATGCTGAACGAGATCACCGCACGCGCATCGGAGCTGTTGGACGATCCCCTGCAGCAGATGCTGATCATGATGCGCCTGATGGCCGAGCGTTATGTCGAGGTGCCGGGCGGCTATGCCGGCTGCATCCTCGCCAGCGCCACCTATCAGGACCGGCTCTTCGATGCCGAGGTGAAAGCCGCGAACCGCCGCGCCCATCTGGTCTGGCGCGAGCGGTTCCGCGCGCACTTTGATTGTATTGCCGTGGCCCATCCGCCACGGGAAGCCGTCGATGCGGGCGACATGGCCGACATGCTGAACGCGTTGATCGAGGGCGGGATGATCCTGGCGCGCGGCATGGGCGACCCGCAGGTTCTGGTGCGGCAGGTGTTGCTGGCCCAGCAGCTTGTAAAGGTGCTTTACTCCGGCCCCTGACCTGATGGCCATTGCAGTCGGTTGCGGGCTTTGCCACAACGCGCCATGACACCGGATATCCTCTGCATCGGTTCCATCCTGTGGGACATCATCGGCCGCGCCCCCGCCGCGATGCGGCTTGGTTCCGACGTGCCGGGGCGGATCACCCGCCTTCCCGGCGGCGTCGCGATGAACATCGCGATGACGCTGCGCCGGTTCGGGATGACCCCTGCCCTTCTCACCGCGATCGGCCGCGATGCCGAGGGGGACGAACTTGTCGCCGCCTGCGACCGCATGGGTCTGCTGACCGGCTACGTCTACCGCTCTGACGACCTGCCGACCGACCGCTACATGGCGATTGAAGGCGCGAACGGCCTGATCGCCGCTGTGGCTGATGCGCATTCGCTTGAGGCCGCCGGCGACAAGATCTTGCGACCGCTGGAGGACGGGCGGCTTGGCTCGGATGTCCGGCCCTGGGCCGGTCTGATCGCGCTGGACGGAAACCTGACCGAGGCGCTGCTGTCCGAGATTGCCGCCTCGCCCGTTTTCGCCGCCGCCGATCTGCGGGTTGCCCCGGCCTCGCCCGGCAAGGCCGAGCGGCTGTTACCACTCCTGGCCCACCCGACTGCGACGCTCTATGTGAACCTGGAAGAGGCGAACATCCTGTCGAAAGCCCAAAGCTCTACCGCGCCAGAGGCCGCTGCGGCGCTGCTGGCCCGTGGCGCCAGCCGGGTGCTGGTCACCAATGGCGGATACGTCTCTGCCGAGGGCCATCGCGATGTGGGGGTAATCGAGGACATTCCGCCCCCCGTCCTCGTTGCCCGGGTTACCGGAGCAGGCGACACGTTCATGGCCGCCCATATCGTCGAGGAAATCCGTGGTGCCGGCCGGAAAGCCGCCTTGGCCGCCGCGCTGCGGGCCGCCGCCGACTATGTCAGTTACAGCGGTGACTAAGCGTACCTCCCTACACCGCTGTCTTGCGCCCCGGCTTCCAAAGCCAACGGGAAGCCGGATTCCTGTACCCTGCCCCCACAGCAAGCTGGAGGCACCGCAAAGCCTTTTCGAGCCGCTCAACCGACACTCGCCCTGACCGGCCACGCCGCATCCCGGCCTCGGCGATAGACCCATCCTTCCGCACCCTTTACGAGGACCGTTTCGGCGGTTAGTCAGCGCGAGCCCACCAAAGGACTGTTTCGCATGACCCTGCCCCTCGTCCTCTCCGCTGAAATTGCCGAAGCGCAGGCGACCGGGAAGCCGATTGTGGCGCTGGAAAGCACAATCATCACGCACGGCATGCCATTTCCGCAGAATGTGGAAACGGCAGCGCGGGTCGAGGCCGAAGTGCGGGCGCATGGTGCGGTGCCGGCCACCATCGCAATCATGGACCATCGGATCCACATCGGCCTGACCGAGGGCCAACTTCAGGCCCTGGGTCAGGCGCAGGACGTGGCGAAATTGTCTCGTGCCGACCTTGCGGCCTGCCTTGCCAGCGGCGGGACAGGGGCCACGACCGTTGCCGCGACCATGATCTGCGCCCGGCTTGCCGGGATCGAGGTCTTTGCCACTGGTGGCATCGGCGGAGTGCACCGGGGGGCCGAAACCAGCTTTGACATCTCGGCCGACCTGCGGGAACTGGCAGAAACGGCGGTCACGGTGGTTGCGGCGGGGGCGAAAGCCATTCTCGACCTGCCGAAGACGCTGGAATACCTGGAGACATTGGGTGTGCCGGTGATCGCCTTCGGGCAGGATGCATTTCCTGCTTTCTGGTCGCGCGATTCCGGCCTGAAGGCGCCGTTGCGGATGGATCAACCCTCCAGTATCGCTGCTGCGCATATCCTGCGCGGGCGACTGGGTTTGCCGGGGGGCCAGCTGGTTGCGAACCCGATCCCGCTGACAGACGAAATCCCCCGGGCAGAGATCATGCCCCATATCGAGGTGGCTCTTGCCGAGGCTGAAGCGCAGGGGATAGCCGCAAAGGCGGTGACGCCGTTCCTCTTGCAGCGCATCTTCGAGATGACGGCGGGACGGTCGCTGCAATCGAATATCGGCCTCGTCCTCAACAATGCGCGATTGGGCGCCGGAATCGCGGCTGAAATCGCCCGGCAACGCACGGAAAGCTGACTGCACCCATTGGCAAGGGCCAGATGCGTTAATAGGTTGACGGGGTCAGCTTTGCCCCCCTGCCGGAGCCCGCATGTCCGATCCGCACCCGTCCCGCCGTCGTGGCGTCCTTGCCAGGATGCGGGCCAGCTTTCTGACCGGCCTTGTGGTCGTACTGCCTATCGGCCTGACCATCTACTTCGTATGGACGCTGATCGGCTGGATCGACGGCTGGATCCTGCCTCTGATCCCCTCGGCCTATCAGCCCGAGGCACTGGTCGAACGCTTTATCGGCCCGGATGCGAATTTTCCGGTGCGTGGCATCGGCGTGCTGGTCTTCCTCGTCTTCACCATCATCATCGGCTGGCTGGCCAAGGGCCTGTTCGGCCGGTCGGTCATCCATTGGGGCGAAGACATGGTGGACCGGATGCCGATCATCCGGTCGGTCTATGGCGCGATCAAGCAGGTGGCCGAGACCTTCTTCAACAAGAAAGAACAAAGCTTCGACCAGGTCTGCCTGCTGGAGTTTCCGCGCGCGGGATCCTATGCGCTTGGCTTCATCTCGACCCGGCCGCGCGGCGAGGTGGCGCAGCGGCTGGCGGCACTTGGCCCCGACTTTTCCGCAGTGTTTGTCGGGTTGACGCCGTTCACCTCGGGGATGCTGCTTTACGTGCCGACGCGGGATCTGGTGATCCTTGACATGAAGATCGACGACGCGGCCAAGCTGATCGTGTCGGGCGGTCTGGTCTATCCGTTGCCGAAAGAGCCGTCCTGATCTGCGGCCAGCAGGCCCGGAATGTTCACGCTGACGAAAAGCCGTGGCCCGTCGCCCGAGCAGACTTGCGCTAAATCCAGGTCCCGCACCGCCGGCTCAAGCGGGTTCTGCGAGCTTTCGGCCCAAGCGTGGGGCGAATAACGCTGCGCGGCCAGACCCTGAGGCGAGACTGGAAGGAAGGCTTCCGCCGCCTCCTGCCAGTAGCGGACGGCGGGCAGGACGGGTTGCAGCCAGGGGATCACGAGGAAATCCCCGATGGCCCCCACATGCTGTCAAAGCCGGTCCAGCCGCTTGCGCGCGGCCCCGCGCCCACCGGTGATCGGGCCGGCCTTCAGCGCCGCTCCGTTCAGTGCCCCCGCCGAGGTGCCAGAGATGGCTGCGATTTCAAGGTTGTCCACTTCCAGCAGCCGGTCAAGCACACCCGAGGTAAAGGCGCCATGCGCGCCTCCGCCCTGCAGGGCAAGGTTGATGCTGTGCGTCATGGCCTGGACCGGCAAATCTTTTCGAAAAGATTTGCAAAATCCTTCAAAGGATTTTGGGCAAGGCTCACAGCGCCGTCCAGCCGCCGTCGACGGAAATCGTGGTCCCGGTCACCTGATCAGCGGCGGCCGAACACAGATAGACCGCCGTTCCGCCGATCTGTTCCACCGTGGCAAACTGGCGCGAGGGTTGACGCAAGAGCATCACCTCGCGGATCACCGTGTCACGGTCCATGTTGTGCGCTTTCATCTGGTCGGGGATCTGCGCCTCGACCAGAGGCGTCAGCACATAGCCGGGGCAGATCGCGTTGCAGGTGATGCCCTGCCCCGCCACCTCCAGCGCCACGGTTTTCGACAGCCCGACAACGCCATGCTTGGCCGCGACATAGGCCGACTTGTAGGGGCTGGCGGTCAGCCCGTGCGCCGAGGCCACGTTGACGATCCGGCCCCAGCCCCTGGCCTTCATCCCGGGCAGCGCGGCGGCTATGGTGTGGAAGGCCGAGGTCAGGTTGATCGCGATGATCGCATCCCACTTCTCGACCGGAAACGTCTCGATCGGCGACACGAACTGGATGCCGGCGTTGTTCACCAGGATGTCGCATCCGCCGGCCTTGTCGACCAGCGCCCGGCAGTCAGCGCCTTTCGACATGTCGGCGGCGATGTAGCGCGCGGTCACGCCGTGGCGGACGCCAAGGTCACGGGCGAGGTCGTGATCTTCCGGCCGGTCGGTAAAGCTGTTCAGAACCACCTCCGCCCCGGCGGCGGCAAGGGCCTCTGCAACCCCCAGACCAATCCCGGAATTCGACCCCGTAATGATGGCGCGCTTGCCTGCCAGTGTCATGTGTCGCCCTTTATGCTGCATCTGCGAAAGGATGCCACGTGGCGGCGCCAAGGGAAAGCTCCACACGGCGAAAAAAAACGCCGACACAAGGCCGGCGTTAAGTCATTGAGGCAGGTTTCATACAGGCAAGAAACCTATCGAGCAGTAAGACTTGTATAATCCGCTCTCCGCCGATGGCCAAGCTAAAAGTTTGAAATGGCACGATGTCGGCCTTAGACTGGGCTCATCGCACACCATCCGCAGTCAGGAAAACCACCCAGATGTTCAGCGCCCTTCGCCGGAACCTTTGCCGCATTGCCACCCCCATGGCCTTGGCCGTTGCCGCAAGCGCTGCCGGGGCCGAGCCCCAGCATGGCATAGCTATGTATGGAGAGCCGGCCTTGCCCCCGGATTTTGTGTCCCTGCCGCAGGCGAACCCGGACGCGCCCAAGGGCGGAAGCATCACGTTTTCGGTCAATGGCAGCTACGACACGCTGAACCCCTTCATCACCAACGGCTCTCCGGCCGAGGGGGTTGCCGTCCTGACATTCGAGACACTGATGGCGCGCAGCTATGACGAACCCTTCACGCTTTACGGTCTTCTGGCCGAATCGATAGAGACGGATGAGGGTCGGACCTTCGTGGAATTCACCCTGCGCGAGGCGGCCCGATTCTCGGACGGAACGCCGGTGACGGTCGAGGACGTGCTGTGGACCTATGAGACGCTGGGCACCCTTGGTCACCCGCGTTACCAGGGCTCGTGGAAGAAGGTCGCCAAGGCCGAGGCGACGGGTCCGCGTTCGGTGCGCTTTACCTTCAACGTCGAAGACCGTGAACTGCCACTGATTCTGGGACTGCGCCCGATCCTGAAGAAGGCGGATTTCGAGGGGAAGGTCTTTGACGCCACGACGCTGGACAAGTTGACCGGCTCGGGCGCCTATACTGTCGATCAGGTGGACCCCGGCGTCAGCATCACCTATCGCCGCAACCCCGACTGGTGGGGCAAGGACTTGCCCGTCAACCGCGGCCAGTGGAACTTTGACACGATCCGCTATGAATACTTCGGCAACCCGGTCGCGGTCTTCGAGTCCGTCAAGACCGGGGCCATCACCGCGTACCGTGAGGACAACCTGGCGAAATGGGCCAGCCGCTACGACTTTCCCGCCATCGCCAATGGCGACATGGTGAAGCTTGAGGTGCCGCATGACCGCCCCTCGGGAATCATCGGTCTGGTGATGAACACCCGCCGTCCGCAATTTGCCGACTGGCGCGTGCGCGAGGCGATGATCCAGATGTTCAATTTCGACTTCGTGAACCAGACGGTGACCGGCGGGGCCGCACCCCGCATCACCTCGTATTTCTCGAACAGCCCGTTCTCGATGATCCCCGGCGCGCCGGCAGAGGGCAAGGTGCTGGCTCTGCTGGAGCCGTTCAAGGCCGACCTTCTGCCCGGCACACTGGACGGCTACGCCCTGCCAGACTCTGACGGGACGTCGACAAACCGGCCCGGGCTGCGCAAGGCTATTGCCTTGCTGGAAGAGGCTGGCTGGGTGGTTGGCGACGACGGCGTGCTGCGCGATGCGGCCGGAAATCCGTTCGCCTTCGAGATATTGCTGACCATCGGCCAGGACGAGGCGGCCTCGGTC
The DNA here is from genome assembly GCA_013821825.1 of Rhodobacter sp. Lineage (GTDB taxonomy): Bacteria > Pseudomonadota > Alphaproteobacteria > Rhodobacterales > Rhodobacteraceae > Tabrizicola. The sequence goes on from PNJK01000005.1 coordinate 93,223, forward strand.
GCCGCGATCTACATCGAGGCGCTGAAATCGGTCGGCATCGACGCGAAGGTCACCATGCTGGATTCCGCCCAGATGAAGACGCGCACCGACGCCTTCGACTTCGACATGACCTACATCCAGCGCACCATGTCGCTGTCGCCCGGCAACGAACAGAACCTTTACTGGAGCATCGAGGCGGCGGATGCCCCCGGTTCGCGCAACTGGATGGGGGTGAAATCACCGGCCATTGACGCGATGATCGCTGCGATGCTTTCGGCCCGCAACCTTGACGACTTCACCATCGCCGCGCAGGCGCTGGACCGGCTGCTGACCGCGGGGCGCTATGTGGTGCCGTTCTGGTTCGCCGATCGCAACCTGATCGTTCATGCCAAGGAATTGAAGCACCCCGAAACGGTACAGCTTTACGGGGACTGGGGATATTCGTATCTTCCGGCCCTGTGGTGGTACGAAGAATGACCACGCTGGAATAGGGAACAGGCATGACCTTTCGCAAAATGGCACTCATCGGACTTGCATTTCTGTCGCTGTCCGCCTGCAACACGATCGGTGGCGTAGGCCAGGACATTTCGGCCGGGGCCGACAAGGTGGCAGAGATCTTCTGATCGGCTGTCAGACCAGGGACGTGACCCAAAGGATCGTCGCGTCCTCGTCCGACAGGCTGACCACGTTGTGGCCCATGGCAGCGTCGTAATAGGCGCTGTCGCCACGACGCAGGTCGACGGGTTCGTAGAATTCCGTGTAAAGCCGCACGACCCCGGTCAGGACCAGCAGGAACTCTTCCCCGTCATGGCGCACCCAGCCGGCGAATTCGTCGAAGCTGCGGGCGCGGATCGTGGCGCGATAGGGCAGCATCTGCTTTTTGGACAGGCTTCCGGCCAGCAGTTCGTGCTCATAGGTGACAGTTGCCTGTGCCTGACCTTCGCCCGCCTTGGTTACGGCCATCCGGCCGTTGATCTGCGCCTTTGACGGCGGCGTGAACAGTTGTGGGACCGAGATCGACAGACCGCCCGCCAGTTTCTTCAGCGCCGCATAGGTCGGACTCATCTGGCCGTTTTCGATCTTCGACAGGGTGGACCGAGCAAGGCCTGCACGTTTCGCCGCCTCTTCCAAAGTCCAGCCAAGGGACCGGCGCAACTCACGCACGCGTTCGCCAAGGTTCAAGGGCTCAACATGGGCCTCGCCCCCAGCCTCGCGGGCCACGCGGATCATGGTTTTCGGATCGGTCGGCTGCATGGCTTTCCGATAGTCCAGTGCACCCCGCCTTGCAACCGGGATGCAGGGTTCTTAGGCATATCGGATGCTGTCCCTGATCGACACCCGCCCTTTCCCCGCCGTGCCGACTGCCTTCAACATGGCCGGGCACGTACTGTCGCGTGGGCACTCCCTTCCGGACAAGGCAGCCCTGGTGATCCTGCATCCCGACCGGGACGAGGTCTTTTCCTACCGGCAGATCACGGCGATGGTCCTTGGCTGCGCCTCGGCGCTGCGGGAGCTGGGGCTGAACCCGGGCGACCGCGTATTGATGCGATTGCAGAGCAGTTCGGCCTTTCCGGTGGTCTTCCTTGGTGCCATCGCCGCGGGTCTGGTGCCGGTCGCCACCTCATCCGTGCTGACCGGGCCCGAGATCACACGTCTGGCGGCGCTGGTCGCACCGAGGCTGATCGTTGCCGAGCCGGGGGTAACCCTGCCAGACCACACTGCCCCGGTGATCGCCGCCGATCCTGCGGGTTGGGCGCTCCAGCCAGCGGCAGAATTCCACCAGGGCGATGCCGGACGCGAGGGCTATTTCGTCTTCACCTCCGGCTCGTCAGGACAGCCCGAGGCGGTGTCGCACGCGCACCGCGCGATCCTGGCCCGGGCGGCCATGCACGACGCATGGGAAGGGTTGGGCACGGAGGACCGCCTGCTGCACGCGGGCGCGCTGAACTGGACCTATACGCTCGGGACCGGGCTTCTGGACCCATGGACCGTGGGTGCAACGGCGCTGATCCCGGCAGCCGGAACCCTGCCCGCCGATCTGCCCGCGTTGTTGGCAAAGGCTCGGGCCACCGTTTTCGCCGCGGCCCCGGGCGTCTTTCGCCAGATGTTGCGCACAGACCTGCCCGCCCTGCCCCACCTTCGCCATGCCCTGTCTGCGGGTGAGGCAATGCCCGACGCGCTTCGCGCCGAATGGCATCTCAGGACCGGCACCGATGTGCATGAGGCGCTGGGGATGTCCGAGCTTTCCACCTATGTCTCGGGGTCCCCCGATCGGCCCGCGCCGCCGGAAACCGCCGGGTTTGTCCAGCCGGGGCGCCTCGTGGCCTGCCTTGGCGACGATGGTCGCCCCGTGCCCTGCGGGACGCCGGGCGAACTTGCGGTCTCGACCGCCGACCCCGGCTTCATGCGCGGCTATCTTGGCCGGCCGACCCCCGCAGGCCCGTGGTTTCGCACCGGCGACATCGCGGTGATGGCGGAGACCGGCGCGATCAGCCTTCTTGGCCGCAAGGACGACTTGATGACCGCGGGCGGCTTCCGCGTATCACCGGTGGACGTAGAGGCCGCTTTCGACAACTTTCCCGGGCTGACCGCCTGCGCGGCGGCCGAAGTCGAGGTTGCCCCCGGCACGCGGATCATCGCGCTGTTCTATGAGGGTCCCTGCGGGATCGAAGCCCCGCTTCTGCACCAGCGCGCCGAAAATCTTCTTGCCCGCTGGAAGCAGCCAAGGCACTACCAGCGCCTTGAAACCCTGCCCCGCACGGCCAACGGCAAGCTGATCCGCCGCGCGCTTGCGCCCCTTTTCCAGAGACCAGACCTATGATCCGCCTCGATATCTTTTCTGATCCAGTCCGCCCGTGGTGCTTTATCGGCAAAGCCAATCTTGACCGCGCGTTGCAGGACTTGCCCGTCCATCCCTTTGCGATCCAGTGGCATCCGTTCCAGCTGAACCCTGATCTGCCCCCGGAAGGCATGCCGAAACGCGCCTATCTTGAGGCGAAGTTCGGCGGTGCCACCCGAGTGGATGCCATGAACGATCGCCTGCGCGAGGTGGCGCGAGCTGCGGGCGTGCCCCTTGATCCCGATCTGCCGGACCGGATGCCGAACACACTGAACGCCCACCGGCTGATCCACTGGGCCGGGATCGAGGGGCGCCAGCCGGACGTCGTCGACCGCCTGATGCGGGCCTATTGGGCCGAGGGGCGCGACATCGGCGATATTGAAACCCTCGCCGACATCGCGGGCGAGGCCGGGATGGACCGCGAGGCCACCCTGCGCCTGCTGCACTCTGACGCCGATGCCGAAGATATCGCCGCGCGCGATGCCGATGCCCGCAGCAAGGGGGTGAACTCGGTTCCAACCTTCCTTGTCGCGCAGCAGTATGTGGTTTCCGGCGCGCAGCCGCCCGAGCTTTGGGCGCAGGTCGTGGCCGACCTGACGCCTCCCTCGGAAGGCGATGTGAATTGACTGACATACCCGCCCTGCAAGGAGCAGTCTAGCAACGCGAATCCGTGGCGACGATGGCGATGCTTCTTGCCACGATCGCGTTCTCCATCGACGCGATGCTGCCCGCCCTGCCCGCCCCCGCTGCCGAGCTTTCACCGGGTGACGCCTGCCCTGCGCAGGCGATGGTCGCCAGCTTTTTTCTGGGCATGGGGTTCGGAACCCTGTTGCTCCCGCGCGGTGCTGCAAGCGCTTGGCGCGGATCGAGCCACTGGTGATGATGATCTTCATGGCGGCCCCGGCACTAGCCCCGCTCCTGGATCAGGCCGTCCTGCTCTTTGCCGACTGGCGACCTTCGCCCCGTGGTTTGGCTTTATCGCGCTTTGCGCCGCCAGCGGCAGCCTGCTGAACTCGCGGATCGTGATGGGGCTTGGGATGCAGCGCGTGATCGTGACAAGCTATCTGGCGCAGTTGGGGTTCATTCTCGCCCTGCTTGGGGCGGTGGTCAGCGGGCTGTTTTCCGGCCTTGGCCTCCTCCCGAAGCGGTTCGGCACGCGCCCGTCCTAGGGCTGCTTCCCGGATTTCAGCACCTCTGCCAGGTCGCGGGCGATGTTGAAGGCGCCCTTGATCCGGTCGGCGTCGGTCTTCATCTCGCCTTGCAGCACGATCTTGTTGCCGTTGACCCGGGCAGCGGGTCCCTGAGCCTTCAGGAAATCCACCAGGCCACCGGGATTGGCGAACTTGTCGTTGTGAAACTGGATCGTCGCACCCTTCGGCCCAGCGTCCAGCCGGCTGATCCCCGCCCGCTTGCACATCGCCTTGATCCGCACGATCAGCATCAGCGTGTTCACCTCTTTCGGCAGCGGGCCAAAGCGGTCGATCAACTCGGCGGCAAACCCCTCCAGTTCGACCTTGGTGCCAAGGCTGGAGAGCCTGCGATACAGGCCCAGACGAATGTCGAGGTCGGGGATATAGGTTTCGGGAATCATCACCGGCACGCCAAGGTTCAGCTGCGGGCTCCAGCCGTCATCGACCGTGGTCAGCCCCTGCAACTCGCCCGACTTGATCTTGGCGATCGTGTCTTCCAGCATCTGCTGGTAAAGTTCATAGCCGACCTCGCGGATATGGCCCGACTGTTCCTCGCCCAGAAGGTTGCCCGCGCCGCGCAGGTCAAGGTCGTGGCTGGCAAGGTTGAACCCCGCCCCCAGACTGTCGAGGCTGCCCAGAAGCCGCAGCCGCTTCATCGCCTGCGGGGTCAGCGGCGCGCGGGGTTTGGTCGTGAGGTAGCAATATGCCCGCGTCTTCGACCGCCCCACCCGGCCGCGGATTTGATAAAGCTGGGACAGGCCGAACATATCCGCCCGGTGGACAATCATGGTGTTGGCCGAAGGAATATCCAGCCCGCTTTCAACAATCGACGTCGCCACCAGCACGTCATGCTTGCCGTCGTAGAACTGGTTCATCCGGTCATCCAGATCGCCCGCCGCCAATTGGCCGTGGGCGATGACGTAGCTGACTTCCGGCACATGGGTGCGCAGAAACTCCTCCACTTCCGGCAGATCGGCGATGCGGGGGACCACGTAGAAGGACTGCCCGCCCCGGAACCGCTCTCGCAGCAAGGCCTCGCGGAGGGTGATCGTGTCGAACTCGCTGACATAGGTGCGGATCGCCAGCCGGTCGATCGGGGGGGTGGCAATGATCGAGAGGTCGCGCACCCCGGTCAGCGACAGTTGCAGAGTGCGCGGAATCGGGGTCGCGGTCAGGGTCAGGACGTGAACCTCGCTCCGCATTTCCTTCAGGCGCTCTTTGTGGGTCACGCCAAAGTGCTGTTCCTCGTCGATAATCAGAAGGCCAAGGTTCTTGAAGCTGATCCCCTTGGCCAAGAGCGCATGGGTGCCAACGACGATATCGACCGACCCGTCGCTGATCGCGGCGCGCGTGGCATTGGCGTCCCTTGCTGAAACAAAGCGTGACAAGGGTCGGACCGATATGGGAAATCCGCGAAAACGCTCGGCAAAGCTGCGGTAGTGCTGGCGGGCAAGAAGCGTCGTCGGGCAGATCACCGCCACCTGCATCCCGGAAAGCGCCGCCACGAAGGCCGCCCGCATCGCGACCTCGGTCTTGCCGAAGCCAACGTCGCCCACGATCAGGCGGTCCATCGGCGAGCCCTTTTCCAGGTCCGCCACCACATCAGCGATGGCCGAAAGCTGGTCGTCCGTCTCCTGATAGGGAAAGCGCGCCGCGAAGGCCTCCCAGATCGAATGCGGCGCCTCGAGGATCGGTGCATGGCGCAGCGCGCGCTCCGCCGCGATCCGCATCAGCCGGTCGGCGATCTCCTTGATCCGCTCTTTCAGTCTGGCCTTCTTCGCCTGCCAGGCTCCGCCGCCCAGCCGGTCAAGGAGGCCCTCCTCATGGCCATAGCGGCTGAGCAGTTCGATATTCTCGACCGGCAGGTAAAGCTTCGCGTTGTCTGCATATTCCAGCATCACGCAGGCATGCGGGGC